>NZ_JBISEO010000004.1:0-72443 GCF_044383795.1 Paenibacillus sp. JSM ZJ436
CCTGATTTCTTGAATAATGGCAAATTTCTCTGAGGCATTCCGCTCTATTTTTCTGGACACAAAAAATGCTCCCCTCACGAAAACAGGTTTTATTATTTCACCTGTCTACCGTAAAGGGAGCATATCACTTGTGGGACAGCCTCTTCTTTTTGCTCTGTTCTGATTCTATAATATGTAATATAATGGTTGCTAGATTCTGGAGTTTGTAAGAGTATTGCTTGAATATAAAGGAGCGCCGTTGATGTATATCCCCAAACCCTTTCGAATGGAAGAACAAGAGACGCTGTACGCCTTTATTGAGCAAAACAGCTTTGGCATTCTGATCTCTGCACCATCTTCATCTGCATCTCCCTCAGTACTGCAGGCCAGTCATCTTCCGTTTCTGCTTCAGCCAGAGAAGCACTGCCTGACCAGTCACCTTGCCAGGGGCAATGATCAATGGCGGGAGCTGGAGGGGCAGGAGGTGCTCGTGATTTTCCAGGGCCCGCATCATTACATCTCTCCTTCCTGGTACGGAACCAATGCAGCAGTTCCGACCTGGAATTATACCGCAGTGCATGTGTATGGCCGGGTAGAGATGCTGGATGACGGTGCAATGTTTCCCATGCTTCAGGAGCTGGTGAATACATATGAGGAGCCTTCCAGTGTTTACCGGCTGGATGAGAGTAATGAAGAGCTGGTAACGGGTCTCCTTCAAGGCATTGTCGGGTTTAATATCAGGATCAGCCGTATAGAGGGTCAGTGGAAGCTCAGCCAGAATCATTCCCGGGAAAGACAGGAGCGCGTCATTCAAGGGCTGAGAGGTGCCCCGAATGAGCAGGCAGCGTCACTGGCAGCGCTCATGCAGGGGAACCTGAAGTAGCATCATCAGGCTTCAAGTTCAGCGTGCACCGCACCGCAATCAATTAAAGCTGAAGGTGGTTTGCGATATGAAAAAGGCAGTGTTGGCCGGAGGAACAGGCTTTATCGGCACCTATCTTGCACAGCAGCTGAAGACACTTGGCTATGAATTGCACCTGATTTCAAGGCAAAAGGAGCATATTTCCTGGGAGGATGCTTCCGGGATCCAAGCTGCTCTGGATGGAGCAGAGCTGCTCATCAATCTGGCAGGCAAATCCGTAAATTGCCGGTACAATGAACGAAACAAGCAAGAAATATTTGACTCCCGTACGGAAACGACGAGAATTCTGGGGGAGGCCGTACTCTCGTGTGAACAGCCGCCAGAGCTGTGGATCAATTCCAGCACGGCAACCATTTACCGTCATGCTGAGGATCGGCCGATGACAGAGGAGCACGGGGAGATCGGGTCCGGCTTTAGTGTCGAGGTGGCCCAGCGATGGGAGGAGACCTTTTTTGGCTTTCAGCTGCCCACCACCCGGCAGGCTGCCCTGCGGATTGCCATCGTGCTGGGACCAGGCGGCGGGGTAATGACTCCCTTTCAGAACCTTGTCCGTTATCGGCTGGGCGGCCGGCAGGGACCGGGAAATCAGATGTTCAGCTGGATCCATCTTGAGGACCTTCTGGGCATCGTGCTGTTTCTGCGGGATCGCAGTGATTTGAGCGGAGTCTTTAATTGCTCTTCCCCTCAGCCGGTTACGAATCGAGAGCTCATGTCGTCGCTGCGCAAGGTCATGGGGACCTCCTGGGGTCTGCCCTCGCCGCGCTGGATGCTGGAGATGGGAGCCGTCTTTATCAAGACAGAGACTGAGCTTGTACTCAAGAGCCGCTGGGTTCTTCCGGAGCGGCTCTTGAAGGAAGGGTATACGTTCAAGTATGAAGGGCTGGAGCAGGCATTGCAGCACATTATTAACACAGATCAGGCCATGAAGCGTTAATGACTTAAGGAATGGCGAATCGTAACAATGACAACCTGGAGGCATACCATCGTGGAATCATCGTTTCATTCTTCTTCATCTACATCTAGCACAGAAGATATCGTTATTTATGGAAAGCCGGGGAAGCTGTTTATTATTTCCCTGGGGTTCGTGCTGATCGGCATCCTGATGATGGTGATCGGGCAATCTGAAGAAGCAGACGCCTTCATACTCATTGCCGTAGGCATTGTGTCGACTCTCGTCTTCGGCTTATGCATGCTGTATTTCTTAATGCGTCTGATAAAGCCTAGACCTGCGCTGGTCATTGACCTCGAGGGCCTGACCGATCATTCATCCTATGTCAATGGTGGACGGATCCGCTGGGAAGAAATTGAGGATATTGTTCTGTACAGCTATATGAACCAGCATATGATTGGCATTCAGCTTAAAGATGCGGAAGGCTATGTATCGAGTCATAAGGGTCTGAAGCGGCTGCTGATCCGCATGAATAAAAACATGGCATCTGCAGATGTAAGTATTATGAAGCAGAGCGTCTCAGAGAACCTGGAAAAGGTCTATTTAATCCTGTTGAAGCATTGGAAGCAGTCGCAAGGTAACGCTGTGAAGGAAGGCTCGTGAAACCTTCTCAGACAGGTGCAAAAAGGGGCTGTCCCAAAGTAGTTTTTTTATGAAAAATTAAGCCAGAAATGAAGAAATGGCGATGCTGGGGAGGTTATCCCTACATCGCCATTTCTGACTTTTGGTCTATTGCCACCTTCTTGAGCAAATGATGATTGAGCGAAAGCCATCCGACCTCAAGGGTTACTTTTGGCAGGCCTCGAAGCAGACAGCGCCGGAATCCGCAGCGGAGAGGACGAAACGATTCCGGACCCGCGGTAGCGGTCGCCTTTGCCCCCGAATTTCTCCCTTGCTAGAATCATTCAAAGAAATTTGAGAGCAACAGCGAGGGGAGGAACGTTTCGTACGGTGAGCAGCTCGCAACAACAAACGAGGCCATCCCGCAAGACCCTAGATCTTGTGGGATGGCCCCTTTAATTTTTACGGATGCTGTTAAGCCGTTTACGAATCAAACGAGATTTCTTTGCCCAGCTCGGAGGAATCGTAGATCGCCTGAATCATTTTGGCCGAAATAATAACGGTATCGATGTGAGAGGGCAGCTTCGTACCGGTCCGGATGCTGCCTAAGAAAGAATCAATCTCTGCCTGAAATTGATCCTTCTTGTTGAACTTCGGAGTAGATTCAATCAATGCACCGCTTTTGGCACTATACAGCTTGAAATCACCGCCATAGGTGAGGCGAATGCCGGCTTGATCTCCCAGGAAATCAATATACATTTCTTCTTCGCCGATATTTTGAGCCCAGGCTCCGTTCATGGAGATGGTAGGGCCCTCTGTCCGAATTAACGCGGTCACAAAATCATCCACGTCATATGTACCGTCATATTTTGGCGGTCCGGCCCACATGTTTAGGTAGGCATAATCCTTCAAATTACGGCCGAGCTTCGAATAAGCTTGCGCACTGACGGTCTTGGGCTTGGGATCGCCTGAGCAATACATCACAATATCGAGGTAATGAATTCCCCAGTCAATCATAACACCCCCGCCTGCAACCGCGCGCGTCGTAAAGGCGCCGCCAAGTCCGGGAATGGAGCGATGTGCACGGAAGCTGGCATAAATATGATATAAATCTCCCAGCTCGCCGTCCTCAATCATATCCTTGATGATATTTACTGCGGTGTTGAAGCGGTTGACGACGCCAATGAGCAGGATTTTGCCGGTTTCCTGAGCCGCCTTCTGCATCTCAAGTGCTTCCTCGTACGTTCGGGCAGCTGGCTTCTCGCACAATACATGCTTGCCCGCTCTTAAGAATTCAATAGACACGGATGCATGGACGTGATTCGGAGTACAGACAGAGACGGCATCCAGATCCGGATCATCCAGAATGTCCTTGTAATTTTGAACCGCGGTGCCGCAGCCGTGCTCGCGAACGAGCTCTTCGGCGAGAGACAGGTTAAAATCACAGAAATATTTGATTTCAGCACCGGGACTTTTCAAATACGCTGGAATATGAGCCGCTCGCGCGATGCCGCCGCAGCCGACGATGGCAATCTTTAACGTTTCCTTCATGAGATCCCTCCTGCAGACTGGTTAGTTTTTCTACCCTATATTAAACACGCCCGGCACGGAATTACAAATGATTCGCTGAAAAAGTCAAAATTGTTCCCGGGGCGGACGACAAAACCGACCCGGAATTGAACGGTTGATCCGGGCTATTCGTAATATAAGTATCCGGAATGGAAACACTCCAAGAACGAAGTCAGAGAAAAAAAGAGGGGATTGCATTGATTCAGCTCAATCAAATTCATAAAAAGTTCGGGGAGCGGGTCATCCTGGAGGATGTATCCTACTACGTGCAGCAGGGAGACATCGTCGGGCTCCTGGGACCGAACGGCGCGGGGAAGACCACGTTAATCCGTTTGATGAATGGCGTAATTTCTCCGGATGGGGGAACGCTGTCTGTGTTCGGCCTCAATCCCGCGCAGCAGGGCAATGAAATCCGCAGCCGATGCGGGGTAGTTACGGAAAGTGCAGGCCTGTATCAGGATATGAGCGCCAGAGAAAATCTGGACTTTTTCTCGCGTCTCTACAGCTGCCGGAGTGCAGCACGGATAGAGAGCCTGCTGGAGCGCTTTCAGCTGGCCCAGCACGGCGAGAAGAAGGTGGGTGCCTACAGCACCGGTATGAAAAAAAGGCTCGCGATCGCCAAGGCGATGCTTCATGAGCCGGAGCTTCTGTTTCTGGATGAGCCGACCAACGGTCTGGATCCAGACGGAATCCGGGATATGATAGGATTCTTGCGACAGCTCAACCAGGAGGAAGGCACAAGTATTATGATCTGCTCGCATGTGTTGTATCAGCTGGAAGACATCTGCAATACGTATCTGTTTCTTGATCAAGGCAGGTTAATCGAGTCCGGGACATTGCCAGAGCTGGAGGCAAGGTATGCAGGTGCTGTGAAGCTGGTTGTGGAATCTACGCTGACCCTGAAGGACGCCCTGTCTACCGGGTTTGCTTGCGAGGAGCTGGGGCAAGGGAAATTTATGTTCACCGTGCCCGCGAGAGATGAGGTTCCAGACCTCCTCCGCAAGGTCCTGTCCTGTGGGGAGCTTTACAGCGCGGAAATCGTAAATCGGGATCTGGAATCCCTGTATTTTGAAGTCAGGAGGAGGCAGCATGAACACTAGCATGATTTGGGCAGTAGCCCGAAAGGATATGTCCTCAATCTGGAGGACGAGCAAGGTATGGATTGGCCTGATATTGCTGCCGCTGCTGTTCGGTGTGCTCTTTCCGGCGGGCTTGATCCTCCTCGTGAGAACGGTAGATATGAGTCAAAATGCTGAAATGGCGCAGCTGCTGAAGGTTTTGCCTCCCGAGCTGCTGCAGTCTTTGCCCACAGAACGTCACCGGTTGATCTATGTGGGCGTGAATTTTTTGTTAGCACCGCTGTTTATGCTGATTCCTGTCATTAATGCATTAATGATTGCCGTCAACAGCTTTGTAGGCGAGAAGGAGCAGAACACGCTGGAAAGCCTGCTGTTCTCCCCGCTGGAGATCAAGGATTTATTTCTGGGCAAGCTGCTGGCTTCGTTTATTCCTTCGTATACCGCGGCACTGGCCAGCTTTGTGCTTTCCGGCCTGCTCATCAATGTACTTGCTTATCCGCTGTTTCAGGAGATTATTTTTCCGAACGCGAATTGGCTGATCATGCTGCTATGGGTGGCCCCGGCGTTTACATTCTGCACCATACTGTTCAGCGTGTGGGTGTCGGCCAGATCCAAGACCTTTCAGGAGGCTCAGCAAATCGGAGGGGTCATTGTGCTGCCCATTGTCGGGCTGATCGTGGGTCAATCCACAGGTCTGCTCGTGCTGGGACCGACGCTGCTGCTCATACTGGGATTCATATTATGGGGCGTAAGTATTGGACTGCTAAGTATCATTTCAAAAATGAATCAGCGTGACGCCTTGTTTGAGCGGCAGGTACAATAGCAGCTTACCTTCATGTACAAGAAGTGATAGAATAGGAGAATGCTGTAAAATTTGAATACTGTTGATTCACTTTCATGGGATGTGAAGAGGAGGTCTATCGTTGTGAAAAAAATGCTCCTGGAGGCTGTCATTTACGGAACAGCTGCTGCAGGTCTGCTGTTGCTATGGAATGTCGCGGAAGGGTATCTGCTGACTCAAGAGGTAATGGGCGTAATGAGTATTCCTCAAAGTATGGAAGACATGCCAGAATCCATGATGCCTAGCCGTACTGATTCCGAAATCGGAATGGGTTTACCGAATGAGAGTTCTTTTGGAATCATGCACATGGATCCCTGGGTAGGTTTACTGGGCAGAGGGATCGCTCTTGCCCTGCTTTATCTACTGATTCGTATGAGCTTTAGAAGATTTAACCCCTCAAGATAGCATGGATTGACACCTTATAATTAGAAGCCATGATCTGCGGCAATCGAAGTATGGATGGAGGGTTTGATGATGAACATTTATGTGGCTGATGCCTTTACGAGTCAGCCTTACACCGGAAACCCGGCTGGCGTCATGGTTCTGGACCAGCCCATGCCAGAGACCTGGATGCAGTCGATCGCGTCAGAAATGAATTTGTCCGAAACGGCTTTTCTTGTGCCGATAGAGAAGGATTACGAGCTGCGGTGGTTCACTCCGGCAAGCGAGGTGGATTTGTGCGGTCATGCGACGCTCGCAAGTGCTCATATTTTGTGGGAGCAGGGCTATAGTCAGGCTGAAGTACTCCGCTTTCATACAAAAAGCGGTATCCTTACGGCAGCCAGGCAGAAGGATGGCTGGATTGCAATGGATTTCCCGCAAGAAGTCGAGAGCTCATGTCCGGCGCCCCAGGCGCTTGCGGAAGGGCTGGGTGCTGAGTATGTCTACGTGGGACGGAATCGGATGGACTATCTCGTTGAGGTGGCAAGTGAGGACATCCTGCAGCAGCTGGCACCGGATTTCGGGAAGTGGAAGAGTCTGGATGCCAGGGGAATCATCGTGACGAGTTCATGTCAACGGGAAGGGATGGACTTCGTGTCCCGCTGCTTTTACCCGGCAGTGGGTGTGAATGAGGACCCCGTCACGGGCTCCGCGCATTGCGCTTTGGCGCCGTATTGGTCCCAGCGATTGGGGAAAAACGAGCTGGCTGCCGAGCAAATATCGAAGCGGACGGGAGTGCTGCGGCTGCGCATTCACCCTGGGCGCGTAGAGATTATCGGACAGGCTGTAACGACCTTAAAGGCAGTGCTGGAGGCGGAGAAGCACTTCCGTAAAGCCTAAGCCCACGCCTATTGAATCATACCTGAACATATAAAAGCTCTGTCTCCATAGCTGCGGAGGCAGAGCTTTTATCAATGCAGGCCCTAGAATTTGAAAATGTTAATGGTCTTCTGAAGCTGGAATACAGCATCACTCATCGCTTGAGCTTCCTCGGCCATCGTCTGCATAGATGCAATACCTTCATTCATGGAAGCCGACACCTGCTGAGTGCCTGCGGCAGACTGCTGGGTAATGGCTGAAATATTCTGGATGGCAGAGGAAATGCTCTGAGCGCTTTCCAGCATACTTTCGCTTTCCTTGGAAAATTCTGCAATTTGATCGGTTATGTATTGAACGCTGTCTACCATGCGGGCGAAGATCAATTCGGCTTCCTGAATCATTTCGGTTTGATGCCGAACGACCTCTTCGTTAATTTTGATATTCTGTCCTGCCAGGTGTACATCCTGCTCAATGCTGCGAACAAGATTGAATACCTCCCGTGTCGACAGGGTGGACTCTTCAGCCAGCTTGCGAACCTCCTGAGCGACGACGGCAAAGCCGCTGCCATGCTCTCCCGCTCGTGCCGCCTCGATCGAGGCGTTCAGTGAAAGCAGATTCGTCTGGTTTGCGATTTCCGAGATCGTCTCTGTTATTTTGGTAATGCCTTTGGCATTTAATGACAAGGCCTTGATGGACTCAGCCACCTTCTCCGTCGCTTCAATGTTGCGCTGCATGCCCTCGGACTGTCTCGCAACAGAAAGGCGGCCCTGATCCACCAAACCGAGCGTGTGCTGGGAGCGCTGATTCATCTCGCGGGTGGAGTCCGTATAATTGCTAACCTTCTCCTCAATCTCCCGGATGGATTCCGTCATATCCGATACATCCTCCGAAATTTCATTCGCCCCGATGGCAAGCTCGTTGGAGGATTGAGATACCTGGCTCATCATCGTGGTAAGCTGTTCATTCTTGGCCGAAATGGCCTGACTGGAGCGGGTCACCTTTTTCGTAATTTCCGAGGTTTCTTGTAGAATCTTCCGCAGGCGGTCCACCATGCTGTTAAAGGTACGGCTAAGGTCCATCATTCCGCCGACTTCCTCTACCTTGTACGTAAAATCTCCTTTGGCAATCTTGGAGGAAACGCTCGTAATGTCAGAAAAAGAGTCTGTAAGCGCTCTCTCAAAAAGCAATGACAAAGGGTATGCAGCCGCGAACAGAACCGCTACCAAAATGATTCCGATCACCGTCTTGTCCATCAATAAGAATGAAATGAGCATCGGGATCCCGAATAATGCAGCAATTGCATAGCATGCCGTCTTCACCTTACCGGAGATGGAAAGCTTGTTTAACCATGACATAAAGCATGTCCTCCTTAAAGCATAGGATGTTTTTACCATGATTGTAGCATTAATCGACAATATTGGATACGAAAAATTAGGATATCTTGTAAAAATAGGTCTAACCGTCTAGTTTCAAATGAAATAAAGAGAAAGCCGCCCGGATCGACGGCTTAAGATGATAACGAATGGTTACTTGACCGCTTTGAATAAAGCGGAGGCCAGATACTCTGTATTGTCCAGAATCATGCGGTCATGCTGGAATACCGTTTCCCACAGACTGAGGTCGAGCAGGATGCCCTCATCTCTGATTTCCATGCTGTCTGCATGCTGGGTCTGCTCCTGCTTCATTTGGTCGGTGAAATAGTTATATTCCAGGGCCGTTTCGGAAGTGAAGCCGCTGGATAGAAGCTGGCGATGCCACTCCTCCCGCAGCATGAGGCGTGGTATGCCGAAAAATTGCTGCAGCTCCTGCAGTGCCTCCTCCGGCATGGCCTGATCGAGCAGCAGCTCGCGGTCATACAGGATTCCGCCTTTTTTCAGCACCCGGCAGTACTCCGACAGGGAAGCGGCAGCATCCGTAAATACAGTTACCGATTCACCAAGGACAATATCGAACTCTTCATCTTCAAAGGGAAGACGGCACACATCGGCCTGCAGAAAGCGTACCTGGACCTCCATGGCATCAGCACGGGCTTGAGCCTTCGCCAGCATCTGTTCATGGAGGTCAATGGCCGTCACCTGATAACCCTGCTCCGCAAGATAGCAGGCTGTACGTCCGGTTCCGCAGCCTACCTCCAGAATACGGCTGCCAGGCTGAAGCGGCTCTTTGCGGAACAGCCGGAGTGTGGCCTCGAAGCCGCCCGGATGGGCGCTGCCCATACCCAGCCTGGAAAGCATATGAATATAGTTCAACGATACTCCTCCTTCATCGGGGTTTAGGGCTACCCAAATCCCTGGTTTATTTACCATATGAAGATGGTACCTCCGGGGTTTTCGCTGAATGTAATAAATAAAGCTTTTTTTAGTGCAAAATTCAGTCAGGGGAGGAACATCCAATGAAGCGACAAGAGCCTCTGGAGGCAGCGAGGCAGGTCGTGCAGGAGCACTATCGTAATTGCCTGCTGGCTGTGCTTGGAGGTAGTGCTGCCCGGGGAGAGGCTAATGAGCACTCGGATCTGGACATTGTCATTGTGGATGACGGGGCGACAGACGATTTTGACAGAAGGACTGTGCAGTCTGGAGGCTGGGTGGTGGAGATCTTTTTGCTGCATAGCTCCGGCTTCGAGGAGATGTTTGATGCCGGGGTAGAGGCGGCCAACCCGACATTGCAAATCATGCTAACGGAAGGAAAGGTGATTGTCACAACACCTGAAGGGGAAGAGGTGCGAAAGGCGGCCCAGCGTGATCTGGATTATGGTCCCATGCCGCTCACCTCCTATGATATTGCCGAGAGCCGGTATACCATAACGGAGTATATGATGGATTTAGTGGGTGCAGCTAGACCAGGGGAGCTGTATTTTACAGCACAAAAGCTAAGCACACTGCTCAGTGAGTTTTATTTGCGGGTTCATCTGCAATGGGTTGGCGAGGGTAAAACGCTGTTTCGGCGCCTGGAATCCTTCAACCCGGCCATTGCGGGGGGATTAGAGCAGGCGTTGATGACGCTGTATAAATCGGGGGAGACCAGGCCTTTGCTTGCAGCTGCCGACGAGATGCTGGCACCATACGGGGGAAGAATGCTTGCAGGACAGGAAGGATAGGATCTTAGGATATTCCTCACCTCTGGGCGTTTGCCGTTGCACCTGACGTCCCGGAGAATATATTGTCATTGTGACTAGATCACACACAACTTTTTCTCAGGAGGGATCTTCATGAGCGCATGCCACGGTGGAGGCGTTTGGGGAACAACAACAGGTGTAATTCTGGTACTGTTCATTCTTCTGGTTATCATCACTTCGACTTTCTTCATCTAACGTAACCTGAAGCATTGTAAAGCCGGCTGCAAGCAGCCGGCTTTATTTTGTACCTTATGGCCATTCCAATTATTTAAACACCTTCACACGCTCGTCCAGCGGCTGGAATTCCTTCTTACCCGGCTCGGAGGTTGGCTTGCCAAATGGCATTTGTGCAATCAGCTTCCAGCTCTCTGGCAAATTCCACTCGTTTCTTACATTCTCGTCAATCAGCGGATTGTAGTGCTGCAGGGATGCGCCCAGGCCTTCAGTTTCCAGCATCGTCCACACTACAAATTGCAGCATGCCGTTGGATTGCTGAGCCCAGACCGGGAAGTTATCGGCATACAGTGCAAATTGGGCTTGCAGATTGGCAATCACCGTGCTGTCTTCAAAGAACAGAACGGTACCGTAGCCGGCGCGGAAGGAAGCCATTTTGTCAGCGGTGGATTTGAATTGCTCGTCACTGCCTCCAACAACCTCACGCAGGATGCTTTCCGTATGATTCCACAGCTTGTCATGCTGCTCGCCGAGCAGTACCACAGCACGTGCACTTTGTGAATTGAAAGAGGTTGGTGTATATTTCACCGCTTCGTTCACGATTTCGTGAATGCGATCATCGGAGATTGGAGATTCCTTGCTAATTCCATAGTACGAACGGCGATGCTCCAGTGCAGCTTGAAAATCCATAGACATGATTGAAATACCCTCCTAGAATATAGTGAGATCAAGTAATTACAATTAGTTAGAAACACTAATTACGTAAGTATCTTAATATTAAGATGATTATCTTGTCAAGCATATTTAATCGTATTCCAAACCTTTTAAACATTTCAGAGCAAATAAATGGGCTTACCTCCACACTTGGCTTGTTGGATCCAAAAAGGGGTGCTATACTTTGAGTGTATGCGAATGATAATCAATATCATTTAAGTGTGATAGATCCCTTATTTCTTATAGATAACAACAACGACATGGTGAAGGAGGATGCCTCTTGATACAGCTTCTGAATGTGAGCAAATCGTACAATGGTGTGCAGGCACTGGATCAGATTTCAGCAACCATTCCGCAAGGACAGATTACTTCGATCACGGGACCTCAAGGCTCGGGCAAAAGCAGCCTGCTGTCTATGATCAGCAGAGTCATTTCTAAAGACAGCGGTGAAATCTGGCTGGATGGCAAAGAAATTAATCATTGGAAAAGCACTGACCTGTCACGGAAGACATCCATTTTGAAGCAGACGCGCTCGATTGGTCTTCGGCTCACAGTTCGGGAGCTGGTCGCGTTCGGACGTTTTCCGCACAGCCGGGGGCAGCTCAATGAGGAAGACCATCAATACATGGATGAAGCTTTAGATAGTATGGACCTTAGAAAGCTGCAGCATACCTATATGCATCAGCTGAACGAGGATGACACCCAGCGGGCATATATCGCGATGATCATAGCCCAGAATTCAGACTACGTGCTGCTGGATGAGCCCTTTCAACAGCTGAATGTCCAGCAATGCGAAGACATGATGTACATCCTGCGCAGGCTGGCAGCCGAGGGGCAGAAGACCATTGTGCTGGCTCATCCTGAGCATCATTGTGCATTTTGCAATGCAGACTGCGTATTTGCACTGCGAAACGGCCGGATCGAGGCCTCCTGATATTGCTTCGCTTGTCCTGCCTGTGGATAATACATAGTGAGAAGGAGGCTGACATCATGTTAAAACAGGCCATGTTCATTCATGGAGAGTGGATTACTGCTTCTGACACCATGGAGGTGATCAACCCGGCTGACGGCTCTGTTCTGGGGCATGTTCCTCGGGGAGGTCAAGATGAAGCCGTTCGGGCTGTGGATGCTGCTGCGGCAGCGTTCAAAAGCTGGTCGTCATTAACGGCAGGGGAGCGCGGAAGTCTCATGCGCCGCTGGCATGATCTGATTGAGCAGCATACGGAGGAGCTGGCTGAAATGATGACTCTGGAGCAGGGAAAGCCATTGAAGGAAGCAGCGGGAGAGATTGCATATGCTAACAGCTTCATTGACTGGTATGCGGAGGAAGGAAAGCGTATCTATGGTGAAACCATCCCGGCCTCAGCTGCAGGCAAAAGAATCTTTGTCACGAAGCAGCCGGTTGGCGTTGCGGCAGCTATCACGCCTTGGAATTTCCCGGCTTCGATGATTACGCGGAAGGCCGCACCCGCCTTGGCGGCGGGCTGTACGGTCGTGATCAAGCCTTCCGAAGAAACCCCATACACTGCGCTAAAGCTGGCGGAGCTGGCCCATGAAGCCGGCATTCCGGCGGGCGTGATCAATGTCGTGACGGGAAGCGCAGCGGAGATTGGAGAAGCCTGGCAGAAGGACAGCCGGGTACGAAAGCTCTCTTTTACCGGCTCTACAGCCGTGGGCAAGCAGCTGATGCAGGGGGCAGCCGAAACCTTGAAGAAAATTTCTTTGGAGCTTGGCGGTCACGCTCCCTTCATTGTGACGAATCAGGCGGATCTGGATAAGGCTGCGCAGGGTGTCCTCTTGTCGAAATTCCGCAATGGCGGTCAAACCTGTATTTGTGCCAACAGAATCTATGTTCAAGCCGAAGTTGCAGAGGAGTTCTCCCGCAAAGTGACAGCTTTGGCTTCCAGGCTGAAGGTTGGCAACGGAATGGAGGATGGGACCGACATCGGGCCGTTAATTCACGATCAGGCAGCGCGCAAGGTGCGGGATCACATTCAGGACGCTTTAAGAAAGGGAGGCAGGCTTCTCACGGGTGAGCAGCCTGGCAGCAATACTAGTACGTATATTTCTCCCACCATCATAATGGATGCCACAGATGATATGCTGTGCATGCAGGAGGAAACGTTCGGACCGCTCGCGCCTATTACGGTGTATCACACAGAGGAAGAGGTTATTGATCGGGCCAATAACAGTCCTTACGGACTCGCGGCATATGTGTTTACAGAACATCTGGGAGAGGCGGTACGAATCTCCGAAGCGCTGGAGTATGGTATTGTTGGAATTAACGATCCGCTGCCATCCACAGCCCAGGCGCCCTTTGGCGGATTCAAGCAAAGCGGTCTAGGCCGTGAAGGCGGTCATTACGGGATTGAAGAATATGTGGAAGTGAAATATATTTCGCTGGGGCTGTAAGGGCCCCGGCTTTGTTTGTGAAGAGGGAGGGGAAGGGCATTGAGCTTTCATGAGCAAAAAATATTGCCGGCAGCGAAGCAGATCAAAGAGCTGGAGCGTATACTGGAGAGTCCCTATGCCTGCGGTGTGCTGCTGGATACGCAAATGTCACGGCTCGGCCAGCTGTACCGGCTCATCCGGCAGACACAAAAATCCATGCTCCTGCATGCCGATTTGATTCAGGGGCTGAAAAATGATGAGTACGCTGCTGATTATTTATGTCAGGAAATTCGGCCGGACGGTTTAATTTCAACACGGTCCAGTGTTATTATGAAGGCAAAGCAGAAGGGCATCACCGCCATTCAGCGGGTGTTCATGCTCGATACATTGGCGCTGGAGAAGAGCTACGCATTGCTTGAAAAGACACAGCCGGATTACATCGAGGTGCTGCCAGGGGCCATGCCGCACATGATTGAAGAGGTGCGCTTGCGTACAGGCATTCCCGTCATCGCCGGGGGCTTGATTCGTTCGCCCCAGCAGGTGGAGGAGGCAATCCGGGCTGGAGCACTGGCCGTCACCACCTCAAGCAGAGAGCTGTTTCAGCATTATCTTCCATCTTGATAACGTTTACATTGTTTTGAATGCAATAAGCTAAGTGAAAGGAGATTGAGGATGGAGAAATACATACTTGCCTTGGATCAAGGCACCACCAGCTCCCGTGCCATCTTGTTCAATCAGGAGGGCGTAAGTGTATATTCCGCTCAAAAGGAATTTCCGCAGTATTTTCCTCAGCCGGGCTGGGTGGAGCAAAATGCGAATGAAATCTGGGGCTCCATTCTGGCGGTCATTGCGACCTGCTTGTCAGAGCATGGCATTCAGACAGAGCAGATCGAAGGGATTGGCATTACGAATCAACGGGAAACGACCGTTGTGTGGGATAAGGAAACCGAAATTCCCATTTATAATGCGATCGTCTGGCAGTCCAGACAGACCCAGGATATTTGTGACCGGCTCGCCCGGGAAGGCCATCAGGAGACCATCAATCGTAAAACGGGTCTACTGATTGACCCTTATTTCTCGGCGACCAAGATCCGGTGGATTCTGGATCACGTAGAAGGAGCACAGGAGCGGGCGGAACGGGGGGAATTGCTGTTCGGAACGATCGACAGCTGGCTGATCTGGAAGCTGTCCGGCGGTAAAGCTCATGTGACAGACTACTCTAATGCTTCACGTACGATGCTGTTTAATATCCATGAGCTTGTCTGGGACGATGAGCTGCTAAAGCTTTTAAACATTCCGAAAGAAATGCTGCCAAAGGCTTCCCCATCCTCCGAGGTGTATGCCAATACGGTTAGTCATCACTTTTTTGGGCGGGAGGTGCCGATTGCCGGGGCGGCTGGCGATCAGCAGGCAGCCTTGTTCGGGCAGGCCTGCTTTCACAAGGGGATGGCGAAGACGACATATGGTACCGGCAGCTTCATGCTTATGAACACTGGAGAGCAGCCCGTGCAGTCCAAGCACGGTCTGATTACGACGATTGCATGGGGAATAGATGGCTCCGTCCAATATGCGCTGGAAGGCAGTGTCTTTGTTTCCGGCTCCGCTATTCAATGGCTCCGTGACGGGCTGCGCATGTTCCGCGAGGCTAAGGACAGCGAGGCTTACGCGAGAAGAGTAGACTCGAGTGAAGGTGTATATGTTGTGCCGGCCTTTGTCGGGCTGGGAAGTCCATACTGGAACAGTGAGGTTCGGGGCGCGGTGTTTGGATTGACCCGGGGCACTACGAAGGAGCATTTTATCCGGGCAACCCTGGAAGCCCTGGCATATCAGACCTGTGATGTGCTGTCTGTCATGGAGCAGGATAGCGGCTGCCCTATAGAAACGCTCCGGGTAGACGGAGGCGCGGCTTTGAATTCATTTCTGATGGAGTTTCAAAGCGATATACTGAACGTGCCGGTTGAACGGCCTGTGATCAGTGAGACAACAGCTCTGGGAGCCGCTTATCTTGCCGGCCTGGCGATCGGGTTCTGGAAGGATCAGGAAGAGATCAGCCGCAAATGGAGCAGCGACCGGCTCTTTCAGCCCACCATGGAGCCGGCACGACGGGAGCAGTTATATACAGGCTGGAAGAAAGCTGTAGCTGCTGCCATGGCTTTTCATTAAGCAATGCTGTAGTCAATACGGGAGTCGGCGTGATATAATGAGTCACAAGTTAATATTCGTCAGGAGACCTGGAGAGACCACATGACGCGGACCGTACTTGATTACAAGCGGTACCGCAGTGCTTGTGGTCTCTTTTTTTGCGTTATGTTGACTGATGCTTCAGACCAGGAGGAGATCCCATGAATTTTTCAAGCTTGAAGAGGAAACACATTTTTTCTACTATGGCTGACTCTGCGTATGATTTGATTATTATTGGCGGAGGGATTACCGGCTCAGGCATTGCTCTGGATGCGGTAACCCGCGGGATGAAGGTGCTGCTGCTGGAGATGCAGGATTTTGCTGCCGGCACGAGCAGCCGCTCTACCAAGCTGGTGCACGGAGGCCTCCGGTATTTGAAACAGCTGGAGGTGAGTATGGTGGCAGAGGTCGGGAAGGAACGAGCGATTGTGTATGAGAACGGCCCTCATGTTACCACACCGGAGTGGATGCTGCTGCCTATTCACAAGGGAGGGACCTTCGGCAAGCTCAGCACTTCGATCGGCTTAAAGGTATATGATTTTCTTGCAGGCGTAAAAAAAGAGGAGCGTCGTTCCATGCTGACAGCAGCACAGACGCTGCAGCGGGAGCCGCTTCTGAAGCAGGAAGGGCTGAAGGGTGCCGGCTACTACGTGGAATACCGGACGGATGACGCCCGTCTTACGCTCGAGGTGCTGAAGGAAGCAGAAGAGCGGGGTGCCGTCGTGCTTAATTACGTCAAAGCGGAATCACTGAGGTATGATGCGCACGGACATCTGACCGGGGTGACCGTGAAGGATATGACGGATGGGGAGCTTCAGAACGTGCATGGCCGCAAAATTGTCAATGCGACCGGGCCTTGGGTGGATCAGATTCGCGAGCTGGATCAGTCCAGAAAGGGAAAAATGCTGCAGTTGACCAAAGGCGTTCATCTCGTGATTGATCAGAGCCGGTTTCCGCTGCAGCAGGCGGTGTATTTTGATACGCCGGATGGCAGAATGATGTTTGCAATCCCGCGAGATGGCAAGACCTATGTGGGTACGACCGATACTCTCTATCAGGAGGATCCGGTTCAGCCTCATATGACGGAGGAGGACCAGAGTTATATTTTAAATGCCATTCAGTTTATGTTCCCGCAAATTCAACTGACGGCGGCAGATGTAGAGTCTAGCTGGGCAGGGGTACGGCCCTTAATTGGAGAGGAAGGGAAGAGCCCTTCTGAAATCTCCCGAAAGGATGAAGTGTGGGAATCCCATTCCGGTCTGATTACGATCGCTGGCGGAAAGCTTACAGGCTACCGGAAGATGGCGGATATGGTGCTGCAGCTCGTCACCCGAAGAATTGCAGAAGAGGGCGGGCCTGCCTTTGAGCCTTGTCGCACGAAGCACCTTCCCATTTCCGGAGGGCACGTTGGAGGGTCCTCAGGATTTCAAGCTTTCATCCAGGAGCAGACTCAAGCCGGGATACAGCTTGGCGTAGAGGCTGAACTTGCTCGGAGCTGGGCGCAGATGTACGGCTCCAATGCGGGAGTGCTGTATCAGCTGTCCCACCAGCATGGCTCTGAAGGCGCGCGATACGGGCTCCCTGTCGCTGTGTATATTCCACTGCTCTATGCGATGATCCACGAAATGGCGGTGAAGCCTGTCGATTTCCTGATTCGGCGCACCGGCTCGCTGTTATTCAATATCCGCTGGACACTTGAGTGGAAGCAGCCGGTCATTCAGTGCATGGCTTCATTCCTCGGCTGGAGTGAGCGACAGCAGGAAAGCTACGCGCAAGAGCTGGAGCGCGAGATCGAAAGAGCGGTCCATGTCGTCGATAGTAAGTAAGCCCTTCCTTATGGTAATCTATACTAGTCAAATGATGAGAAGAGGAGGGAAAGCCGATCATGAATCTGAAGGCTTATGAAGGTCAATATCAGGGCGAGCCTGCGGTATGGCTCAAGTGTGAATCTTATGAAGCGGCGATCCTTCCAGGAGTGGGAGGCAATCTGATTGCCTTCCGGGACGTGGAGCAGGGATACCGCTTCTTGAGAGAACCGCAAGAGGGGAACATGGAGGAGTTCAAGCAAAATCCCGGTGTACATGGGATTCCAGTGTTGTTTCCGCCCAATCGGTATGAGGATGGGAAATTCCCTTGGAATGGGCAGATGTATCAGTTCCCTATTAATGAGGAAGCGACGAACAACCATTTGCACGGTTTTTTGCATACTATTCCTTGGGAGGTTGAGGATTACGGTGTCACTGGGCGGGAGAGCTACGTGACCGTCCGTGTGACGGTGAATTCGCAGCATCCGGTGTATTCCATGCTTCCACACGAGTTTACCTTCAAGCTGACGTATACCCTAAGCATGGACGGACTTTCTCAACGCGTGTTTATCCGGAATGAAGGAGATCAGCCGATGCCGTGTCTGCTTGCCTTCCATACGGCGGTGAATGCACCGTTTCATGCTGACAGCAGCCCTGAGGATTGTGTGATCAGGCTAAGTATCGGGGAACGGTGGGAAATGAGTGAGCGGATGCTGCCTACCGGGCAGTTCCAGAGCTTGACGCCCGAAGAAGAACAGCTGAAGGGGGATGGGGTAAATCCGTATTTTTCCGGATTGGACAACCACTATACCGCCGCGCCGCAGCAGGGGCGAAACACGATGGAGCTGACAGACCGGCGAATCGGCAAGACGCTCGTCTACGATGCCGGTACGTCCTACAAGCAATGGATGATCTGGAACAATGGCGCCTGCAAGGAGTTCTTCTGTCCGGAGCCGCAAATCAATCTTGTGAATGCGCCTAACGTGGAGCTGCCGCCTGAACAAATCGGGCTGTATGCGCTGAACCCGGGTGACATCTGGGAGGAAACGTCCCGCCTTTATCTAAAATAGACAGGTCAAAGGGCCGCTGCTGCAGAATGTATGAAGATTCTGCAGCAGCAGCCCTTTGCGGTTTAGCTTAGCTGACAGGCTGCTTGCTCGAAGCCAGGAACCGTTTCAGCGGCTCTTGTCTCCAGCGTGGAATTCGAAGCACCTTGGCGGTCGGAGATTTCTCCCCGAAATAAATAATACCCTGCTCTACCTCTGTGATCTTATCGACATTCACGTAGCAGCTTCCTCCGACATTGTAAAATTGCTTGCCAGAGAGAAGGGTGGTCATTCGGTCGGCAGACATTTTTTTCTTTATATTATAGTTCTTGCCGTGGAAGCTGACCAAGCTATGAGATCCGGTCTTAAAGAACAGAATGTCCGTCTCCACCACGAAGTCCTCATAAATATTTCTGGAACCCGGCGCGTACATTATCATTCTGATTCCCCCTTTAGGACAGTATCCTTATTTGGTAACGCTTACATGGTAACATGTTTTGCAGGAAGGGGAAAGAGTTTTTTCCAAAATGAATATCGTCAGTTCTCCTTTTCTCAGCATTAAAGAAGGTCCCGTTACGAACACGGGACCTTCTTCGCCAATGGCTCTGAATCCTTATTTACTTGGTGGAGTCGGCTGGCTGTTCTGCCGCTGGGCTTTCTTCGGCTGCTGGCTCCTCCGCCTTCTCCAGGGTGTTCGTAATCTTCGCCTTACCTTTCAGCTCTTGAATATAGGTTTCGGACTGCTGCATGGCCTGGGAGGTTTCGAGCTGAGTGCGTAAAGCCTCCTGCTTGTCCTCCAGCGTAGGATTCACAGCTTCACTGCGGTCGGTCACGAGAATGATATGAAATCCGAATGAGGATTCCACCGGCTCTTTGCTGTACGTTCCTTTTTCCAGCTTGAAGGCTGCTTCAGAGAAGGCCGGATCCATCTGTCCGACTTCCTGGAAGAAGCCGAGATCCCCGCCTTTATCTTTTGTCGCGTCCTCATTCTTCTCGGCAGCGATGGCCGCGAAATCGGCTCCCTCATCCAGCTGCTTGATCACCGCCTTGGCTTCTTCCTCGGTTTCCACCAGAATGTGGGAGGCACGAACCTGCTCCGGCGAGGAGAAGTTGTCTTTCACCTGCTCAAACATTTGCTTGACTTCATCTTCGGTGACGTTGATTTTGTCTCCAAGGAGCTTCTTCATCTTCAACTGCTCCAAGCTCTGTTCTTTCAAAATGTCCAGAGTCAGGCCATTCTGCATCAGCACATTATTAAACTCTTCCTCGGACTTGAACATACTCTTCAAGGATTCAATCTCTGCGGTTACCTCGGCATCGGTAACCTCAATGGACTGCTTGGCTACCTCTTGGTTGATAATCTCTTCTGTAATGAGGCTATCCAGGGTCATCTCTCCGCCGGCTTCAACGAGAGAATCGTACAGATCCTGCTTCGTGATGGCGACGTTATTCACGGATGCCACCGGCTCGCTGCTGGTATCTTTCTCAAACGGGCGGACAATTAATACCACGATGAGCGCTGCAGCAAGCACAATGGATGCCACCATCCAGCCTTTGCCGCCTCCGCCGTTCCCCCCGGCGCGTGATTCTTCCTGAACAGGCTGACCCGAAATGGCTTCCTGACTCCCGTCTGCTTCAGCTCTGCGGACCTCATGAACCTCCTGCTCCTCTACAGAGGAAACAGGCTTCTGCTCCTGCTCCAGGCTTTCCTCATTCTGTCCGCCTAAGCTGGACTGTGATTCGTTCTCTTTCATGTACCATGGACTCCCTTCGAGACTTAAAATGATAGGTTTTATTGATCTTTTGTATCACTTTACCAGATTTAAAGAGAACTTACCTTAAGAATTCATAAAAATTACAGCACCAGCATTCCGGCGATCCCGCACAAAATCCCGAGGGCCACTACGGAGAGAATGACAAACCCTAAGACTTTTGCTGGAAAAGATTTCTGCAGCATCAGGAGAGAGGGAAGGCTGATCGCCGGGAGTGTAAGAAGCAGGGCAGCAGCAGGCCCGGTTCCTAAACCGAACGCCATAAAGGATTGAATGATCGGGATCTCAGCGGCTGTTGGAATTACAAACAGCATTCCCATAACAGCAAAGAAGAAGATCATGATGAGGTCATTGCCTGCCGTCTCTCCAAGATGCGGGAACATCCAGACCTGCAGGGCACCTAGGATCAATACAGCCAGCACGTAAGCGGGAATCACCTTGAGAAGCATACTCGCCATGTTGGACACCCAGCGCTTCCACCAAGGCTCCGCTGCCTGATCTCTTTCTTTGGCTTCAACGCTGTGAAGGTCCGCGACCGCCTTGGGGTCCGCGAAACGGTTAGCCAGATAGCTCACACCGAAGGTAAGCAGAATTCCGAAGAACAGCCGCAGCAGCGTAAACTTCCATGATAGCACAAATGTCATAAAAACAAGCACGGCCGGATTCAGCGTGGGGTTGCCGATCCAAAAGGCGAGCGCAGCGCCCGTGGACACCTTCTGTTTGCGCATTCCGATCGCAACGGGTGCCGCGCAGCAGGAGCACATCATGCCGGGCAAAGCAGCGAGGCCGCCCGCCGCGGTGCTTCCAAAGGTGGTCTTCCCGAGCACCTTGAGCAGCCATTGGGAAGGCAGCATGCTTTGGAGCAGTGTCCCGAGAAGAATTCCGAGCACCGCCGCTTTCCAGACCGCTTTGAAATACAGAAGGGCATACTCCCAGGCCGCCTGCAAGGAAGGCGTGCCCGCGCTCCGCCCGGCATCCAGGATCGATGTGCCGATGCTGCGTTCTGCTGCGGCAGACAAGGCTTTTCCATAGTAGGGCCACCATTTGACGTAGGTCAGCCCGGCAATGGTAATCAAAACAAATAAAACGGCCAGCCAGACCGTCTTACGACGGTGCTGTTGACCGATTGGGATCAAGGCTTTTGAACCTGACACTTCCTATCAATCCTCCAAATCTGAGATGCTTCAATAAAAATAAAACAGGAATGACTCATTATATCACATCACAGTCGCGGTAAACGGTTATCATGGTATGAAAGCAGCAGCTTCAAGGGCCATCCCGGGAGTAACATGGACTTCACATAAGGATTTACATATAATAATAGAAGTCTGATTTTCGTTGATGAAAGGAAGTATCCCATATGAATCCATCCAACAACATTAAGCTAACCTCGCTTTCGTCTAAAGGAGGCTGCGGCTGTAAGATTGGCCCTGCCGATCTGGCAGAGGTCATTCGCACATTGCCGCCCGCCGAGCCGAATCCGGACCTGCTGGTCGGACTTGATACGAGCGACGATGCCGGCGTATACCGCCTGAGTGACGAGCTGGCGATCGTGCAGACCGTTGATTTCTTCACCCCGATTGTCGATGATCCATATTCCTTCGGCCAGATTGCGGCCGCCAACGCAATCAGTGACATTTATGCCATGGGAGGCACGCCGTTAACGGCTCTGAATATTGTGGCGTTTCCGATTTCAACGCTGGACAAGAGCATCCTGTCTGACATCCTAAGAGGGGCCGGGGACAAGCTGAAGGAGGCAGGAATCACGCTCGTCGGAGGGCATTCCATTGATGATAAAGAGCCGAAATTCGGTCTGGCCGTTACCGGAACCATTCATCCCGGCAAGGTCCGCACCAATGCCGGAGCCAAGCCTGGAGACAAGCTGGTACTCACGAAGCCGATTGGGGTCGGTATTTTATCCAGCTCCATCAAGAAGGATCTGCTGAGCAAGGAAGAGGTGGAACGCCTGACCGCAGTCATGTCACAGCTGAACAAAACAGCTGCCGAGGTGATGGCTCATTTCACCGTACATGCCTGCACTGACGTGACAGGCTTCGGCTTGATGGGTCATGCGCTGGAGATGGCGAAGGGCAGCGGCACCGGCATTACGTTAACCAAGTCAGACGTGCCCCTCCTGCCAAGAGTAAGGGAGCTGGCTGAGGCCGGCGTCATTCCGGGAGGAACAAAGAATAACCATGAGCATGTGAAGGGCGATGTCGATTTCCCGGAAGAGATGGATCAGATTGACCGCTGGATCCTGTGTGATGCCGTAACCTCTGGCGGATTGCTAATCTCTGTACAGGGCGATGAAGCGGACCAATTGCTGCAGCAGTTGAAAGAGAGAGGCCTGGAGGCCGCTGTCATTGGCCGTGTCGGGGAGGAGCACCCAGGAAGAATCACCGTTGAATAAGACTACTTATTTTCTTGGATCAGGAAAAGGAGCATAGACATGTTTCAAGACATAACCGTTGAAGAGTGGCTCCAGCAGAAGCATCATAAGAGCATGACCTTGATCGATGTGCGGTCGCCGTCCGAATTCCGAGAATACACCATTCCCGGCAGTGTGAACATCCCGGTGTTTAACGATGAAGAGCGGGCAGAGATCGGCACCCTGTACAAGCAGGTCAGTGTGGAGGCAGCCAAAGACCGGGGACTTGAGATTATGTCCGCCAAGCTGCCTTCCTTTATCCGTCAATTTAGAGAGCTGGAGGGCGATAAGGCCGTATTCTGCTGGAGAGGCGGCATGCGCAGCCGTACGGCAGCTACGGTGCTGTCGTTAATGGATGTTCACGTCAAGCGAATTCAGGGCGGGATCAAGGCCTATCGGAAGCTGGTTGTAGACACACTGGGAAGCATCTCGTTAGATACAGAGGCCATCGTACTGCACGGCTTTACCGGCACTGGCAAGACAGAGGTGCTGCAGCAGCTGCAAGCCGAAGGCTATCCCGTGCTGGATCTTGAAGGGCTCTCGGGGCACCGGGGCTCGATCTTTGGCCATATCGGGCTCCCGTCATACAATCAGAAGATGTTTGACGCCCAGCTGTTTGAGCGTTTACAGCAGCTGTCTGCAAGCCCATATATAATTATGGAAGCAGAGAGCAAGCGAATCGGCAAAGTCATCCTGCCGGATTTCCTTATGAATAAAAAGGCCGCAGGCACAGCGATTGTGCTGCAGCTGCCGTTGGAGCAGCGCGTGGCACAGATCATGAAGGATTACCGGCCGGTGGAATATAAGGAGCAGTGTATTCAGGCTTTTGTGCGGATTAAGGACCGGATTCACACCCCGATTGCAGCGGAAATTCATAAGTCTCTGGAAGAAGACCGATTTGCAGACGCTGTCCGTCTGCTGCTGCTTCATTACTATGACCCCCGCTATGATCATACCTCCCAGATGTATGGGGAAGGGAGTAAGCTGGAGCTACAAGCAGACAGTGCAGAAGACGCGGCTACCCGGCTTAAAGAAATTCTGGATGCACGATTTCAGCAGCATACCTCATAAAGGCCCGGGGGCGCCTCATGGTTCAAATGAACCTCAAGGCGCCCCGGGCTTTTATTATCTAATATTAAGGTAAGGTTTTCTCCGTGAAGCCTGACGGTGAAGCAGTCATTATCGTTCCATCCGAAAAGGTTACATTCACTGGAGAAGAGGACATGTTATATATAATGTAGGTGCTGCCATGCTCCGGATGCTTGTATACGGCGTATAAAGGGGTGTCGGCTGTGATGTCCTTATCCTGCGTGCCCCGCTCGTTCAGCATGGAAATCCAGGCATAGGCATGAGCTTTGGAGCTGCCGGCCTGGGCTGTAAATAACGGAGCCGTATTTTCAAAAGCCTCTAGGGCTTCCTCGGGTTGAGAAATCGCCTGATACATATATACAAGGTCTCGCAAGCCTTCTTCGTCCCCCGTGTCCTGCTCATCTTGACGCAGTTTTGTGAAATGGCGCTCCGCGAGCGAAGGGGAAGCGGTCAAATACAAGGAAGAGCCGCTAAAGGGCAGCCAGTTCGCAGCCTGGACCTCTGCCGGGCGGGTGGACCACAACGTGGAGTCACCTTCGGTTTTGCCGCCCCAGATCGCTGCGGCTCCCGCCGGCGTAAAGTCATCGTGAAAATGCGTCTGATCGGCATCAAGCCAGTATTGAAGAATAGCTTGCATTTCGGTCGTGTACAAATAAATACCGAGATTCCGAATCGCTGGATCCCGGGTAGCCTCACCCCAAAGGATCAGCGAAGACCAGGCATTCATGACTTCACCGGAGGCTGCATTGTAGTTCCCGCTGCCGTAACGAGCAGCTCCGGATGACCAAGAATGGCCGGCATAGGGATCAAATACCCGGAGAAAAGGAAACAGTGCATCCTGCCGGTCAGGGCTTGCCATATCGCGGATGAGCAGGTCTATCATGCCGCCGTAGCTGCTGTCTGACGCCCATTCGGGATTATGGCGGGCCAGCTCTGCGGCTGCTTTGATGAAGTATCCATTCACAATGTGATGATCATTCAGCTCGCTGTCGCTTCCCAGACTCGCCGGATAGCCGATGAGTGTGCTCCATGCGAAATCGTAATAGAAATAGCTGGAGGGATAGAACAGCTGATCCCGGTCTTCATCGGTATATGTGAGCCAGTCCTCCAGCATACCCTGAAGCTTCTGCTCAAAAAAAACGGCGGCTTCACTCTCCCCGGAGTCCTTGGCCAGCGGGAGAAGGGCTGTCAGTCGGCCAAGCTCCTTGGCTGCCGAGTATGAGTCGGCGGCGCCGGTCTCCGGCTCATTCAGGGCTTCCTCCAGCAAAGCTTTCATCAAGGAGAGCTGATCCTCACCGACCGCCGGAAGGGCGGGCAAAATACCATGATACTTCATAACTGTCGTGAAGCGGTCTCCCTCCCCGGTGGCCAGATCCCCGCGCACAGAAGCATAACGGTAGGGAAGGGGATCTGTATTTGTGTACTTCCACTGATGAGGATACATCGTGAACAAGGTGCCGGACCGAAGGCCTTCTTTCGGCACGGTTGTGAAGCGGTAGGTTGAGGTAACCTCACTCTGCTCTTCATCGTATGTCCAGGACACCTTGGTATCTGTGATATGGGAGTAGGCATATTGCCGGAACTTCTCCAGTGTAGCGGGCCGGTTGTCCGGCAGCACGGCAATCGAGAAGTAATCCTTGCCATTCAATTGGTTGACCCATTCCTGGCGGTCTAGACCGGCCCAGGTGCTGCCTGTTGGTCCGAACAGGCCATAGTGGGACCCGTTGACCGTGATGCCGAGCACGGAGCTGCTGCGGCCGCCGTACCAAAGCTCGGGTGTCTCTTGAAAGATCAGCTTGGGATTTCCTCCGGCATACGTGAAATACGTGAACGGAGATCCGTGCCCGTAGCTGACTTTCATCTCATGCTGGCCTGACTCATATTGGGCGTCCACGAACCAGTCACTGTAGCCGGCCACCCGGGCCTCGGGAAACTGGCTCTCGCCGGTATGTCCGGCAATAAAATCTCCGTCAACCGCCATTGTGCCGTCAATGACCGTGGGCTCTTGAAGAAGATGGGGTCCGGGATGATAGATTCGCAGCCCTTGCTGTTCATGCCGGACAGCCAGCGGATGCGGATACTGTGCTTCGGAGAAGGAATCCCAGAGAAGGCTGCTCCACCATTGATTCGTAGGGACCGGCTTGTTCAGCAGATCCTCGGTTATGTATTGCTCGGCTTGCAGCGGTATGGCTTCGGCAGGCGAGCCTGCGGAATAAGAGCCGGACCCGGACATGATGTCGGCGGCATGCACACTGGAAGGAGCAGCCGAAAAGGCAGCGGCGGCCATAGCCAGCACACTTGAAAGGGCGGTCTTGTACCAGAACTTGTTTCTCATTCATAAACCTCCTGAATCAATCAAATCATATTCGTTTAAGAAATACTGAACGTCAGACCGGCACGGCTTTATGAAACGGCTGCAGAGGAGGGAGACTTACATCATGCAACCAAGCCCATATATATCTACCCGAATTGCAGCTCTTTGGACCACCTCTTTGTGCAGCGCACTTCTTTTTGTTCTGCTGTCGTCCTGGGTCATTGCTGGGGGGGAGATGCAGATTAACCGGTGGTTACAGGAATTTCAGGCCCCGATGTGGACATTAGGGGCCCGGCTGCTTACCTTCATCGGCTCCAAGGGTCCCATCATTGTGATTGCATTGTGGGTGGTCTGGTATCTTTACGCCGCCGCAGGCAGAAACGGCGAGATCAAGCTGTTTCTTCTGGTGCTGCTGGGATCAGAGGTTTGGAATGTGGTGCTGAAGCTTCTGTTTCACCGGGTCCGGCCCGATGTGAACCGCCTCATCGAAATTACCGGCTACAGCTATCCCAGCGGGCATTCCATGGCGGCCTTTTCTTTATATGGAGTACTGTGTTATTTGCTGTGGAGCCGCTGGAGCGGGTGGAAGGGGCGGCTGGTTCTGCTTGCTGCCAGCAGCCTGATGATTTTGGGAATCGGAATGAGCCGCGTCTACCTGGGCGTACACTATCCTAGTGATGTCGCAGGAGCTTATGCTGCAAGCTTGTCCTGGCTGCTCTTCTGTATCGGGTTCTATGAATATAAATGGCTGGAGCGAACGCCGGCAAAAGCATCCTGATCCTCCTGCTGAAGAGAAGGCTTCATTCTGTCCAGCCGGATCAGAGGTGCATCGCAATTTGCATGTAACCTGGTATACAATGAAGCATGCATACCGTAAAAGGGGGGGCTAATGATGGCCTTTGGCGCAAGAATGGCGAAAACAGGCCTGGCGGTCACGCTGGCTCTGTACATAACGATGCTCCTGGGGCTTCAATCGCCGGTTGTTGCCGCAATTGCTGCGATTTTTGCCATGCAGCCGTCGATTTATCGGTCCTGGAGATATTTTCTCGATCAGCTTCAAACCAGCACGCTGGGTGCGGTCATCGCGGTGCTCTGGGGAACGTTCTTATCTAATCAGCCGATCTCCGTCGGGCTGGTATGTACACTGGTTATTATGATTTGTATCCGGCTGAATATGGGCGAAACGATCGGCCTGACGCTGGTCACCGTCATTTCCGTGATGGAGGCCTCCGGGCAGTGGGATTTTGCGCTCAACCGGTTCATCATGACGCTGGTCGGTATTTTTTCTGCCTTTTTCGTAAATGTCTTCGTCTTTCCACCCAAGCCGAAGGAGCAGTATTTCAAGCAAATCCAGCACGTATTTGTCAAAATGTCGCTGCTGCTTCGTTCCGCCATTTCGCATGAAATGAAGGACTCTGTATACCGGGAAGAGCTGAAGCAGCTGGGCGGAGCCATTAAATCTTTGAGCGACAAGTATGCTCTGTTCGAGGAAGAACAGAAGAAGCTGAAGCGCCCCAAATACAGTCAGTCGCGTCAGCTGGTCGTATACAAGCATTTGCTGGAATCCCTCCAGAAGGGCTATGATATTCTGACTGCTGTGCATAATCATTATTTTCAGGCCCAGCGATCGCTGGAGCTGGATCAGCGGCTGGACGAGAATCTGGAGCGGCTGATTAAATTCCACGAGCATATTTTATGGAAATTCGAAGATAAGCTGAAGCCGAACGCGGAGGAGGCAGAGCATATGGCTTTTGAGAATCAGCGGTTTATGGATGATATGTCCCGAATTGTACCGGCGTCCTCTTCCAGCTTCCGAATCGCGGTGGTTGCGGCGGCGATGTATGATTACGGTCATATGCTGGAAAGGCTGAATCAGGTAGCGGATCATATCTCCCGCTTTGTTGACCGGAAGAAGGATGGCCGCAGTATTTTGGCGTGGCTGAAAAAATAAAGAGCTAAACAATGAGGGGGGAGTCAATTGACCATCCAGGATCAGGATTGGCAGGAAGAACAGCAGCGGGTTACCGAGATTACCGATATCATTGATCACTATATTCAACGGTTAATGAAGCAGGTCGGCGGCGTTCGCGGTGACGTCATCGAGATGAGAAAGGACTTCTGGGACGAGGTCACCATCAATTTCAGCGAAGCCGATGATGTTGGAGAAACATCCACCAATCTCCGCCAGCAATCCCAGGTACTCTCAGAGCGGGAACGGACCCATTTACAGGCGAGCAAGGCTCTGAAAAAATATCGGAAGCTTGTGGACTCGCCGTATTTTGGCCGCATCGACTTCAGAGAATCGGGAGAGAGCGCAGCGGAGCCCATTTATTTAGGGATCGGGTCGGTCATGGATGAAAAGCTGGAGAACTTCCTGGTCTACGACTGGCGGGCGCCCATTTCAAGTCTTTATTATGACGGAGCACCGGGTGAAGCTCAATATGAGACGCCTTCCGGCATGGTGAAGGGCGAGATGAGCCTCAAGCGCCAATTCGTCATCCGGGACCGTCAAATCCAGGTGCTGTTCGATACCGGCGTAACGATCGGTGATGAGCTGCTGCAGCAGGTGCTCAGTCACAGTGCTGACGACAAGATGAAAAATATCGTCGCCACCATCCAGAAGGAGCAGAATGCGGTTATCCGTAACGACAAAACGCGAATGCTCATCGTCCAGGGCGCCGCGGGGAGCGGCAAGACCTCGGCAGCGCTGCAGCGGGTGGCGTATCTGCTCTATAAGTACCGGGATACGCTGCAGGCCGACCAGATGATTCTGTTCTCGCCGAACCCGCTGTTTAACAGCTATATTTCGACGGTGCTCCCGGAGCTTGGCGAGGACAATATGCAGCAGACCACATTCCAAGCCTATCTGGAACATCGTTTGGGCCGGGAATTTGAGCTGGAGGATGTATTCACCCAGACAGAACAGCTGCTGGCTGAGCATGATGATCCAGGGCTTGAGGCGAGAAGAGAAGGCATTGCCTTCAAATCTGGGATGGGCTATCTGCGCTTGATTCAGACTTACAAGGAGCATCTCGAAGCCCGGGACATGCTCTTTCGTCCCATTGTATTCCAGGGTCGGATTATTGTGTCCAGAGAAGAGATGGTGCGGCAATTTTACAGCTTTGATCCCGCCATCAAGCTTGCGAACCGGCTGGATCTCATGCGTGACAGGCTGCTAAAGGCGTTATCATCCTTTGCGGCCGAGGAGCGGAAGGCGGATTGGGTGGAGGATCAGATCCAGCTGCTGGACCAGGATGATTATCAGCGTGCGTTTCAGATCATGCGCAGGAAGCAGCGCAAGGGAGAGCTGAGCTTCGATGATTTTGATGCCGAGAAGGAAGCACTGGCCCGGATGGTGGTCAGTACCCGGCTGAAGCCGCTTCGGCAGTGGATCAAGAACTACCGTTTTGTTGATGTGGTGGGGCTGTACCGGCGATTGTTCCAGGATGCTTCCATGACTGCCGAGCTGCTGGATTCAGAAACCTCGCTGCCCCGGGAGTGGGACGAGATCAGCCGCCAGACTTTGGCCAAAATGAACAGCAAGGAGCTTTATTACGAGGATGTCACGCCCTATTTGTATTTAAGAGAGCTGCTTCAGGGATTTCGGACGAACACCTCGATCCGTCACGTGATTGTGGACGAGGTTCAGGATTATTCCGTGTTTCAGCTTGAATTTCTAAAGCGGCTGTTCCCCCGGGCCAAGATGACCGTGCTGGGCGACTTGAACCAGGCCATTTATGCCCATGGAGAAGCACTGGGAGAGCTCCAGAGCCTGGTCAGCCTGTACGGCGAGGCGGAAACCGAGGTCATTTCGTTAACGAAGAGCTATCGCTCTACTCGCGAAATTGTAGAATTTACTCGCCAAATGATTCCAGGAGGAGAGCATATTACTCCCTTTCATCGCCCAGGTCTCCCGCCAAAGGTCATCCCGGTGGAGTCGGAGAAGCAGCTGGAGGAGCTGGTGGCACAGGATTTGCAGGAGCTGCAAGCCCAGGGCTATCACTATGTGGCGATGATCTGCAAGACAGAGGAGGAGAGCCGCGGGGTGCACCGCCGCCTATCACCACGAATGCCGATTCGATTGATTACCAAATCAACACCGGCATTTGAGCAGGGCATTCTCGTTGTGCCTGCTTATTTAGCGAAGGGCGTTGAATTTGATGCCGTGCTGATCTATAACGGCTCGGATGAGCTCTACTCCCGCGAGAGGGAGCGCAAGCTCTTTTATACCGCTTGTACCCGTGCTATGCATGAGCTGCACATTTATCATCTCGGAGCGAGGAGTCGCTTCCTTCCTTCATAGAAACGGCTTGGCCTGTATTCAAGGACCTGGAATCCTTGGAGACAGGCTTTTTTTGTCTTCCAGAAAATACATGGGACTAGCCCTTCATTTTTTGTAGAAAAAAGTCGAAATATGTCTCATTACAGGGAATCTGTGAAAAACGAATGAAAAGGAAGTCGGTCTATGAAAATCAAGACGAAATTGCTGCTGTCGTCCTCCATTGTGGGTGCTGTAACGGTGGTCATGATCCTGTTTGCATTCTGGAATGCAAAATCGACAGAGGAACGGTATAAGAACCTTATTCAAGAAGGTCATACGATGATTTACAATTTATCGCAAATGCAGTGGCTGCTAGCCGGGATCGCGAATGATGAACGCGGATTTTTGATAACCGGTCTAGAGAGCTATGTGCAGTCCATGGAGCAGAAGCAGAAGCATTTTCTTGAATTGTCAGCCGATACCAGGCAGCGGAGTCAAGCGCCAGAGGATCTTCGTGTGATCCACGAAATTGACCAGGGCTTCAAAGCCTATGAGGCCGCCATTCAGGAGGTGCTGGAGAAGGGCGGACTATCGAGCCCTGGCGCGGCTCCGCCGGCATTTGCCCAGTATGAATCGGCATTCGAGGCCGAACGGGACATTCGTAAAGCCTTCACTCCGCTGGTGGATCAGTTCAAAGAAAGAAAAGAGGCAGAAATGGAGCAGCGCATGGCGGATATTTCCTCAGCCAATCTGCTGCGGAACGAGGCGATGCTTGCCGCCGGGATCATTGCCGTCATCTATTACATGCTTCAAAGCCGGATGCTTATAGCTTCGATCAAGCCCTTAATCCGCATGAAGAGCGAGCTGGAGGACATAAGCCGCGGGGGCGGAGATCTGGCCTCAAGGCTTCAAGTGCGCAGCCGCGATGAGATTGGCGAGGTAGCTCGTGCGTACAACGCGCTGCTGGATTCCTTCCGCTCAATGGTGGTGAACATTAAAGACTCCGCCACCCAAATCGCCGCTACCAGCGATCAGCTGTTCACCGGCTCTTCTGAGATCCGGGACGCGTCCCGCCATACTTCCTCGATCATGGAACGGCTTGCAGACGGCACGAACCATCAGCTTGAAGTCAGTGAAGCGTCGATGGGCTCGCTGACCGATATGGCTGCCGGAATCGGCGTTATTCATCATGCAGCAGCACACACCTCCGAGGTGTCGGGCGAAGCGCAGGTGCTCTCCTCAGAAGGCGAAGAAGCGGTCAAGCGGACTTTGCAGCAAATGGAGGAAATTCGGGGCCGCACAAACCGCTCTGCGGAAGCGGTCAAGGAGTTGGGAAGCAAAGCGGAGCTCATCGGCTTGATGGGAGAGACGATTAATTCGCTCTCATCGCAAACCGGACTGCTGGCTTTGAACGCGTCCATTGAAGCAGCCCGGGCAGGAGAGCAGGGAGCAGGATTTGCTGTGGTAGCTTCTCAGGTCAGAAAGCTGTCAGAGCAGTCCAATGCCAGCTCCGCAGAGATCAACCGTTTCGTTGAAGAAATCACGAAGGACATACACACGCTGGAGCATGCCATGGAGGAGGAGGTTCTCACGGTAACCAGGGGCATCCAGGCTGCCCGAGGGGCGGCCGAGGCGTTTCAGCACATTGATCAGTCCATCCTTTCACTTAATACACAGATCCAGGATATTCAGCAGTCCTGTGCCCAGCTTTCACGGCAGGCGGACGCAATGATGCATGGCATCGAAAGCATGCTGGAGAGCAATCGAAATGCGGCTGCAGGGACGCAGAGCGTCAGTGCCGCTGCCGCTCAGCAGCTGGCTTCCATTGAGGAAATGACACAATCGGTGGAGTCTTTGAATGAAATGTCCGCACGACTGGAGCGGGAGATGTCCGGGTTTAAGGTGTGAGGCCTGCCACAGCGTCCACAGCGACGCAGCGGCAGCCATTTTTATCATGTATATTGCGGGCGCAAAACCCACATTATAGAAGGGTCAACTGATGTTAAAGGTGGTCTTCTCATGGACAATAAGAAATGGGATCTCGCCGCACTGGCCTCGGTTCCCCTCATCATGACCTTGGGAAACTCGATGCTCATTCCCATACTGCCGCAAATTGCTAAAGCGCTCGGCATCAGCTCCTTGATGGGCAGTATGCTGATTACGGTGTATGCCGTAACAGCTATTCTGATGATTCCAATCGCCGGATATTTATCTGACCGGTTCGGCCGCAAGAAGGTCATTATCCCGAGCCTGATCATTACGGTGCTCGGCAGCGGCATCTCGGCCGGTGCAGCGTGGCTGCTGGGAGGCAGCGCCGCGTACATCGTGATTCTTGCCGGGAGGCTGCTGCAGGGAATTGGCGCAGCCGGTGCATTTCCCATCGTCATCCCGCTCGTTGGAGATATGTTTAGCGAGGATGAGAAGGTAAGTAAAAGTCTGGGCGTCATTGAAACGTCGAACACCTTTGGCAAGGTGCTGAGCCCGATTCTGGGAGCGTTTCTGGGTAGCTTCATCTGGTTTCTGCCCTTTCTGGCCATCCCGGTTCTCTGCGCGGTATCCCTGCTGCTCATCATATTCCTGGTGAAATCGCCAGAGCATGAGAAGACCCAGCAGTCGATCCGGGAGTTCCTCGGTACGACCAAGGATGTGCTTCAAGAAAAGGGTCGCTGGCTGTATGCGATTTTTGCAATTGGCGGTATTGCCATGTTCGGCATTTTTGGCGTGCAATTTTATCTATCGGAAACTCTAGAGAGTGCTTATGGCTTGACCGGCATTGTCAAGGGACTGGTGCTGGCGATTCCACTGGCAGCCTTGTGTCTGGCTTCGTATCTGACCGGGAAATTCACAGGGCATAAGAAGGGGCTAATGAAGTGGACGGGCTTCGCCGGCATGGCGCTGCTCACAGGCTCTCTGGTCATCATCGGCTTTAGCGAGCAGATTTATTTTGTCATTGGATTTATGACCGCGGGCAGCATCGGAATCGGTCTGGTGCTGCCCAGCATGGATACGCTTCTCACCGAGGGTGTAGAGGAGGAACAGCGAGGAACGATCACCTCCTTGTATAGCAGCATGCGCTTTATCGGAGTATCGCTGGGTCCACCCGTTGTGTCCTTGCTGCTTGGCGCCAATCATTGGGTGCTGTTCCTGACCTTGGCTGTGGTTGCTGCTGCCGGGGCCCTGTTGACGCTGCTCGCGGTGAAGCCGGAGGAGGGCGAAGGCGGGACCGGAGAAGTCAAGCGTGTCCAGTTCAAGCCGCCTGCCGGTGCTGCGAAAAACCTTGTCCGCAAATAGGGCAAGGTTTTTTGGCTGCGGATATATTTAACACCGCTCTGATCATATTCCTTTATAATAAGCGTATCAATCGGTTCTTAAAGGAGGTATGATTCATGGCAGCATTTATTAATTTTGCTCACCGGGGAGCTTCAGGAGCAGCGCCGGAGAATACAATGGCAGCCTTTCACAAAGCGTTGGAGCAAGGCGCGAACGGTATTGAAACCGACGTACAGATGACCTCGGACCACAAGCTCGTTCTGATGCATGATGAAGCGGTGAACCGGACGACCAACGGACAAGGATACATAAAGGATTACACGCTCTCTGAGCTGCAGCAGCTGGACGCCGGATCATGGTTCAGCGAAGCGTTCAAGGGAGAGCAGGTGCCTGAGCTGAAGCAATTGCTCGCTCTGGGCAAAGCCCGCGGGACGTTCATCAACATTGAGCTGAAAAATGGAATCATCCCTTATCCCGGGCTGGAAGAGGAAGTGATTGCTGCCGTCCGGGAGTATGGTATGGAGGAGCGCGTCATCATCTCCAGCTTCAATCACTATTCTCTTGTGCATTGTAAGAAACTTGCGCCGGATATTGTGACGGCCATTCTGTATATGGAGGGTCTGTACCAGGTATGTGACTATGCGCAGACTGTCGGGGCTGACGCCCTGCATGCCTTCAAGTATGCTGTCCTTCCGGAGCTTGTGGCAGAGGCTCGGGACAGAGGACTTGCGTATCATCCCTTCACCGTGAATGCTCCCGACGAAATGAAGGGGCTGTTAAAGGCTGGGGTGAGCGGCATCATTACCGATTATCCGGATGTTCTCCACGCGTTGCTGCAGCAGGAAGAGGTGTAGCTGCTTGAAAAAATCATGGCTGCTCGGCTTTGGATTTTTCAGTATCAGCATGACCTGGGCGCTGTATAACGCCTTTGTTCCCTATTTTTTGGAGGACTATCTTTCCTCTGTTGCACTTATTGCTTTTTTTATGACGCTGGATAATTACTTCGCGCTGTTCCTCCAGCCCTGGGTCGGTAACCTGAGCGATGCAACCCGTACCCGGTTCGGGCGGAGAATGCCCTTTCTGCTTCTCGGCATGCCGCTTGCGGCAGTATTCACGGCTCTGATCCCGTTTCATACCGGGCTCCTGACTCTAATTCTGTTCATGATGCTGATGAATCTGGCCATGAGCCTGTACCGTTCACCGACGGTGGCGCTGATGCCGGATGTAATGCCGGAGCGGGAGCGGACCAAGGCCAATGGCGTCATTAACTTCATGGGCGGTGTGGGGGCGATCCTGGCGTTCGGTGCCGGCTCCGTGCTGTATGAGGCGAACGAGATCTATCCCTTTATCGCGGCTGCCGCCATCACGCTAATTTCCTTGCTGATTCTGTCTACCCGAATTCAAGAGAACCGAGACGTGCCAAGTATTTCAACACCGGACAAGTCCCTAAGACGGGTGTCGTTCAAAGGGCAGCTTGATCGGACCACGGTGCTGCTGTTATGCGCGATCTTTTTCTGGTTCGTGGCGTATCAGGGGGTTGAAACGCTCTTTACCCTATATGGCAAAAATCATGTAGGCCTGACCGAGGGGGAGGCTTCCTTCTCCCTTCTGTTCTTCTCGCTGTTCTTCGTATTGTTTGCGATTCCCAGCGGCTGGCTGGGCAAGCGTTTCGGGAAGAAGAGGATGATCCTGACTGGCGTCCTTGGCTTGATGGCTGTGTTTGCGGTCATGCCCTTCATCCATTCATTGCTTCTGCTGCGCTTGCTTCTCGCTGCAGGAGGTATATTCTGGGCCTGCATTAACATCAATTCCTATCCCTTTATCATTTCTACCGGGAGCGAAGAGAGCATTGGAACCCGAACCGGATTATATTACCTTGTCTCTTCGATGGCTGCCATTGCATCGCCTCCGCTGCTCGGTCAGATGATCGATTGGCTGGGCTACCCGGTTCTGTTTATTGCGGCATCGATCAGCATGCTGGCTGCATTGCTGTGCATGGCGGCAATACAGGAGAGGGGAGAGAAGCCTTCTGCCGGCTTAGGCAACCCTGCTGCTCCCTCTGTGAAATAGAATTAGAAAAACCATTGCATAAATCTAACACAATATGTAATATTAAAACCAGGCATTTTGGACAAGGCCTGGTTTTTTTGTTATTTTGTTAGATTCATTTTAAAGATAACGCAGGAGGGATACGATGACACAAGCCATTAAAATTGGCATCGTCGGCTACGGTAATCTGGGCCGAGGTGTAGAGAAAGCCATCAAGCAGAATCCGGACATGGAGTTAACTGCCGTGTTCTCCAGAAGAGATCCGAACGGAGTAGCTTCCGAAGTGAAGGCAGTACATATTTCCGAGGTGGATCAATATAAAGATGAGATTGATGTCTTGATCCTTTGCGGCGGCTCAGCGACAGATCTGCCGGAGCAGGGACCTGAGCTGGCCGGAAGATTTCATACCGTAGACAGCTTTGACACGCACGCTAAGATTCCTGAATATTTCGACAGTGTGGATGCGGCTGCGCGCGAGGGCGGCAAGGTCAGCGTCATTTCCACGGGCTGGGATCCAGGGCTGTTCTCCTTAAGCCGTCTGATCGCTGAATCGATTCTGCCAGAAGGCAATGAATACACGTTCTGGGGCAAGGGCGTCAGCCAGGGCCACTCCGATGCCATTCGCCGTGTAGAGGGCGTCAAGAATGGTGTTCAGTACACCATTCCGAAGGAAGAGGCGCTGAACCGTGTCCGCAGTGGAGAAAATCCAGAGCTCAGCACCCGGGAGAAGCATCTGCGTGAATGCTACATTGTTGCGCAGGAGGGTGCAGATCAAGCGGCCATCGAGAAGGAAATCAAGGAAATGCCGAACTATTTTGCCGACTATGATACGGTTGTGAATTTTATTTCCGAGGAAGAGCTGAAGGCGAACCACTCCGCTATGCCTCATGGCGGCACCGTGCTTCGCAGCGGCCTGACCGGAGAGAACAGCAAGCAGATCATTGAATTTGGTCTGACGCTGGACAGCAATCCTGAATTTACAGCGAGCGTGCTGGTCGCTTATGCACGTGCTGCATATCGTCTGGCTCAAGCCGGTGACCAGGGCGCAAAGACAGTGTTCGATATTCCATACGGCCTGCTGTCGCCTAAATCTGCCGCGCAGCTTCGGAAAGAGCTGCTATAATTTCAGCAGCATGCCTCAAGAATCGGGCTTGAATTGTACGGCGTATTGAAGCACAGGGCTGCACAAGACCTTCTGTGACTGAGGCAATCCAGGCATCCGTTCTTCCGGGAACGGGTGCTTTTTTTGGCGTTTAAAAGACTTGGGCAGCAACCCGCTCTTGACCTGTCTTGCGGCAGGACGGTTTCCCCTTCATAATGTAGAGATCAGGAATAATGCCTGGAAGCTGCGCGGGACGGGGGGGGGATGATGATGCAATGGCTAGCCATGCTGACGATGCTGGTGGACCATGTCGGGCTTGTTTTTTATCCCGGTGAAGAACTATGGAGGATTATCGGCAGAATTGCGTTTCCGCTGTACGTATACGCCCTGGTGCTGGGATATGGCCGGACCTCATCGAAACGGCGTTATTTTATAAGATTAGGCGTGATTGCGTTGGTGTCCCAAATTCCTTATCAGCTCTCTCTCAATCCCGAAGGGCTGAATGTGGTTGTGACACTGCTTGCAGGAGGGCTTGTGCTGTATGTGATGGAGAAGGTGGATCCGGCGGCATCCATCCTCATTGCCGTGATCGCTGCGGTGCTGATGGAGGCGCTGAATTTCGATTATGGGTCCTACGGTCTGCTGCTGATCTTGATCTTCCGCTATGCTGAGGGTCAGATGCTTGCAGCGTGGCATCTACTACTGAACGTGGTGTTCTGGTATTTGTACGGCTGGGAAATTCAGATGTGGAGTGTTCTGCCGACGTTCCTCATTGTCTATGGTCCTGCCGTCTGGAAAGAAATCGAGAAGGTTCGGGTTCCTTCCTGGGTATGGCGGTCCTTTTATCCCGTACATATGATTATTCTTGCCATTGTGCAGAGGTTATAACGGCAGGGCAGGATGGCCTGCTGCAGGTATGAGGGAATCACAGCTGGACATGAATAAGGGGAGGAACCTGGAATGATGAACTTTGCCATCGCCGTAGGCGTACTGTTGTTTGCTGCCGCCGGCTATTTGGCTTATCGAAACTCTAGGCTGATATCCATGCAGCAGGAGTCGGGACAAAAATATGCTCTCCCTGCATGGTACACGGTATGCATGGGGAGTGAGCTGCCGGAAGCAGAAGAGGATGCTATTCCGCTATGGGCGATGGAATATGAGACTGCAGATGGTGTCTATAAGGCCGGTCTGTGCCGGGTACCCGGGGATACTGCGGGAGATTTAAAGCTGGAGCAGGCAGAGCAAATGCTGTCAGCGCATGTGAAGACTGCAAGGACAGGGGGCACATACATAAGTCACCGCACATTCGAGGACCGGCTGCAAGATGAACAAGAGCGGAACATGGCGAAGCGCTTAAGCCAGGCGGCAGCCAGGGTCTGAATATTCATCCTGTGGGTTCGGGTCAAACTCCCTATCAGCAGGGTAATGTAAAGAAAAAAGGCTGAAAAGGAGTTTTTCGCATGAAGACGATACAGATCGGCAGGACGGCAGTTTCTGTGCGGACAGGTGATATTACAGCCTGGTCGGGTGATATTATAGTGAATGCGGCAAATTCCGGACTACTGGGAGGCAAGGGTGTGGATGGAGTCATTCACGCGGTTGGAGGCCCCGAGATTATGGAGGAATGCAAGAAGATCCGTCAGCTTCAGGGCGGATGTCCTCCCGGGCATGCTGTGCTGACCTGTGCCGGTCTCTTGAAGGCGAAGCATGTGATCCATACCGTCGGCCCGATCTGGGAGGGAGGCGGTAGAGGAGAGGATCATACGCTCGCAGAATGCTATAGAAGCTCCCTTCAGCTGGCTAATGAAGTCGGAGCCCGAACGATTGCTTTTCCAAATATTAGCACGGGCATTTACGAATATCCGAAGCCATTTGCGTGCGATGTGGCTTTAAAGAGCATTACGAACTATTTAAAAGAAGAGCGTCCGGAGAACCGGCTGGAGGAGATCGATCTGATCTGTTTTGATCCGGAAAACGAGGAGCTCTATGTACAGCGTCTGGAGCAATTTGCATAAACTCAGGCGTGGAACGCGGAGGTTGGTTGTCAATGGCGGATTTATCGGAACATGAAGAGCTGTCTCTGCACCTGCTGGTGGTGCTCGCAAGGGCGTACAATTCAGTCTTCGCCCATTCGACTCGAAGCATTCAAGCCCACGGCCTTAATTCAACAGAATTTGGCGTTCTGGATGTGCTATACCATAAGGGCCCCCAGCCGCTGCAAAAAATCGGAGAAAAGGTGCTGATCTCCAGCGGCAATATTACATACGTCGTGGACAAGCTTCAGAAGAAGAAGCTTCTGATTCGCCGCGCATCCCAGGAAGACAGGCGTGTCATTTTTGCTGAGCTTACGGTGGAAGGGAAGGCTCTTTTCGAGGATATGTTTCCGGGACATAAGCAAAAAATCGAGCACGCCGTCTCTGGTCTGACGGAAGAAGAGAAGCTGCAGGCTGTGGCGCTGCTGCGCAAGCTGGGTACGACCGCCGAGGAGAGCTTCCGCCGGTAATTCCAGTTGGAAGGAAAGAAAGTTACGTCGGTTCTATGCAAGTGCAGGTCGCAGCCGTTGAAGAAAGGACGAGGATGAATTGATACATGATATAATTTCACGCTTGGAGGACCTGGAGGTTAAAGAGCTGCTGGCCTACTCTGTGTTTCCGGACCCGGAGCTTCTGGATGAGGTCGTGGATTCATACCGGAGGGGACATGGAATGGAGCTTTACGGGTATGAGGAGGAAGGGGTGCTTCTGGGAATTCTGGGTGTAGAAATGAACGGAAGTGAAATGGTGATCAAGCATATCGCTGTTCTTCCAGAAAATCGGGGCAAGGATTACGGACGGGGAATGCTGATGGAGCTCATGCTTCAAAAATCTCCCGAGCGCGTGATTGCGGAAGCGGACGAGGATACGGTGGGCTTTTACCGCTCCATCGGCTTTCAAATTTACAGCCTGGGCGAAGGCTACCCCGGAGCGGAACGCTTTCGCTGTATTTATGAGGTAGAGGAAGACGAAGAATAGCAGCAGGTATGAATATAAGCAAGGACTGCTTAACCATTCAAGACGTGGTTGAGCAGTCTTTTTTTTTGTGGGATGTAAAAGGTACCAGGGAGGCATTGACATCCAATCTCGTCCTGAGATATAGTTTGACGGTAAAACGGTTTGAATATAAAACTAGTTTACGAAGTAAAGGAGGAACCGTCATTAACGACACCAAGAATTGCATCGAACGCTATATTGAAGCGGATCTCGCAGTCAGTCGCAGGATTATTGCCGATACCAGAGACAAGATGGGCATTGATCTGACCCGGGAGCAGTTTCAGACGCTGCGGATGATCCGCAGCCACGAGCAATGCACCTCCAAGCTCTTGTCAGAGCTTCTGTGCGTAGGGAAGAGCTCAATCAGCTCCAATGTGAACCGCATGGAAGAGCGCGGCTGGATTGAGCGGCATCGTGACGATGAGGACCGCCGAGTCGTTTATTTGTCGTTGACAGCAGAGGGGGAGAACGTTCTGCAAAGCTCGGAGCAGCTGCTGCAGTCTGTTGTCGCATCGTATATGACTCATTTTGAGCCGCAGGAAGTCGAGCAATTTATTACGCTGTTTGAGAAGCTGGCGAAGCTAATGCAAGAGTAAGAAGGGGAGTAGAAGCATGAGATTGATATTGAAGTCCAAGTGGGCGTTGCTGGTCATCTGGCTCGTTATGGCTGTTGCCTTGATGATGGCCGCGCCGCCAATGAGCGAGCTCGTTCGCGAGAAAGGTCAGCTGTCTGTACCAGATGGCTATACCTCGTCCAAGGCGGCGGAACTGCTGCGTGAAATGAATGCCGGAGGGGAGCAGGAGCAGCAGATTCAGTCGGCGATGATTTTTTATAAAGAGCAAGGGCTGGGTCAGGATGACAAAGAGCGTGCCCAAGCAGCGGTAGAGAGCCTAAAGACTCAAGGGGAAGCTCTGGGCGTCACGTCGGTGATGAATCCCTTTGATGAGCCGCAGCTGGAGGACAAGATGGTGTCCGAGGACGGCAAGGCGGTAATGATTGCGATTTCCTCAGATGCTAAAGTGATGGAGCCCGGAGAAACACGCAGCCTGATTCATGAAGCGCTGGGAGACATCGGAGTCGATTACTACATGACCGGCAGCGAGCTCGTCAATGAAGATACCATTCAGGGGTCACAGGACGGACTGAAGAAAACGGAATACATAACGATCATTTTCATTCTGGTCATTTTATTTGCCGTGTTCCGTTCATTGGTTGCCCCCTTTGTGCCGCTGCTGACTGTGGGTCTGAGCTATCTGGTGTCGCAGTCGATTGTAGCTTTTCTGGTGGACAGTGTTAACTTTCCACTGTCAACCTTTACACAGATTTTCATGGTGGCCGTTATGTTCGGGATCGGAACAGATTACTGCATCCTGCTGATCAGCCGCTTTAAGGAGGAAATGAGCCGGCAGGAGGACATTTCTTCTGCGATTGTGGAAACCTACAGGACGGCAGGCCGAACCGTTTTTTTCTCCGGGCTTGCGGTCTTGATCGGATTTGTATCCATCGGAATGTCGCAGTTTATTCTGTACCGCTCGGCAGTAGCGGTAGCTGTTGGTATCGCGGTCATGCTTGCAGCCTTGTTCACGATCGTGCCGTTCTTCATGGCCGTTCTGGGCAGCAAGCTGTTCTGGCCGTCCAAAGGCTCGCTGGAGCATAAAGAGAGCCGGCTATGGGGGATGGCAGGTGCCTTTTCGCTAAAGCGCCCGCTGGCGGCGCTGATCGTGGTTGCTGTCATCTGCGTTCCGTTTCTGGTAACGTACAGCGGCCAGCTGTCCTTCAATAATATGGAGGAAATCAGCGAGGATTATGAGTCTGTGAAAGGATTTAACCTGATTGAGTCGGCCTTTGGCGCTGGACAGTCCATGCCGGCTACCGTCGTGATCAAGAACGACGACCGTCTGGATACGGGAGAATATCTTGCTTTGACTGAAGCCATAACCCGCAGCATCTTGAAGGTCGAGGGGGTAGAAGAGGTTCGCAGCGCCTCCCGTCCGGCGGGTGACGAAATTGAGGATTTCCGGATTACAGCCCAGGCGGCTGCGCTGGCAGAAGGGATCGGCCAATCGACAGACGGGCTGTCCCAGATCGGCTCCGGCCTGTCGGAGGCGAGCCGCCTGCTGAGTCAAAATGAGCCTCAGCTTGCTGAAGCCGCTGTCAGCAGCAGCAAGCTGACGGAAGGCACAGCGGAGCTGAATCAGGGCATCGGTGAGCTGAGCGCAGCATTGGCGCAAATTCAAGGCGGCATGACAAGCGGCGCTGCCGGCGCCGGGGAGCTGGGTACAGGATTGCAGCAGGCAAAGGCTAGCGCACAGCAGCTGGCCAATGCGCACCAGGAGCTGCTTGCGGGTTACCAGGCGGCCGGGGATGGGATTTCCGTTCTAGGCAAATCTATGGGAGAGGTGCTCGGCAGCCTGCAGGGCGTTGAGCAAATGCTGGCAGGGCTGCAGCCCTCCTTTACTGCACTGGAGGCCGCGGAGCCGCAGCTGCAGCAGAATTCGGATTATATGAATATCCGGGAAACAGTAACCCAGACCTCAGCAGGTCTGTCTCAGCTGTCTTCAGGCGTTCGTGACATGGAAAAGAACACTCTGCAGGCGGCGGAGGGCTTGAAGCAGGCGAATCAAGGCTATGCCGCGGCTGTATCCGGACAAGAGGCGCTGACTTCAGGGCTCAGCCAGATTCTTCAAGGCATTCAAGCGTTGGAAGACGGTCTGGAGCAGGCGGCAGAGGGACAGGGTGCAGTGATTCAGCAGCTGCCGGATATTCAGTCAGGTCTGACCCAGATTGAGGAAGGCCAGCAGCAAATTGAGAATGGTTTTAAGGAGCTGTCTGGGCAGCTGGGCGCGCTCACCGGAGGATTAGATGAGAGTGTCAAAGGGATTTCTCAGATTCAGGATGGATTGACAACAGCCCAGACCTATCTGGCGCAAATCGAGAATGCAGGTGATCCGGAAACCAGCGGGTTCCTCGTTCCAGAGGAGGCCTTGTCTGATCCCGAGATGACGCGGGTCTATGATACTTACATGTCTCCCGACCGTAAGCTCATGACGCTGGACGTTGTTTTTGCAGGCAATCCTTATGCAGCTGAGACATTAACCCGTATCGGCGACATTGAGAATGCAGTGGCGACGGCGGTCAAAGGGACCAAGCTGGAGCAGGCGGAAACCGCGGTGAGCGGCGTGACGAGCACCTATGCGGATTTGAAGCAAATTTCTGATGAGGATTACAATCGTACAGTTACTCTGATGCTGGGCGGGATTTTCCTCGTGCTGGTGCTGCTCTTGAGATCGGTGGTCATGCCTATTTACTTGATGGTGGCCCTGGTCGTCACCTATTACGTCTCCATGGGCGTAACCGAGTTTGTGTTCGTGGACCTGCTAGGTTATACCGGCATCAGCTGGGCAACGCCATTCTTTGGATTTGTGATGCTTACTGCGCTAGGGGTGGACTACAGCATCTTCCTCATGGATCGCTTCAACGAGAACAAGGAGCTGGACGTTCAGAGCGGCATCTTGTACGCGATGAAAAATATGGGCACGGTCATTTTGTCTGCGGTTCTCATTCTTGGCGGCACCTTTGCTGCGATGTACCCGTCCGGCGTGCTGTCTATGATGCAGATTGCCACCGTGGTACTAACCGGCCTGGTGCTATACGCTCTAGTATTTCTTCCATTTTTCGTTCCCGTGATGGTGAAGCTGTTCGGCCGGGGCAATTGGTGGCCTTTTAAAGCCGGAAGCGATAAGGAGCGAGACTCCAGCCAGATGGCTGCCTGATTTCAAAGCTTGAAGGCAAATTACCGTTTCCACCCCCTCCGGCTGCGGCATATCATATCGCAGTGAGTCTGGTGGGGGTGGAGTTCATGGTATATTGTTACACCGCCGTCGGCGATTCCCTGACGTATGGCTTGGGGGCGCTGCCGGGAAGCGGATTTGTTCCTCTATACCGGCGGATGGCGGAGGAATATGTTAAGGAATTTGTAGCTTATGATCAGCTGGGCATACCGGGACTGACCTCTTGTGAGCTGTACGAACGGATTCGCCGCGATCCGCAGTTTCGCAGCAGCCTGAAGGGTGCCGCGATTATTACGATTTCGGCTGGCGGAAATGATCTGATCCGGGCGGCGCAAGACTCTGAGACTGACTTCAGACCGGAGCTGCTGGAGCAGGCGCTGTCCCGCTGCAAGGCCTGCTGGCAGGGTATAGTGAACGAAATCTGCAAATTGAAAAAGGGAGGACCCGCCTCACCCTACCTGATCCGGGCGGTGGGTCTATATAACCCCTACCCTTCGCGGATTGAGGCGGCAGCGTATGTGCACCGGCTGAATGGATTTCTATCCGGATTGCTTCCGACGGCGCAGGTTTACTCCTTGTTTGCGGGCAGAGAGCAGGAGCTGCTGTCTTCCGATGGCCTTCATCCCAATGCCAAGGGGTACCGCCTGATTGCAGAGCAGCTAAACCGTCTGGGGTACAGGCCATTATAAAAAAAGCCGCTTCATTCCGATATAGTAGGTAGAGGTGATATTGATGGCGAAAAAAGGCCAAACATTCCAATCCTACAGTCTAGATATGAAGAAAAGAGCAATCGCCATGCGCTTGGACGGCATGACCAAGAAAGAGGTCGCTCAAGAGCTGCAAATATCCGATATTGGACGGCTGAAAATCTGGATGCGTAAATACAGGGAGCTGGGGGAAGAGGGATTGATTGACCGCAGGACCCTGAGAAGCACTCCATCCGAGGAGGACGATTCCCTTCAAGCACAGTAGACTGCCCGGTACCGACAGTCCAGAACGGAAATGAGTCATGAGGCAAATGCACCTATTTTGCAGCAGCCGGGCGAATGCCCTGTCGTTTGCAGTCCTCCCTCATATACTGTGGTATGTTTCACAAAAGGGAGGGATTCTTGTGAGCGGAACAGCTGGAGCATATGGAGCATATGGAGCAGGTAACTCTGTCGGCGCAATTCTGGTGCTTTTCATTTTGCTGGTAATCATCACTAGCGCGTTCATCTAATTGGAGCATTCTTAGCCGCAAACTCCTTACTTTCCTGCAGCAATCCCGGCAGCATGCAGAGAGAAAGGTGGTCACCTCGGTGATCCGCTGAAGTGTCCTCGTTTTACTTGAGCCGCCCGTCAAGATCCTGGATCTTGGCGGGCGGCCTGTTTTATGGTCTCGGATTCTCGATTCCGTAGATAACGACAAAAAAAATCGGGCGCCCTTTGCAGAGCGCCCTCATGGGAGAGGAGAAACCGGACGAAGAGCTTATGGGGAAACGTAAGTCTTCTTTCGCGGTTGTCTACGACACTTTTGATGTCGATAATGTTAGAATGCCCGGATCTTGCCAGGAATATACCCCATTGGCAAATTTCATTTTCAGGGGGATCTCTTTTTCATCGACCATAGATTATGTTACGATATTCTCATTCAATGCCATCATTTTCATACAAGAAACGACATTAGGACAGGAAACGGGTGAAATACTAGTGAGAGTAATATCGGGTCGTGCCAAAGGCCGGCCGCTGAAAAGCGTTCCGGGTACGGGCACCCGTCCCACGACGGATAAAGTAAAGGAAGCATTATTTAGTATGATCGGGCCTTATTTTGACGGAGGTGCCGCGCTGGACCTGTTTGCGGGCACTGGCGGACTGGGCATTGAAAGCATTAGCCGCGGAATGGACAAGGCTGTATTTATTGACGCAGACAGCAAGAGCCTGGACACGATCAAAGCCAATCTTGCCGCAACCGGCTTTACGTCCCAGGCGGAGGTGTTCCGCAATGATGCCGCGCGTGCATTGAAGGTACTGGAGCGCAGAGGCTACAAATTTGACCTCGTGTTTCTGGATCCGCCCTACCGGATGAAGAACGGCGATGCGCTGATGACCGAGCTGAGCGATAAGGGACTGCTCCATGATGACGCTCTGATCGTGCTTGAGTATGAATCGTCCTACACGTATCCAGAGACGCTGGAGGGCTTCCGGCATCTCCGCAGTGCACGATACGGTGAGACCGCGGTTTCCATCTACAGATTTACGGGATCCAGCAGCAAGCCGGAGCCATCCGGCGAGGAGGAAGCTTGACTATGACCACAGAACCGCAGAAATCATACCGCATTGCCGTTTACCCCGGCACGTTTGATCCCGTTACGATGGGACATATGGATATTATTACGAGAGCGTCCCGGCAATTTGACCTGCTCATCGTGGCTGTCCTGAACAACATGAGCAAGAATCCGCTGTTTACGGTGGATGAACGCAAGGATCTGCTCGCCCAGGTCACGGCTCATCTGCCCAATGTGCAGATTGACAGCTTCAGAGATCTGTTAGCCAACTATGTCCGGCAAAAGAACGCCAATGTTATTGTGCGCGGAATCCGGTCGGTGACGGATTTTGAATACGAGCTGCAGCTGGCTTCCACGAACCACAAGCTTAACCCGGATGCAGAAACGATCTTTATGATGACGAATCCGAAGTATTCTTATCTCAGCTCCAGTCTGGTGAAGGAAATTGCCCACTTTCATGGAGATACTACAGATCTGGTGTCTCCTGAGGTGGATGCTGCCCTCCGCCGTAAGCTCAATCCTTCCGCTGAATAAAGAAACGGGACGTGAGGCTGAAGGCAAGGACCAGGACAAGCCCAAGTACGACCTGCCAAAGAAAAAGGTCCACAAAAGAATCCCAGCCGCTGAAGCTGAGCCCGTTATGGGCATACTCCGCAGGAATGCTGCCGAACGCCGGTGCTGCCGGGGGCAGCAGTCCTTGAAGCGGCTTCCATATCAACAGCGTGATTCCGGCGGCGTAGAGCGCATGCAGCAGTCGATGCCCCGCGTAGGCCCGCCAGGAAATCGCGCGCTCCTTAATGATAGACAAGCTCTGGAGCTGGCCGCTGAGACCTCCCCAGGCTAACAGGGAAGAGAGCAGTGCTAACTGAGTGGGGGTCGTCCCGGTGAACGCATGGCTTAATGCCTGCGCGCCGGTGTACAGCTCCAGAGTCCCGGAGGTCAAGCTTCCGGGTACAATAGGGAAGTAATGCTGCAGCAGAGAGATCAGCACAGCAAAAATAATAATGTACCCGCCGGTTATCATCAGCGTCTGAACGGAGCGGCTGACCGAATCGCCGAGCAGCCTGCCCAGGCTGCGTCCGTCTCGGGCCCTGGCCTGCCCGGCTGCCTGCGCAGCCCTTAGCAGCAGAGGACTTGTATGCTGGTGGTGTGGCACGGACGGGATGTCATCGCTGCTCTGATGCTTGCGTGAGCGTGTCCACGCCGCCAGCAGTCCTCCTGACCAATGCGCTATTAGCAGCACGTAGCCAGCGGCAGGGTCCTGCAGCATGCCGGCTCCGACGACGATCAGAATGGCCATCGGGCTGCAAAAATGTGATAACGACGCAAGTCTGCCGGTCAGCTGAGGACTCAATCGGTCCTGCTGGGCCAGCGTCTGCGCCGCCTGCGCTCCGGCCGGAAAGCCGGCAGTCATGCCGGTAACGAGCACCCAGCCTGCTTGTCCCGGCAGCTTCAGCACGCGGCGCATCAACGGCTCCAGCAGTACGCCTGCGCCGTGGGAAGCGCCGCTTGCCAGCATGATTTCGGTCAGTACGAGGAAGGGCAGCAGCGCCGGGAAGACGATATGCCACCACAGCTGTAACGCATGAAGCGAAGCCTCAAAAGCAGTTTCCGGTCCGCTGACAATGGCTGCAACGAGCAAGAATGCCGCCGTTCCCAGCAAGACCGTGATCCAAAGGCCGGCCTTCAGACCGTCGGCAGGGTCTTTATTCATAAGGGGTCTCCTTCCTGCGTAAACATGGCTAGTACCATTTTATGCAGGGATGACAGCCCTTTAGACCTTGTGTACAAGGACTTCAGCTGGACTACAGCTGCATCCGGGGGAAGGAGACATCAAATGAACAGAACAAGAAATTCAAGTGGAATGAGAGTCGCCGCTTATCTGCTGCTGGTCGCTGTCATGGTGTACGTTATCGTCTACATGCCGACTCCCTACATGATCTATCAGCCGGGCAGCGCGGAGGAAATCAAGCCGATGATTTCGGTGAATGGCGGAGATTCCGAGGAGCAGGGGGCATTTATGCTGACAACGGTGTCGGCGAGCTATGCCAACATTGCGCTTCTCGCCTGGTCGGCTGTCAATCCTAACAGCGAGGTCGTACAGAAGGAGCAGAAGCTGGGTGACCAGAGTAAAGAGGAATACAGCGCGACCCAGATCTATTACATGAATACCTCACAGTCACTCGCCGTGGAGGCGGCATATACCGCTGCAGGGATTCCGTACAACATTGTGCCGGATTATATGTTTATCCGTTCCGTCCCGGACACGTATGGCAGCGAGGCTTATTTCCGTCCAGGTGACAAGCTGATGAAGGTGAACGGAACGGCTGTGTACGATCATGAGGCTTTGACCAAAATCATTCGTACACTGCAGGCCGGTGACCGCATTCAGGTACAGCTGGAGCGCAGTGGCAAGCCGCTTGAAGTGACTCTCCCGCTGGTCGAAATTACAGACAGCGCAACTGGGGAAAAAAGGCCGGGCCTCGGCGTACTCATTGCAACCATGCAGACGATCCAGCCGGATCATCCGGACCATAAGGTAGCCTTCTCGGCTACGAATATTGGAGGGCCCTCCGCGGGATTAATGTTTACGATGGAAATTTACAATCAGCTGACTCCCGGAGATTTGACCAAAGGATATGTTGCAGCCGGTACGGGGACGATAACGAAGGAGGGGACGGTGGGCCCCATTGGCGGAATTGTGCACAAGATTGTGGCTGCCGATCGTGAAGGGGCAGAGATATTCTTCGTGCCGCGCCAAAATTTCGAGGACGCCAAGTCCCGTGCAGACCAGATCGGCACGGGCATGAAGCTGGTGCCGGTAGAGAAATTGCAGGATGCGCTGGATTATATGGAAAGCCTCCCGCTTAAAGCCGCAGCGGGGGCATAAGGTAGTCCTCGTACATCCAGGACGTGTGCGGATCAGGGTAGGCTCCGGCATAAGCTGCGGAAGCTTGTACATCGAGCTCCAGCTGAGGATGCTCCAGGTCCGAGGCCTGCATAATGACCGGAAGGGCAGCACTTTTTTTCATGGCCTTCAGCAGCTCCTGACCGCGAGAGCTGAAGCCGAGCACCCTGATATAGCCGGGTCCATGGGCAAGACGCTCCCGGCTCAGCTCCTCCTTGCTGTGCTGAAGCAAAATATGCAGCAGCATCCGCTGCAGCTTGGTTCGCGTATAGCGTTTCGTTTTCAGGGCGCTAATCAGCTCTTCAACGGATGGCTGGGGGAGGAGCGGCAGCAGTCTCTTGATCCGGTGCTCCAGGCCTTCGCTGACCTCCAGCATACGGCTAAGTCCACGAGTGCTTAAGGTTTGGAGCAGCAGAAAGAGCGGTTGTTTGAAAGCCTCCCAATCCACAGGACCCCGCCCTAGTGCGGTCTCTCTTCTCAAAATATCCAGGGTATAGCGGGGCATATACGGTGCTGCCGCTTCCAGGCCCTGCTCCCGAATGATGCGCCGGATCGAGGTGGCGCTGGCGATCGTCGGCCCGGCTGGCAGCGGATCATGGTACTGTGCCGCTTCCCGGGGAATTGTATATGCCTGAATGGGACTGTTTAGTCTCCGCAATGCCATCAAATAGTGCAGTCCTAATGTGTTGTTCGGCTTGCCCAGCAGCGAGGTAATCTCGGCGGCTTCAGCCGGAGATGAGCCTTGAGCCGCTCCGGCAGCGGCCGCATAGGCTGCAGGATAGCTGTGCCCGAGGCTCATCTGGCGGTGCAGCTCTTCCTTGAACGGGCTGTCCTCGGCAGACAGCAGCGCCGCGAGAGGGGTCAGCTCCCCCAGTGTGCCGCTCTCTGAGCCGAAGCAGAGGCTGTCTACAACACCGGTAGCGTGCAGCAGCGAAACAGCGCCGTAAGCGAACCATTCGGCAGGCTGTATCGCATAGGCAGCAGGAAGCTCGATGACAAGGTCAGCTCCCATGGACAGCGCCATTTCGGTCCGCGCCCGTTTGCCGGCCAGAGCAGGCTCTCCGCGCTGCAGGAAATTCCCGCTCATGACAGCGACTGTACGCTCTGCCTGGGCGATGGCCTTGGATTTCTTATAGTGCAGGACATGTCCATTATGAAGCGGGTTGTATTCCACGATGATTCCAACGGTTTTCACGAGATCAGCTCCTTGAACAAAATATATCATAAACACATTCCGCTTTTCTCGATAATCATAGAAATGACCTGAAGCGCCGTGCTATACTCATTTTCAAACGGAAATTGCCCTGATCTTCATGCATACCCTGTTGACAAAAGGCGCAAAGAATCGGTATAATAAATTTTGTTTGTTTGGAGTGATGGATATGCTTATTCAATTTCGTAAATTGACAACCAGCGATCAACCGTTACAATTCCATCAAACCGTGGATGTCAGTCAGACGGTGAAGGGCCGGAAGGATATTATTGAGGTGAAGCCGCTTCAAGCGGATTTGGCTGCAAGATCCTCCGTTGACGGCTCGATAGTTGTAACCGGGCGCCTGCAAGGCGATTTGGTTATGCACTGCTCCAGATGCCTGGATCCGGTGAACGAACATGTAGACATCCCTTTTCATGAAGTATTCCAGCCGGTAGACAGCCTGGACAACCTCCAGGATGAAAATGATGATATCACGTATGTAGAAGGTGAGAGTGTGGATCTTGCCGACTATGTGAAGGAAGCATTGCTGCTCTATTTACCGCTGGCCCCGGTGTGCAGGAAGGACTGCAGCGGTCTTTGCCCGAAATGCGGCAGAGATTTGAATGAAGGCTCCTGCGGCTGCGACACGGAAGTGATCGACCCGAGGCTGGCCGGGCTGAAGGACTTTTTTAAATGATGATGGATTTAACATCCCGTCTTGGCGGGCTGAACGGATAAGGAGGTGGGAACATGGCAGTACCTCAACGTAGAACGTCCAAAACACGTCGTGACAAGCGTCGTACTCACTTTAAGCTGGCTGTGCCAGGCATGGTGAAATGCGAGCAGTGCGGAGAATTGAAATTGGCTCACCGCGTATGCAAAGTGTGCGGAACGTACAAAGCTAGAGAGATTATCAAACAATAGTTTTATTACAAGTAGTACTTCATCTATGGTGAGGTGCTATTTTTTTTGTCCGGTGTTCTCTTTCTTTTTAGGGGGACATCCTTTATACTTAATCTTAGTACCAGGTTCTAAATATAGCGGAATGCATGCAGCATCCGCTGAAATATACTATATGGACGGCGCTATTGCGGCAGAAGGAGGCCGAAGCACCATGGAACGTCTTCCGAAGAAGGAACGCCACCAGTCGCTGATGAGAATGATCGAGGAGAACCCTTTTGTCACCGATCGGGAGCTGACACGGCAGCTGAAGGTGAGCATTCAGACGATACGGCTTGATCGGATGGAGCTGGGGATTCCGGAGCTGCGTGAACGGATGAAGCAGATGGCCGAGCACTCCTACGACCAGGTCAAGTCCCTGTCGCTGGAGGAGGTCATCGGAGACATTGTCGATTTGCAGCTGGACAAGAGCGGGATTTCGATTTTTGAGATTCGGGAGGAGCACGTATTCAGCAGAACGAAGATTGCCCGGGGACACAATGTATTCGCTCAGGCGAACTCGCTGGCGGTGGCTGTGATTAATGATGAGATTGCCCTGACGTCCTCTGCGGATATCCGATTTCTGAGACAGGTGCGTCTGGGGGAGAAATGTATTGCCAAGGCATACGTACGAACCCATGCTGCCCAAAAGGCGAAGGTTGAGGTGTTCACCTACGTCGGTGACGAAATGGTCTTTCAAGGGAATTTTGTCGTCTACCGTTCGGCAGCCGAGTGACACTTTTCGAAGGAGGAAACCGCAAGTGAGAATTGCAATTGATGCCATGGGAGGAGACCACGCCCCGCACAGTAATGTAGAAGGAGCGCTGGCTGCTGCCCGGGAATGGAAGGATACTGAAATTGTTCTGGTCGGTAATGAGGCGGCCTTGACGCCGCTGCTGAAAGACCGCCCTTCAAATTTGCTTCTCCAGCCTGCCAGCGAGGTGATCGAGGCGGAGGATGAGCCGGTTCGCGCCGTCCGCCGCAAGAAGGATGCCTCGATGGTCGTTGCAGGGCGGATGGTCCATGAGGGACAAGCGGATGCGATGATTTCTGCCGGCAATACAGGAGCCCTGATGACAACCGGCCTGCTGGTTGTCGGCCGGATGGAGGGCATCGAGCGCCCTGCGCTCGCACCGATGATCCCGACCGTGGACGGCAAGGGAGTGCTTGCTCTGGATCTGGGAGCCAATATGGATGCCAAGCCGGAGCATTTGCAGCAATATGCCTTGATGGGAAGCCTGTATCGGGAAAAGGTACACGGATTGTCCCGTCCCCGGGTCGGACTGCTGAACATCGGCACCGAGGCGGGAAAAGGCAATGAGCTGACCAAGCATGCGTATCCGCTGCTGGAGTCGCTTTCGATTCATTTTGTAGGCAATGTGGAATCACGGGATATTATGAATGGCGTCTGTGATGTCATTGTGTGCGATGGCTTCGCCGGTAATATTATGCTGAAATCCATCGAAGGCACAGCAGGCACGCTGTTCTCGCTGCTGAAGGAGCAGTTTGGGCAGTCGCTGAAGACTAAGCTGGCCGCTGCTCTGATGATGCCGCAATTGCGGAATCTGAAATCTATGATGGATTACAAGGAGCATGGAGGCGCACCGCTGCTCGGTTTGAAGGGGCTTGTCGTGAAGGCCCATGGATCTTCTGATGCCAATGCTATCAAGAATGCTGTCCGGCAGGCCAGGTTTGCCGTTCAGAATCATCTCGTTCAGAGTATCTCAAGTGAAATCAGCAGGAAGTGAGTGAGAGTATGAATAACCAATTACGTCCGGTTGGCATTATCGGGGCCGGTAAATACGTACCGGAGAAAGTCCTGACCAATCAGGATCTGGAGAAGATGGTCGATACGTCGGATGAGTGGATTGTGTCCCGTACCGGAATCCGCGAACGCCATATCGCTGCTCCGGAGGAGGCTACGTCAGATCTGTCTTACCATGCTGCGGTCAAAGCGCTGGAGGCTGCAGGCATGTCCGGTGAGGAGCTGGACCTGATCATTGTGGCGACCATAACGCCGGATATGTTCTTCCCTTCTACAGCTTGTCTGCTGCAGGAGCGTCTTGGCGCGAAGAAAGCTGCGGCCTTTGATCTGTCGGCAGCCTGTTCGGGCTTTGTCTATGGCCTGGCGACAGCAGTAAACTTTTTGCAGACCGGCATGTACAAGAACGCCCTCGTTATTGGCGCAGACTGCCTGTCGCGGATCACAGATTATACCGACCGGAACACCTGCGTCCTGTTCGGCGACGGCGCGGGTGCAGTTGTCCTGGGCGAGGTACCGGAGGGACGAGGCTTCAAGGCCTTTGATCTTGGAGCGGAAGGTGCCGGGGGATCTCACCTGTACCTTGAAGGCGGCGGCTCACGCGTGCCGGCTTCATTGGAAAGCATTGAGGCCAAGAAGCATTCCATCTTCATGAATGGCCGGGAAGTGTTCAAGTTTGCTGTCCGTGTGATGGGCACAGCAACGGAGAAGGTGCTGGAGAAAGCCGGTGCGTCCAAAGAGGATGTGGATCTCTTTATCCCGCATCAGGCAAACATCCGGATTATTCAGTCAGCGATGGAGCGTTTGTCATTACCACCGGAAAAAGTAGTGATCAACGTGGACAAATATGCGAATACCTCTGCCGCTTCTGTTCCGCTCGCGCTTGTTGAAGCGCTGGAGGAGGGACGGATCCAGGAAGGCGATACTGTGCTTATGGTCGGCTTCGGTGGCGGCCTGACCTGGGGAGCAGCTGTCCTGAAATGGTGATCCCCTGTCGCGGGCAGTTACACCACATATCAAGGAGAGGAGCTTAACACTTGAATAAGATTGCATTTGTATTTCCCGGGCAGGGAGCCCAATCCGTCGGAATGGCGAAGGATGTTTATGATGCCATTCCGGCTTCAAAAGCGATTGTGGACAGTGCGGACCAGGAGCTCGGATGGAGCCTCAGCTCACTCATGTTTAACGGTCCGGAGGAACAGCTGAAGCAAACCGCGAACACACAGCCGGCACTTCTTACAGCAAGCATTGCTTATCTGGAGGGACTGCGCGAGCATGGCATTGTGCCTCATTATGTGGCTGGGCACAGCTTGGGCGAATACAGTGCCCTCGTTGCGGCCGGGGTTATGACCCTGCAGGATGCCGTCAAGGTGGTAAGAGCCCGGGGAGAATATATGGAAGCGGCTGTACCTGGGGGACAGGGAGCTATGGCTGCCGTGCTGGGTGCAGAGCGAGAAGGTCTCTCCTCTCTGTGCAGCAGCATTACGGCGGAAGGCTTTTCTGTAGAGCTGGCCAACGTGAACTGCCCGGGACAGATCGTCATCTCCGGTACTGCCGAGGGCGTAGCCGCTGCATCTGCCCGAATCAAGGAAGCTGGAGCCAAGCGCGCCATCCCGCTGGAGGTCAGCGGACCGTTTCACTCCTCTATGATGAAGGAGGCGTCAGAGCGTCTGGCTGGCAAGCTGGCAGACATCACGCTAGCGGAGCCGGAAATCCCTGTCGTGGCCAATGTTACAGCACGGCCGGCGGACAGCGCCTCTCAAATCCGCAGTCTGCTGGTTGAGCAGGTATACTCTCCTGTGCTCTGGCATGACAGCGTGGAGTGGATGATCTCGCAGGGTGTGGATACATTTATCGAGATCGGTCCGGGCAATGTGCTGAGCGGTCTGATTAAGAAGATTGACAAGAATGTCAAGCTGATAAATATTAACAGCTTGGCTAGCCTGCAGGAGCTTGAAGCGAAGGTTTAGGGATGTCGGTTGGCTTGTAGCTTTAGACAGGCTCTAGTGGCTCTGTATTTGAGAAAAGGAGGTGTTAGGATGGAACGAATGTTAGAAGGGCAAACGTCACTGGTCACCGGCGGTTCCCGTGGAATCGGCCGCAGTATTGCACTTGCGCTTGCCGAACAGGGCGTGAATGTAGCGGTAAACTATTCCGGTAACCAGGCTGCAGCGGAGCAGGTCGCCGAGGAAATTCGCGCCAAAGGCGTGGAGGCGCTCGTGCTGAAGGGCAATGTCGGCGTCAGCGGCGAAGCGGAAGAGCTTGTGAAGCAGGTGCTGTCTGCCTGGGGGAGGATAGATATCCTCGTCAACAATGCAGGCATCACGAGAGACAACCTCATCATGCGTATGAAGGAAGAGGAGTTTGATCAGGTCATTGAAACGAACCTGAAGGGGGTATTCAATTGTCTGAAGGCTGTCACTCGTCCTATGATGAAACAGCGCTCCGGAAGAATTATCAACATCTCCTCTATAGTAGGTGCCTTAGGAAATCCGGGGCAGTCGAACTATGTTGCAGCCAAGGCCGGTGTGATCGGTCTGACCAAGTCTGCGGCTAGGGAATTGGCATCCCGCGGTATTACGGTCAATGCGGTAGCCCCCGGCTTTATCGATACCGATATGACGCGGGAGCTGCCGGAGGAGATGCGCCAGAAGCTGTTGAACGATATTCCGCTGGCTCGCTTGGGACAGCCGGAAGAGATCGCTTCGATCGTAGTGTTCCTGGCTTCTGCCGGTGCTTCCTACATGACGGGACAGACCCTTCATGTGGACGGCGGAATGTATATGTAACGACCCTGTCAGCTATGATGAATAGCGGGGGCTTGGACAGCCCATGAATTCACAGGGCTTCTATGGTAATTTGAAGTCATATCTCGTATAATGTCCAAAGAGGAGGTGAGCCGGATGTCCGATGTATTAGAACGCGTGAAACGCATCGTTGTCGACCGCCTGGGTGCTGACGAAGCCGACGTTACACTAGAAGCATCTTTCAAAGATGACCTTGGAGCTGATTCTCTCGACGTAGTAGAATTGGTTATGGAATTGGAAGATGAGTTTGATATGGAGATCTCTGATGAAGATGCGGAGAAAATTACAACCGTAGGTGAAGTTGTGAAGTACATACAATCTCATACCTAAGGAATCAATTGGGTCCCGTTCTTTTGGATGAAAGGCGGGACTTCTCCTCATTCTCAGACTTTTTAAAACTCCACTCATGCTTGATGCATGCAGCACATGAAAGATTATTACTGCAGCCCTTCCGATTGCGGAAGTGCAGTCTATATAGAGGTGATCTGTTTTGAAACAGAGAGTAGTAATTACAGGTATGGGCGTTATGACCTCATTGGGTCAGGACCTGGATACCTTCTGGAACAGCCTGATGGAAGGGAAATCCGGTATTTCGGTGGTAGAGGCTTTTGATGTCAGCGACTATCCAACGCAGATTGCGGCGTCGGTGAAGGATTTCAACCCTGAGGATTATATGGACCGGAAGGAAGCGCGGAAGATGGACCGGTTCGTGCAGTTTGCGGTAGCTGCCGGCTCCAAGGCGCTGGAGGACAGCGGCATTGTGATCGGCGAGAATGCAGAAGCGGAGCGCGTAGGCGTATCGATCGGCTCCGGCATTGGCGGCCTGGGCACCTGGGAGGATCAGCATAATGTCCTGCTGGAGAAGGGTCCGAAGCGGGTTAGCCCGTTCTTTATCCCGATGATGATCGCTAATATGGCGTCCGGCCAGATGTCAATCAACCTGGGTGCCAAGGGGCCGAATACGACGCAGGTTACGGCCTGCGCTACAGGCACGCACTCTATCGGGGACTCTATGCGTATGATCCAGCGGGGAGACGCAGATGTCATGGTGTGCGGCGGTGCTGAAGCGACGATCCGTCCTACCGGCATGGCAGGCTTCTGCTCCATGAGAGCGATGTCGACACGCAATGAGGAGCCGGAGAAAGCCAGCCGACCGTTTGATACGGGCCGTGACGGCTTTGTTATGGGCGAAGGAGCCGGTGTGCTGATTCTGGAATCGCTGGAGCATGCGGAGAAGCGCGGCGCCAAGATTTATGCAGAAGTGATTGGCTATGGCTTGAGCGCTGATGCTCACCATATCACGGAGCCGAATCCGGAAGGTGCGGCACGCTGTATGAACATGGCGATCCGTGACGCAGGCATTGCGCCAGAGCAGGTGGATTACATCAATGCACATGGAACGTCTACGCCGGTCGGTGACCGCTCGGAAACGCTGGCGGTTAAGAAGGCGTTTGGTGATCATGCGTACAAGCTGGCGGTCAGCTCTACAAAGTCCATGACCGGGCATCTGCTGGGCGCAGCCGGCGGTGTGGAAGCGGTCATTTGTGCACTGAGCCTGACTCATCAGACCATTGCGCCGACGATCAATCTGGAGGATCAGGATCCGGAATGTGATCTGGATTATGTTCCAAACCATCCAAGACCAAGCGACCTGGACGTAGTCATGTCCAACTCCTTTGGATTCGGGGGCCATAACGCCACTATTATTCTTAAAAAATTCAGTAAGTAAGGGGACAGTGCGTTGAGTGGAGATCTGAAGCAGTTACAGCATAAACTCCAGATCCGGTTTCGTAACGGCACGCTGCTGAAGCAAGCCTTTACCCACGCCTCGTATGTCAATGAACACCGGTTCACCCAGAATCAGGACAATGAACGGCTTGAATTTCTGGGTGATGCCGTGCTTGAGCTCACGGTCAGTGAATTTTTGTACAATCAGTATCCGGATCGGCCGGAGGGCGAATTAACCAAGCTGAGGGCAGCTATTGTATGTGAGCCTTCGCTGGTCAAATTTGCCGAGAAGCTGGATTTCGGCCGGTACGTACTGCTGGGCAAAGGCGAGGAAATGACGGGCGGCAGAACCCGCCCGGCTCTGCTCGCGGATGTGTTTGAATCCTTTGTGGGAGCGCTCTATCTGGATCAGGGCCTGGAAGCCGTCAGTGTTTTTTTGAATGATCATGTATTTCCTTCCATAACGCTAAACGGACGCCCGCAGATGAGCGATTACAAGACCGAGCTGCAGGAATTGACACAGCATCACGGCATGGGAACACTGGAATACCGGATTGTAGAGGAGCGGGGACCTGCGCATGAGCGGGAGTTTGTCTCTGAGGTACACATGGGAAGCGAATGTCTTGGACGAGGCAGCGGACGCTCCAAGAAGGAAGCAGAGCAGCAGGCTGCAGCGGTCGCGTTAAAGCGCATCCGAGCCACTGAGGCCTAGCAGCGGTCCTTGCGGACAAACAAAGAGCAAAGAGCAGTCGCGCGAATCATCGGTAAGAGAGAGGCGACGACTGTTTTTTGCTCTTTTTCGTTGTCTGGGAACAAGCAAAGACAGGGGATCGCAGGTGAAGAAAGAGCGGGGTATGGTACAATAACGTTTGAGGTGATAGGGAAGATATGTTCTTGAAAAGAATCGAGTTAGCGGGCTTTAAATCGTTTGCCGATAAGACGGAGATGGATTTTGTCCGGGGCATTACCGCGGTCGTTGGACCGAACGGCAGCGGTAAAAGCAATATATCCGACGGGATTCGCTGGGTTCTCGGAGAACAGAGTGCGAAATCGCTTCGGGGCGGAAAGATGGAGGACATCATTTTTGCCGGAAGTGATGCTCGTAAAGCGGTCAATTATGGGGAGGTATCTTTAACCCTGGATAATGCTGACCATGTGCTTCCGCTCGACTTCAGCGAGGTGACAGTGACCCGGCGGGTCCACCGCAGCGGCGATAGTGAATATCTGATTAATCGCCAGCCCTGCCGGCTGAAGGATATTACCGAGCTGTTTATGGATACGGGAATTGGCAAGGAAGCGTATTCCATCATTGGCCAGGGCCGGATTGAGGAGATTTTAAGCACCCGCTCGGAGGATCGCAGAGGGATTTTTGAAGAAGCCTCGGGCATTGTCAAATATAAATCACGCAAGAAGGAATCGGTGCGCAAGCTGGATGAAACCGAGCAGAACCTGCTTCGAATTCATGACCTCGTGACCGAGCTGGAGGATCAGATTGGTCCGCTGAAGGAACAGTCCGCGAAGGCTATGCGATACAAAGAGCTGAAGGAACAGCTCAAATATAAAGAGATTTCTCTGTATGTGTACCAGATCGAACAGATTCATACCGCCTGGAGCGAGGCAGGAGAGAAGCTGGAGCTGCTGAAGCAGGAGCAGCTGTCTCTGTCAACGGTTGTCTCGGCCCATGATGCGAAGCTGGAGAGCGACCGTCTGGCCTTAAAGCAGCTGGAGGAGGAGGTAGAAGGCATTCAATCCCAGCTACTTCAGTTCAGTCAATCCTATGAGAAGAGCGAAGGCTATGCAGAGGTGCTGAAGGAACGGCGCCGGAATCTCGAGCGTACTAAGGAGCAGCTCACTAGCAGTGTGGATCAAGGAGACTCCCGCCTCAGTGAGCGTCAGGCCGAGCTGGTGTTCATGGAGGAGAAGCTGAAGTCGCTGCACCAGGAGCTTTCCCAGCTTCGGGACAGCCTCTCTGCCGAGGAAGCCAAGCTCGTGGGGGTTAACGGAGGTATCAGTCAGCAGCAGGAGGAAAGCCTGAAGGGCAGCCTGCTGGAGCTGATGAACCAAATGGCACAGGCTCGCAATGAAATCCGGTACGCAGATCAGCGAATGGAAGCGCTGGAGAAGCGAATGAGCCGGGCGCAAGAGGAATCCGGAAAATGGGATGAGCAGAAGGAACAGCTGCTTCAGCGCAAAGAAGACATTGAGCGCAGCATCGAGCGCTGTGCGAAGGAGATTGCGGAGCTTCGGGGCGGCTACATATCGGAGAGCGAGAGATACCACTCGCTGCAGAAGCTGCTGGACGAAAGTCAGCAGGCGCTCCGTAAATGGGAGCAGAAGCGGGAGGCCCAAATCGCAAGACGCGATACCATGCAGGAGATGCAGGATGACTTTGACGGGTTTATGCTCGGCGTCAAGGAGGTTCTCAAGGCCGCGCGCAAGTCGGCACTATTGGGTGTTCATGGGGCAGTTGCGGAGCTGATCACAGTACCGGAGAAGCTGGAGCTTGCCATGGAAACAGCACTGGGAGCTTCCGTACAGCATATCGTCATGGAAAATGAAGCCGTGTCGCGCCAGGCGATCCAGTTTCTAAAGCAGCGTCAGCTGGGGCGGGCCACCTTCCTTCCTTTGGACGTCATCCGTCCAAGGCAGGTATCCTCTCAGGACCGGTCGCTGGCTGAAGGTGAGCAGGGCTTCGTAGGCTTTGGCTCAGAGCTTGTAAAGTTTGACCCCGCATATAGCAGCATTGTTGGCAGCCTGCTGGGCAATGTGGTCATTGCTGAAACGCTGGAGCAGGCGAACAAGATTGCCGCCAGGTTTCATTACAGATACCGGGTGGTTACCCTGGAGGGAGATGTGGTCAACGCCGGGGGCTCCATGACCGGGGGCAGTCACCACAAGAAAAGCAATAATTTGCTGGGTCGTAAACGCCAGCTGGATAGTCTGGACCAGGAAATCCAGGAGTCAGAGGCTCAGCTGTCCAAGCTTCGCCAAGGCATTGACAAGGTGCGGCGGCAGATGACTGAGGCTCAGGAGAAACTCGACCAGCTGCGTCGTGACGGAGATGAGCGGCGTCTGGAAGAGCAGCAGGCTGCAAGTGACCGAAAGCAGCTGGAGCATGAGCTGCGCCATGTTCTGGAGCAGGCCGAGCTCGCGGGCCAGGAGAAGAGCGGCCAGGAGCAGGAAGCGAAGGAGATCGGAGACGGCCGGGAGCGGGCGGTCAAGCTGCTGGCTGAGCTGGAGGAGAAAGAAAAACAGACGCACCAGGCGATCCAGGCAGCGGCGTTCGCCCGCAAAGCGAATGAATCCGCCAAGGAGGAGCTGCAGGGCAGTCTGACTTCTATGAAGGTTCGCGAGGGCAAGCTCGACCAGGAAATCTTCTCACTGGAGGAGAGCTTCAAGCGTCTGAAGTCCGATGTCAGCAATCATGGCCGGGAGCATCGTCAAAACCGGGAAATGCTAACCTCTGTAACCGCTGAGCTGGAGCAAAATGCGCTGGAAAGTGTGAAGCAAACCGAGAATCTGAACCACTACCGCTTGAAGAAGGAAGAAGCGGCAGGGCAGCTGGAGTTCAAGCGGGCTTCAAGGGCGCAGCTGAGCCAGAAGCTGGAGCTGGCTGAGAATGAGACCCGGGAGCAGCGCAATCAGCTGAAGTTTGTAGAGGACCAGCTGAGACAGACGGAAATCGGTGTAAACCGGCTGGATGTGGAGCTGGAGAACATTTTGAAAAAGCTGAGTGATGATTATGAGCTCAGCTATGAGCTGGCGAAGCAGCGTTATGCGGTGCCGGAGGATGTTCCCGCTGTTCAGCTGGAGGTACGGGAGCTGAAGCGGGACATTTCCTCGCTGGGCGAAGTCAATCTCGGTGCGATCGAGGAATACCAGCGGGTGAATGAACGTTATCAGTTCCTGCATGAACAGAAGGAGGATCTCATTGAGGCCAAGACTACGCTCTACCAGGTCATCAAGGAAATGGATGATGAGATGTCCCGGCGCTTCAAAACGACATTCGATGCGATCCGCAAGGAATTCGTCACGGTCTTCGCGAAGCTGTTCGGCGGCGGGCGAGCTGATCTCATTCTGATGGACCCGGAGCGGATGCTGGAAACCGGCATCGACATTGTGGCCCAGCCACCCGGCAAGAAGCTGCAGAACCTTCAGCTGCTCTCCGGCGGTGAGCGGGCTTTGACAGCCATGGCGCTTCTGTTCTCGATCCTGCAGGTCAAGCCGGTACCATTTTGCGTACTGGATGAGGTGGAAGCAGCGCTGGATGAGGCGAATGTGGTCCGCTTTGCACGTTATCTCCGTGAATTCTCGGAGCAAACTCAATTTATCGTAGTTACGCACCGCAAGGGAACGATGGAGGAGGCGGACGTGCTGTACGGTGTCACGATGGAGGAGGGCGGCGTTTCGAAGCTCGTCTCCGTCAAGCTGGAAAATGAAGAAGCAGTAATTGCTTGACCTGGACAAACAAAAGATCAAATTTTAGGTTGAAGGAGCTGGAACCGTCTGTCTTTGATGTGTTCAGGGCGGTCAGCGGCTTTCACGTAACTTACAGACACGGAGGGAAACCATGAGTTTTTTCAAAAAACTGAAAGAAAGCATCTCCAGCAAAACGGAAAACGTCACGAAGCAGTTCCGCGACGGCCTGGAGAAAACCCGTAAAGGACTGGTCGAGAAGGTATCTGACCTCGTCATTCGCCGCAAAAAAATAGATGAGGAATTTTACGAGGAGCTGGAAGAAATCCTCATTGGTGCTGACGTTGGCGTCTCTACAGTCATGGATCTGATGGATGAACTGCGGGCCGAGGTGAAGAAACGCCGCATTGAGGACGCTGCTGATCTGCAGCCGGTGCTGTCCGAGAAATTAATGGGGCTGCTGCGCGGCGACGACAATAACGAGCTGCGGATGAATCCGGATGGAATTACGGTCATCCTGTTCGTCGGCGTCAACGGTGTCGGCAAGACGACAACCATCGGCAAGCTGGCCCACCGCTTCAAGCAGGAGGGCAAGAGGGTCGTACTCGCCGCAGGGGATACCTTCCGCGCAGGTGCCATTGAGCAGCTGGAGGTGTGGGGCCAGCGTGTCGGCGTTGAGGTGATCAAGCAGCAGGCGGGGTCTGATCCCGCGGCGGTCATGTATGATGCCGTGCAGGCTGCCAAGCAGCGCAAAGCGGACGTGCTGCTCTGCGACACTGCCGGCCGGCTGCAGAACAAGAGCAATCTGATGGATGAGCTGAACAAAATCTTCCGGGTCATTCAGCGTGAAATTCCGAGTGCTCCTCATGAAGTGCTGATGGTGCTGGACGCTACTACGGGCCAGAACGCGCTGAGTCAGGCGAAGCTGTTCGGAGAGAAGAGCGGTGTGACCGGACTCGTGCTGACGAAGCTGGACGGTACAGCGAAGGGCGGTATTGTCGTCGCAATCCGCCAGGAGCTGAACCTGCCGGTGAAGCTGGTTGGTCTCGGTGAGAAGGCCGATGATCTTCAGACCTTTGACTCGGAGCAATTCGTACATGCCCTGTTTGCAGGCTTGATCAAGGAAGAAGCACAGGATGAGCCGATCTAGCGTATTCCTGCAAAAAGCTGCAGTCATCAGAGGATCGTCCGCCGGGCAGCTTGCTGGAAAGTGACCGGGGAACCCCTTATAATGAAACCATCGAGCTTTGATGAAAGGACTGTAGATATGGCGAATACGCATACTTATCCCCGCCGTGAAGAAATTGCGAACGCGATTACTCACGGGATCGGGGCCGCGCTCAGTGTAGCTGCCCTGGTGCTGCTGATTGTGTTTTCCAGCCTGAAGGGAAATGCCTGGCATGTCGTCAGCTTCACGATTTACGGCACTACGATGCTGCTGCTGTACATGAATTCAACGCTGGTGCACAGCTTCAAGGAAGGAAAGGCGAAGGATATCTTCGAGTTTCTGGATCATTCCTCCATCTATTTGTTTATTGCCGGAACCTACACGCCCTTCCTGCTGGTTGCCATCCGTGGACCGCTGGGCTGGAGCCTGTTCGGCATTATTTGGGGAATTGCGCTGTTCGGCTGCATTTTCAAAGCCTTCTTCGTCAAAAAGTTTCTGTTCATGTCCACTGTATTTTACGTCGCAATGGGCTGGCTTATTGTTATAGCCTGGGCTCCGCTGAATGCGGTTGTGGCGCAGCAGGGCATGAACCTGCTCGTGGGCGGCGGCGTGCTGTATACGCTGGGGACAATCTTTTATGTATGGAGAGGCTTTCCGTTTCACCACGCGATCTGGCATTTGTTTGTCCTGGCCGGGAGCGTGCTGCATTTCTTTGCCGTACTGCTTTATCTGCTGCCGATTTCCTAATGCTGACGCCTGAAAAAAAACCAAGAAGATGACAAGTAACTTTGCTTGACATCCTTCTTGGTTTTTTGTATGATAAGGTTCGTCAAGTGAACTGTAAAGTATTTACCCTTGACGAGGGGGTGCTTTTACATGAGTCAGCCGACTCGGCTCGAGAAGACGAACCGGATTAATCTGCTCTTTGATTTCTATGAGCCACTGCTCACAGAGAAGCAGCAGATGTTTCTGAAGCATTACTTTCATGAAGACTTTTCCCTTGGCGAAATCGCCGCTGAATTTCAGATCAGCCGACAGGCTGTGTATGAGCATATCAAGCGTGCGGAGCAGGCGCTGGAGGTTTATGAAGACAAGCTGGGACTGCTGAGCAAGCATGAGTCCCGGACCAGAGCCATGGATCAGTTAAAGCGAACCTTAGAACAGAGTTCCCTCAATGACAGCGACAAGCAGGCTGCCAGAGAATGGATGAACGAATTGATGATATAATAGCAGCGTATCCCATCAAGAAAGGATGGAGGTGGAATTATGGCATTTGAAGGCTTGAGCAGCCGGCTGCAGAATGTGTTCAGCAAGCTGCGCGGCAAAGGTAAGGTTTCGGAGGAGGACGTGACCGAGGCTATGCGCGAGGTGCGCCTGGCTCTCCTGGAGGCAGACGTAAATTTCAAGGTCGTCAAGGAGTTTGTGGCGAAGGTGAAGGAGAAGGCTGTCGGCAAAGAGGTGATGGACAGCTTCACCCCGGGCATGGTTATTATCGACATCGTGAACAAGGAGCTCACGGAGCTGATGGGCGGAACTCAGTCCAAGCTCGCGAAGAGCAGCAAGCCGCCGACCGTCATTATGATGGCTGGTTTGCAGGGCGCGGGGAAGACGACGACAACCGGGAAGCTGGCCAAGCTCCTTCAGAAGCAGAACAGCCGGCCGCTGCTGGTAGCAGCAGATATTTATCGTCCGGCCGCCATCAAACAGCTCCAGGTTCTGGGGGAGCAGATTAAAGCGCCGGTGTTCTCGCTCGGAGACCAGACCAGTCCGGTAGAGATTGCCAGACAGGGTCTGCAGCACGCCAAGGATAACCATCATGATTATGTCATTATCGATACTGCAGGCCGACTGCATATTGACGAAGATCTGATGGAAGAGCTGAAGCAGATTCACAGTGAAGTGAAGCCGGATGAGGTGCTTCTCGTTGTGGATGCCATGACAGGTCAGGACGCGGTTAACGTGGCCGAGAGCTTTAACGCTCAGCTGACCTTGACCGGTGTCGTTCTGACGAAGCTGGACGGCGATACCCGCGGCGGCGCGGCGTTGTCTGTCAAGGCTGTGACCGGATGTCCGATCAAATTCGCCGCATTGGGCGAGAAGATCGATGCCTTGGAACCGTTCCATCCGGAGCGGATGGCTTCGCGGATTCTGGGTATGGGCGATATGCTGTCTCTCATTGAGAAGGCACAGTCGAACATTGATACCGAGAAGGCCAAAGAAATGGAACGTAAGATGCGCAATGCGGAATTTACCTTCGAGGATTTCCTGGAGCAGATGGATCAGGTGAAGAAGCTCGGTCCACTGGATCAGCTGATGGACATGATTCCGGGCATGGGCAAGATGAAGCAGACTAAGGATTTGAAGGTGGATGAGAAGCAGATGGGCCGCATTGAGGCGATCGTGCATTCCATGACCACAGAAGAAAAGCAGCAGCCGGACATTATTAACCACAACCGCCGCAAGCGGATCGCGGCCGGCAGCGGCACTTCGCTGGCGGAGGTCAACCGCTTGATCAAGCAGTTCGATGAAATGCGCCGTGTGATGAAGCAGTTCTCGGATATGATGGGCCCTAAGGGTGGCAAGAACAAGGCGATGAAGCAATTGAAGAGCTTGACAGGTGGTAAAGGCATGAAGTTCCCGTTCCGTTGATTCTGGCGTGACAGGAGGATATTTTTTGAAGGAGGTGAATGTTCAAAATGGCAGTACGTATTCGTCTGAAACGTATGGGTGCTCACAAGGCCCCTTTCTACCGCGTGGTGGTATCGGATTCCCGTTCCCCGCGTGACGGCCGCTTTATCGAGGAAATCGGCTACTACAATCCGGTTGCTCAACCGGCTGAAGTAAAGATTGATGAGGAAAAAGCGCTGAAATGGCTTCAAAACGGTGCGCAAGCATCGGATACCGTTCGCAACCTGCTCAGCAAAGCAGGCGTAATGAAAGCATTCCATGAATCCAAGAACCAGAAATAAGTTGGATCGTGAGGGTTATCTATGGAAGAATTAGTTCGCGTTATTGCTAAGGCTTTGGTGGATCATCCGGAAGATGTAGCCGTCACGGCGGTGGACAAAGGCAATCTGGTCGTTTATGAGCTGAGTGTGCATCCTGACGATGTCGGGAAGGTCATCGGCAAGCAAGGCCGGATCGCAAAGTCCCTCCGAACGGTGGTTGCATCGGCAGCCGTGAAAATAGACAAGCGGGTTACCGTGGACATTATCTCTTGATTGCCGGTCACAGTCAGGCTTCTAAGAATATCATCTCGGCAGTCAAGTGGTTTTTGCGGTCTAAGCGTTCTTTCTACAAAAGATACATGGGCATTTTCTTAAAAATATACGAAAGGGGGTTAGGATGCATGTCCTAGCCCCTTTTCGTACATGCTGAAGAAATCATAATAATATCAGAATGAATATTTTTACCAGGCAGGAGGATTATGATGGCACCAAAGTTGTTTACTGTAGGCAAAATTGTAAATACCCACGGCATCAAGGGTGAGCTGAAGGTGGTTTCTCACAGTGATTTTGCAGAGCAGCGGTTTGCCAAGAACAGCCAGCTATATATCGTATCTCCCCGGGGCGGTGCTCCGCTACCGGTCACCGTGGATACCTCACGGGTGCATAAGAATATGTACATGGTGAAATTTAAGGAAATTGATGGGATTAATGAAGCGGAGAAATACAAAGAGAGCCTGCTGAAAATTGACGAAGCCCTGCAGGAAGAGCTGCCGGACAACGAATATTATTTCCACGAGATTATTGGCTGCAAGGTCATTACAGATGAAGATCCCCCTCAGGAGCTGGGCGTGATTACGGAAATTCTTACCCCGGGGGCCAATGATGTGTGGGTGGTGAAGACCCCGAACGGGAAGGAGCTGCTGCTTCCATCTATTCCTGACGTCGTGCTGGAGGTAGACAAGACCAGCAAGCAGGTACGGGTGCACCTGATGGAAGGGCTGTTATAGGATGAAGGTTGATGTACTGACATTGTTCCCGGAGATGTTTACCGGTGTATTCGGGACAAGCATCCTGGGAAAAGCGGCTGAAAAGGGAATCGTATCTCTCCAGGCTATCAATTTCCGCGACTATGCCGGCAACAAGCACGGCCAGGTGGATGACACGCCTTACGGCGGCGGCGGGGGGATGGTGCTGAAGCCGGACGCGATTTTCGCAGCGGTAGAGGCTTTGCAGCAGTCTTCTTCCCCGGCGCGGATTATTCTGCTCTGTCCTCAAGGGCAGCCCTTTACCCAGTCTAAGGCAGAGGAGCTGTCCAAGGAGGATCATTTGGTGTTTATATGCGGACACTATGAAGGCTATGATGAGCGCATTCGTAAGCATCTGGTGACTGACGAGCTGTCCATTGGGGATTACGTGCTTACCGGGGGAGAACTGCCGGCGATGGTGATGATTGATTCGGTCGTTCGTCTGCTTCCCGGCGTGCTGGGTAATGAATCCTCGGCGATCACAGACTCCTTTAGTACAGGGCTGCTGGAGTATCCGCATTATACGCGTCCCGCAGAGTTCCGGGGCTGGAAGGTGCCGGATGTGCTGCTTAGCGGCCATCACGCTCATATTGAGACCTGGCGCCGGGAGCAGGCACTGAGACGTACGTGGGAGCGTCGTCCGGAGCTGCTGGAGAAGCTGGAGCTGTCCCCGCAGGATTTGAAGTTTCTGGCTGCCTTGAAGGCGGAAGAGCAGAATCAGCAGAATGAATAGTAAAGGGCCGGCTTCCGGGCTGCTGCAGAAGTATCATCGTTATAGCAAAATATGATTCAGCTTCCTAGTATGGTGCAAGTAATCAGCAGGTGGGTAATATACTTATGCAGATGCTTCACCACACTAGGAGGAAAATAAGATGAACGAGAATCAATCCATGAACGAAGCCTATACATCCGCGAAGCCGAAGGAAGACACGTCTTTTCAGTCGGTAGATGATATTTTAGCCTATTACGGCGATCTTCACGGAAGAGACTATAGCGTGCCTGATAAAAGCTCCCGCTAGGGATCATTCGCTATCAACGCGTCAGAGTCCGTATTGAAGATGGACGGATATTACAAATGAACAGTGCCGTAAGAGATGCTCTCGTCTCTTTGGCACTTTTTATATGTTTTAATACATTAATAGTTGATTTCGCAATATAGATGTGGTAAAATTCTTTTGTTGTGAATACGGTGGTCCGCTGCAAATGATGATGGAAGACAAACGGTTTTCCGGAAGAGGCAAGAACGCCTGTGTGAGAGGAGGGAGTCCTAGATGAATATCGTTCAAGCGATTACTCAAGAGCAACTTCGCAGTGATATTCCGAGCTTTCGTCCTGGCGACACTTTAAAAGTGCACGTTAAGGTTATCGAGGGATCTCGGGAGCGTATCCAGCTGTTCGAAGGTGTTGTGATTAAGCGTCGCGGTGGCGGAATCAGTGAGACTTTTACAGTACGTAAAGTGTCTTACGGTGTAGGTGTGGAAAGAACTTTCCCCATCAACTCGCCTAAAATCGAGAAAATCGAAGTGGCTCGCCGTGGTAAAGTGCGTCGTGCGAAGCTTTATTATCTTCGTGAACTGCGCGGTAAAGCAGCGAGAATTAAAGAAATTCGTCGTTAATCATCAGACGATCAGAAAAGGGCTTGTTATACAAGCCCTTTTTGTATATTTCAGATACATAGGTGTCCGTGAAACATCATGGCAGGAGGACGGTGAATTATGCAGGAATCCAATCAGGATGCTGTCAGCTCCCATAAAGCTGGCAAGCCGAAGGCCAAGAATGAGCTGCTGGAATGGATCAAGGCCCTTCTCATTGCGTTGATTCTGGTGGTTCTCATTCGCTGGTTGCTTTTTAAACCATTTGTGGTGCAGGGGCCGTCCATGGAGCCCACCTTTGTCTCCAATCAAAAGCTGATAGTCAACGAGATTTTGTACGATATACGCAAGCCGGAGCGTGGTGAGGTCATCGTCTTTCATGTTCCATCCGAGGGCAGAGACTTTATCAAGCGAGTAATTGCGGTGGCCGGAGATACGGTGAAGGTGGAAGGCGACCAAGTGCTTGTAAACGGAAAGTCTGTGGAGGAAAGCTACATCCAGGAAGCGGTCGATGCAGCAAATGCTGAAGGACGGCTGTACAATCCAGTGACGAATTTTCCGAATGAATATGTTTCTGAAGATACAGTGCCGGAAGGGCACGTTTTTGTTCTTGGCGATAACCGCTCGAACAGCACGGACAGCCGTATGATCGGCTTTGTACCGCTGGGGGATATCATCGGACGAGCTGACGTTATTTTCTGGCCGCTGAAAGACATCGGATTTATTAGCCAATAGAGGGGTATAGTACTCCTAAAGCAGCAGGATTGTGAGGTGGTCACAGCATGGCGATTCAATGGTTTCCGGGACATATGACCAAGGCACGGCGCCAAATCGAGGAGAAGCTCAAGCTGATTGATTGTGTTATTGAATTGATCGACGCTAGATTGCCCTTATCCAGTCGAAACCCGATGATCGATGATATTTTACAAGGAAAGCCGCGGCTGATTCTAATGAATAAAGCCGATCTGGCGGATCCGGAAGTGACCCGGCAGTGGATTCAGTATTTCAAGCAAGCCGGAACTCCGGCATTCCCGATTGATGCAGCTACCGGAACCGGGGTCAAGGACATCCCGGGTCAGGTGAAGCTTCTCTTGAAAGAGAAGATTGACCGGCAGATTGCCAAGGGTATGAATCCCCGGGCCATGCGGGTGCTTATTGTAGGCATTCCGAACGTAGGCAAGTCTACACTGATTAATCGTCTTGCAGGGCGCAGTATCGCCTTGACGGGTGACCGTCCAGGTGTGACAAAAGGACAGCAATGGATCAAGGTGACTGGCGGAGAAATGGAGCTGCTGGATACCCCGGGTATTCTGTGGCCGAAGTTTGAGGATCAGAACGTCGGATATCGGCTGGCCGTGACCGGAGCGATTAAGGAAGAAATATTAAATGTGGAAGATATCGCGTTTTTTGCGGTGAAATACTTCTCCAGATATTACTGGGAACCGATGAGTGAACGTTTTGAACTGAAGCGTCGTCCGGAGGATTTCGAGGATGGCGATCAAATCGTGACCGTAATGGAAGATATCGGGCGCAAACGGGGCTGCATTGTCAGCGGCGGCCGAGTGGATCTGGAGAAAGCCTCCAGCCTCTTTTTGAGAGAGCTGCGGGCAGGCAAGATGGGACGCTTCTCGATGGAAGCCCCTTATTAATAAAATGCTGAGATATGGCCGCTGCCTTGCTTCGCGAGGTGGCGGCTGTTTTGTTGTGCACCCTTATGCTCTCGTCTCATTGTCAGAAGGTAGTAGAACCTTTCCGTTAAAATAGATGCCAACCTGTGTTAAGCTAGTAAGTAGCCCGCATGAATGCGCTAGATTAGAAAAGCTTGGGAGAGTAGGCGTTCAAGAATGAAAAAAAGAGCGGAAAACAACAAAGGTGAAGCAGTTGATCTGCTGGCCTATGAAAAAGAATACGGAGATCGTTATGTACATATAGCAGGTATTGATGAGGTAGGGCGCGGCTGCTTGTTCGGAGACGTCGTTGCGGCGGCGGTGATTCTTCCGCAAGGACTTCTCATGGAAGGGATCAACGATTCGAAGAAGCTGACTGCAAAAAAAAGAGAGGTGCTTTACGAGCAAATTATGGAGGGGGCTCTGGCAGTTGGTGTGGGACGCGTGGATGCGGCGAGGATTGATGAGATCAATATCAAGCAGGCGGCAAGAGAAGCGATGAAGCTGGCTCTGGATGCACTGCAGGTGCAGCCTCAGTTTCTGCTCGTAGATGCAGAGCGTGTTGACAGCCTCATCCCGCAGCTGGCGATCGTCAAAGGCGACGCCCGCAGTCAGTCCATAGCGGCAGCTTCCATTGTAGCGAAGGTAATCCGGGACCGGCTCTGTGAGCAGGAATGGGAGCAGGCTTATCCGGAATATGGCATTGCCGTTCACAAAGGCTATGCCACGAAGCAGCACCGGGAGCAAATCTTGCTGCACGGACCGACGGCAATGCATCGGCGAAGCTTTTTGAAAAACATAGAAGCGGAGCAGCTGGCCTTATTCTAAAGACGGCAGTAGCCCTTTCCAAAAGGGAGGCAGCTGCCGATATATAGGTAAACGAAATGTTTGGAGGTTTGGGGCGTGAACATTGGATCTTTAATTCGCGGACTGCTCGGAGAGCAAAAGCCGGGAGATGCCAAAGCCTTGGAGATGAAACCCGGCCAGGTTGTCAGAGGCTTGATTGTTCATGTTTCAGAGGATAGCCAGGAAGCGGTTGTGCAAATTCAAGGGGTGCATGTCAAAGCCCGTCTGGAGGCTAATTTGCGTCCGGGTGAATCAGCGATGCTGCAGGTACAGCAGCCAGGCGCAGACGGCGCCATCGTGCTGAAGCCGTTTACAGGTCAGGGAGCAGCCCAGACCACAGCCTCCATAGCAGATTTGCTGCGGCAGGCGGGGCTGCCGGATACGCCAGAGGTGCGTGAAATTCTGCGCAGCATTCAGCATGCAGGAGTAACCTTGAATAAGGAGAATGTTACGATACTGAAGGAAGCCTTGGCGCTCAAGCCGGTGCAGCTTCCCGCCGCAGAATGGGCTGAGTCGGCTGCGATCGCTCTACAGCGCGGCTTACCCGTAACCCGGGAAAGTGTAACAAGCCTGCATCAGGCTGTGTTCGGTCCGCCGCTGCACCAGCTGCTTCAGGACGTGGAGCAGCAGCTGAGGACGGCTGTAAATCAGCTTCAGCAGCAGGCAGGGGCGGCTGGTGGCAGTGCGACGACAGGAGCGGTGGCTGGCGGTAGTGCGCTGACGGGACAGGTGGCTGGCGGTAGTGCGACGGCGGGAGCGGTGGCTGGCGGGAATGCGCCAGCGGGAGCGGTGACTGGTGGGAATGCGGCAGCGGCCCTGCTGGCAAAGCTGCAGGGCCTGCTTCAGGAGCTGCGCAGCGAGCATGCGCAGCAGGGACCTACGGCCGGCGGCACTGCCGCGCCGGGCCCAGCGCCCTCCACCCACACGGCAGAGCCGTGGGTGGGGCGGCTCTTGAAGCTGCTCGGTGCAGAGCACGAGCAGCAAGTGCTGCGCGGCGGCAGCGCGCCCGCGCAAGCGGCGCCAAGCGCCGCCGGTGGCGCCACTCCAAGCGCCGCAGCGAGCGCCGCGCCAAGCGCCGCAGGAGGCGCTGCGCCCAGTGCCGCTGCGGGCGCCGCGCCAAGCGCCGCAGGAGGCGCCGCGCCAAGCGCCGCAGGTGGCGCCGCGCCAAGCGCCGCAGGTGGCGCCGCGCCAAGCGCCGCAGGTGGCGCCGCGCCAAGCGCCGCAGGAGGCGCCGCGCCAAGCGCCGCAGGTGGCGCCGCGCCAAGCGCCGCAGGAGGCGCCGCGCCAAGCGCCGCAGGAGGCGCCGCGCCAAGCGCCGCAGGTGGCGCCGCGCCAAGCGCCGCAGGTGGCGCCGCGCCAAGCGCCGCAGGAGGCGCCGCGCCAAGCGCCGCAGGAGGCGCCGCGCCAAGCGCCGCAGGTGGCGCCGCGCCAAGCGCCGCAGGAGGCGCCGCGCCAAGCGCCGCAGGAGGCGCCGCGCCAAGCGCCG
>NZ_JBISEO010000004.1:72539-351000 GCF_044383795.1 Paenibacillus sp. JSM ZJ436
GCCGCAGGTGGCGCCGCGCCAAGCGCCGCAGCGAGCGCCGCGCCAAGCGCCGCAGGAGGCGCCGCGCCAAGCGCCGCAGGTGGCGCCGCGCCAAGCGCTGCAGGTGGCGCCGCGCCAAGCGCCGCAGGAGGCGCCGCGCCAAGCGCCGCAGGAGGCGCCGCGCCAAGCGCCGCAGGTGGCGCCGCGCCAAGCGCCGCAGCGAGCGCCGCGCCAAGCGCCGCAGGAGGCGCCGCGCCAAGCGCCGCAGGTGGCGCCGCGCCAAGCGCTGCAGGTGGCGCCGCGCCAAGCGCCGCAGGTGGCGCCGCGCCAAGCGCCGCAGGTGGCGCCGCGCCAAGCGCTGCAGCGAGCGCCGCGCCAAGCGCTGCAGCGAGCGCCGCGCCAAGCGCCGCAGCGAGCGCCGCGCCAAGCGCCGCCGCGGGCGCCGCGCCAAGCGCCACCGCGGGCGCTGCACCCGGCCCGCCGCTCATGCCTCCCGTCCTCACCGGAGCCGGCGCACAGCCTGGAAGCGAAATCCAGGAGACGGTAAAGGGGCTGCTGCTGCAGCTCTCGGCAGCGGATTTGCCGCCGGCATTCAAGGAGGCAGCACAGCAGTTATTGCAGCATTTGACCGGCCAGCAGCTATTGCTAAATACAGATCGCACGGCGCCTTTTGCCCAGATCACGATGTTCATTCCTCTTCATGGCCCGGACGGTGAGCAGACTGCAGCCGTCCATGTGCAGTCGAGGCGGGGCCGCAAGGGCGAGCTGGACCATCATAACTGCCGGCTATGGTTTGATCTGAACATGAACACACTGGGACATACTGTGATTGACGTGCAGGTCGTAGACAATATCGTGAGCATCCAGATGAAAAATAATGAGTCTTGGGCGGAGGAACTGTTCCAATCCGGGCGTCAGGAACTGGCGCAGTCGGTTGAAGACATCGGATATCAGCTGCTGAGCATGAAAACGACTTCATTTCCGGAAATTACTCCGGCTTCAGACAAATCTCATAGCCGTGTTGCAGAAGAATATACACCGGATACCTATAAAGGAGTGGATCTGAAAATATGAAGGACCTCTCCTCAGAAGCTCCTGCATCGCTCAAGAAAGCCGTAGCTTTAAAATACAGTCCGGGTGACAGTGAAGCGCCAGTCGTCACCGCCAAAGGACAGGGAAAGCTGGCTGATACAATTCTGGAACGGGCCAGAGAGCATGGTGTCCCGGTGCAGGAGGACGCAGCCTTGGTTGAGGTGCTATCCAAGCTGGATCTGGATCAGCAGATTCCTCCAGAGCTGTACCAGTTGGTTGCCGAGGTGCTGACCTATGTGTACCGGGCGGAGACTAAAGCCAGGGAGGGGCGAATCCATGAATCCTAATGGAGAGCCTGTCAAAGCCACCAGGCAGCAAAAAGGAGCAGCCGCAGAGCAGGCCGCAGCATGGTATTTACACACACTCGGCTATACAATCCGCGAGCGAAACTGGCGTTGCCGTTATGGGGAACTGGATCTGATCGTATCCTCCCCGAAAGGAGATACCCTGGTGTTTGTGGAGGTTCGAAGCCGCAGCAGCAAAGGGATCTTCGGCACCCCAGCAGAATCTGTCAATGTCCGAAAAATGCAGCAGGTTCGCGCCATTGCCGGCTATTACCTGCACTATAAAGGCGTCAATCCGTCACAGATACGCTTTGATGTTATTGCAGTATCGCTTCTGCCTGATTTGAGCACAGAGTCGCTCGAGCATATCCAGGATGCTTTTTAATTCCAGTATGTCGTCACATGTATGATAGATATTTTTTTCATCCTTAATATAAAAATGGTTTACAAAAACCTTTTCCAGCATTTAGAATAGATCATAAGCAAGCAACAATCTGAGGGCCATGTTTACCATAGCACATCAGGTGCCTGGTACAACCCCGTCTCTTTCATAGAGGCGGGGTTGTTTTGATTTCTCTTTCTCAAGCTCCAGGGAGGAGGGAATCCAAGGACGTGAGCCGAATTCGCTTGCTAAGAGTAAGTAGCCAGTAAGTAGCCTGACATGAAAGGAGGCGCCGGACCTCAAACATCACAGACACGGCTTCCGTTTTTGCGCAAACGTTTGAACTAATGGAGATTTCTCTTGGTTAAGCGGAGAATATCTTGTGTAGAACTCGCAGAAGGCAACCGTCAGAAGAACGAATTCAACGTGAAAAGGAGAGTGACCATTGACGACATCATCAGTCATTGAGAGGCTGGACGGCTTTAAGGCGAAGCTTTTGAACAATGAAAGGCGTATTTTTGTCTATTTGCCGCCAGGCTATCATTATGATTTAAGCAGACGTTATCCGGTGCTGTATATGCATGCTGGTCAGCGAGCGTTCGAGCCCGCTTCACCTGGCACCGAGGCATGGTATATTCATGCGGCGGCAGATCGGCTCATGAAGGAAGGGCAAATAGACGGCTTGATTATTGTTGGTATTGCTCACCTGCGCCCGCTCACGCATAACGAGTTCTATCACTATAAAGCGCCGGAGAGTGAAGCAGGGCATATAGGGTGCTCCGGACTCCAATATGAGGATTTTATTATTAACGATCTCAAGCCTTATATTGACAGCCATTATCGAACATTGAGGGATTCATCTAACACAGGGTTAATAGGAGCTTCGGCGGGAGGGCTATCGACTTATCATATCGGCATGCGGCGTCCGGACGTGTTCGGCAAGCTGATCATGATGTCCCCGTATTTTGTCAAACCGACCCTGCATACGGATCCAGAACCATTTCTTGAGGAGGAAGTACTGGTTCTCGAAAAAGACAGCAAGCCGGACGTCTCCATGTGGATGGATATCGGGGATGCAGAGGGTCTGTTTCTTCCCTCTCAGGTGCGCAGCATCGTGACCCGTTGTATGGAGCATGGCAGCCGGTATATGGAGGATATTGCTTATCTGGAAGAGCCGGAAGCCGCCCATCAGGAGAAAGATTGGGGAGATCGGGTGCATATTCCACTCCTTTACATGTTCGGCAGAATAGGTAATCCGTCAAGTCTACTGCTGCATGGTCGGGACCAGATCGGTTTGGACGGGACAGGCTCAGTGATGAACGGCGTGCTTCGTTACGACAGCGGCTTTGCCGTCAGCGTCCTGGACGGGCAATATACCTCATCAGATCCCCAAGTGCTGCAGGTCGGACCTTATGGTGAACTGAAGCCACAGATACCGGGGACGGCTGAGATCACGCTGAGTACCCGGGGACTGACCGCCACAAAAATGATCACCGTCATCCCTCAGCTTCCAAGCTTTGTCACCATCCATATCAGCGCCCAGGCGCCTGTTGAAGCGCAGCCTGCGGCGAGCATTTACGGCGGGATGGGAATGAAGCTGGATTATACCGGTGAAGGCCGATATGAGGGGAGCTTCAAGGTTCCACGGAATGCAGGCTTCCATTTTCGGTTTACACGAGGCTTCCGTCGCTTTGAAACGGGGAAGCAGGGACAAGTCATGACCAATCGAAGACTGCGCGCGGATCAGGATCTGAAGCTGCATTATATAATTTCGGGATGGGACAGCTCCATGAATAGAGCATCCAACGAAAAGGGGGCAGAGCATGAACCGTCAAATACCATCTTTTAATCCGGTCATGGAGATCCCTTATTACTATCCTTGCCATTTTCCACTGATTCATGAGGTACTGCAGCGACAGGGATGTCACAGCAGCCTCAGTCTGCTGGCAAATTCGCGGCTGTACGGCCTGCCCTCCTGCTCTAGTGAGGGTCTGGTTAAAACCTATCATCACAAGCTGAATTATGGTGAGCCGGTATGGAGGATGAAATCGCGCAGAGAGCTGCCCGGTTTTCAAGAGGGCCTTGGCGAGATTAAGCGCTGTATCGACCGCGGGGAGCTGTTTCTGGCGACTGGCAGCAGCTATTATCTGCCTTACTGCGACGACTATATGAATCCCAATTACATTGAAAAGCTGGTCCAGCCGCAGTCCCGGCTGTATCTGGTCGATCATTGGCTGGCTGTTTACGGAATCAAAGAAGACGAGCTGCTCGTATATGATCCTGTCCCGGCAAAATATCAGGGCAGTATTTCTATGGAGAACTTTCAGGCGTTCTGGAGAGGCAACAAATGCATCCCTGAGCTTGCAGCTGCCAAAAAGAAAGAAGAGCTCTACACCTATTCCACCCTGGATATTGAAGCGGATGAAGGGCTGCATACCGAAAGATATCTGGACATTTTACTGCAAACCGCTGCAACCACTGTGCAGGAATTTATGGCCGGCCGTGAGGTTCATCAGGCGGGTCGCACGTATTTCTTTGGCCAGCGTGTCACCCGCGAGCTGCTGAATCAGCTGCACAGCTTAAGCGAGAATGATGAGGGTGCATTGAGGCTTGCAGCGGCATTTACCTTTGATATGAGATGGAGCCGGTATTTTTTTCGCGATTTAATGCTGGAGACTGCTTCTATTGCGGGATCGCCTTTTACAGAACTGACCTCACGGTATGAACATCTGCTTTCCAGCTGGGAGCAGGCACACAAGCTGCTGCAGCTCAAGCACAGTCTGCGCCGTCCCGGATGGCTGCAGCCCGCGCGGCAGACCATCCAGCAGCTGGCGGAGGATGAGCTGCGCTGGTTTGAGGAAATGGGAAGTGTTTTGAAGCACCGAGGTCATTTTCAGCAATGGAGTACGGATCCAGAGGCGAAAGATTTGGACAAGCCGGCGTTAACCCGAATTATTCTGGACAGCTGTGCAGAAATGAACCGCTATCAGAATACAGGCATCCCCGTAGAGTGCGGGCTTCAAACGCCGCTCTATGGCCGGGATGGCAAGCTGGATTCCTTAGGCCTGGTTTCCTTGCTAGTGGCTGTGGAGCAAAGTATTGAAGAAGAATTTGAGGTCAGTCTGTCGTTATCAGAGCTGGCCGCTGCTTCGCAGAATGAGAATCCATTTCAATCCGTGGCCTCCTTGGCAGGCTATGTCAGCCGGCAGCTGTCTTTGCAGAGGGAGGAAAGCCATCATGGAGTGTGAGGAGCTGCTGCAGCGGTTCGCCCGCTGGAAGGAACGACCGGCTTTAGTATGCAATGATGAAATATACACGTATGGCTGGCTGCTTCAGAACATACATTTCATCGGCCAGCAGGTTCAAATGAAGGGGATGGCAGGCTCCATAGTAACGCTGGAAGAGCCATATTCCCCCGAGGCTGTCGCCGCTCTCCTTGCACTCTGGAAGATGAACTGCATTACTGCGGTAATGGATGCCCAGCTCCCGGAAGCCAAGCGGTTCGAATATGCGGTTCTAACACAGGCTGCATTTCGCTGCAGCGCCGGGCGGGAAGGGCTTCTTGCCCTGGAGGCTCCGGAATTCACGGTGACCCATCCGCTGCTCCTTCAGCTGCAAAGAGAAGAAAGCGGGGGCTTGATTATTTTTTCATCCGGCTCTTCCGGCGCGAGCAAAGCTGCAGTGCACCGGACATCAGCTCTGTTATCCAAGTATAAGCGGGAGGGAAGAGCACTCAAGACGATTCCCTTCATGCTTCTGGATCATATCGGCGGGATAAATACGATGCTCCGAACGCTAAGCAGCGGCGGCACCTTGTATATTTTGAAGGACCGCTCTCCGTCAGAGGTGTGCCGAACCATTGAACAGCACCGCATTCAGGCGCTGCCGGTCTCTCCCACCTTCATGAATCTTCTTCTCATGAGTAAAACGTACGAGGCGTATGATCTGTCAAGTCTAGAGGTGGTATCCTACGGATCCGAGGTGATGCCGCCCTCAACACTAAAAGCCTGGCATCAGGCCTTTCCCGGGGTCAAGACGAATCAGGCCTATGGCATGTCTGAGCTGGGAGTACTGCCGACTCGCTCTGCCGGCTCAAATGGGTTAGCTTTTTCCATACAAAGCGAGCAGGTGGAGTACCGGATTGTGGATGGATTATTGGAAGTCAAAACGCCCTGGGCCATGATGGGATATTTAAATGCACCGGATCCCTTTACGACAGACGGCTGGTTGAAGACGGGGGATGAGGCTTTGGAGGAAGAGGGCTTCATCCGGATTCTGGGCCGGCGTTCAGAAATGATCAATGTCGGGGGCGAAAAGGTGTACCCGGCGGAGGTGGAGGATGTGCTTCAGCAGCTTCCCTTTGTAGAAGCAGCCGTAGTCAGCGGAGAGGCCAGTGGAATTACGGGACAGCTGATCAAGGCCACGCTCTCGCTCCGGGAAGAGATGAAGCTTGCCGAGCTGCGCCAGCGGGTATGGGAGCATTGCAGAGATCGGCTTCCTGCTTACAAAATACCGCAAAAAATTGTGATCGCCGAGCATTCACTGACCGGAAGCCGGATGAAGAAGCTCCGTAACCTATAATCCTTAATCCATTTAACAAATACAACAAATCAATGCCAATTTAGAAAGGTGGATCATGAAAAGATGAAAATTGCAGCGGATCGATTTACAAAAGAGCTGGAGCAGCTTCACAGAGACGGATATGTTTTGTTTGAAGGGGTATTAAATGCTGAAGAAACCGCCCAGATCAAGCAGGGGATTATGGCTGCTTTTGAGGGCAAGGATGAACGTGTTATGCTGCAGGGCCCGATGTTTGAGCACGGGGAAGTGTTTGAGGAGCTTGTAGATCATCCTGTCATCAGTGAATTTATTGAAGAGGTGCTGGGTCAAGACTGCCAGCTTAGCAGCATGAACGGGATGAGAACCCAGCATCATAATGCGGTGAGCAAGTGGCATGTGGACGAAGCGTTATTTTTCCCGCTCCCTGAAGGTGTGGAGCTGGATGCACGGATTCAATTACCCGTATATCTCATGAATGCCCTCTATTATTTGGAGGATGTGACCGAGGAGCTTGGACCGACCCAGGTTGTACCGGGTTCTCACCGGGCCGGCAAGGATTTGGGATTTACCGAGCATATTGAGAGCTATAACGGTCAGGGACCGGTATCCATTCTGGCTAAAGCAGGAGACTGCCTGGTGTTTAACAGCCAGGTATGGCATCGCGGTGCTCCCCACATGAGCCATTCGCCCAGGTATGTTCAGCAGGTGATATATCGCAAAAAATTTATCGTCCCCCATTTGAGTCACGACAACAATGTGTTTTATAAAGCGCCGGAAGATGTCATTGCGCGCGCCAATCCCCGCCGCAGACGATTGCTCGGCCATAATTCACAGATTTTCTAAACCCGATATAGCGCCCTATATAATTAGCGCCGGCCAGCCGTCATTGTGACGCCGCCGGCGCTTTTATAGGCTTTAGACCTCCTCCTGGCTGATGGGTGACAGATCCAGCTGGCGATACTGTACAGCCTCTGCCACATGTGTAAAGCGAATGATGTCAGAATGGTCTAAATCGGCAATCGTTCTTGAAATTTTGAGGATACGATCATAGGCTCTCATGCTCAGGCCCAGCGCTTCCAGTGTGGTATCCAGCAGATCGGAAGCCTCTCGCTCCAGCTTAGCGAAGGTACGCAGTGCGCTGCCCTGCAGCTCACTGTTCCATGAAAAGCGGGTGTGGCGGTATCTGCTCAGCTGAATATCCCGGGCGGACAGGACAAGCTGCTTCATTTCCGCAGAGGATAAGGCTTGGCTTTCACTTGGGCGCTCCTTAGGTCTCGGCACGTCCACTTGGAGATCGATGCGGTCCAGCAGCGGTCCGGATATTTTGGCACGGTAGGCTGAAACTCTAGGAAGACTGCAGGTACACCGATGAAGGCCTGTCGGCTCAGCTCCGAAGTAGCCGCACGGACACGGATTCATCGAGGCGGCCAGCATAAACCGGGCAGGGTACGTAAAGACGGCTCTGGAGCGGCTGATCGTCACCTCATAATCCTCCAGCGGCTGGCGAAGCACTTCCAGGACACTGCGCGAAAATTCCGGCAACTCATCCAGAAACAGTACGCCGCGGTGAGCCAGGCTAACCTCGCCAGGCTTCGGTATTCCTCCTCCACCAATGAGGCCGCCGGGAGAGATTGTATGATGAGGAGAGCGAAAAGGGCGCTTGCGGAGCAGCGCATCATCCTGCTTCAGCTTGCCGGCGGCACTGAAAATTTTGGTCACCTCCAGCGCTTCCTCTTCGCCAAGCTCCGGTAAAATAGTCGGCAGCCGCTTGATCAGCATCGTCTTTCCGGTCCCGGGCGGACCAATAAGAATGAGATTATGCATGCCTGCAGCAGCAATGGTCATCGCTCGCTTGACATGCAGTTGACCGTAGACATCACTGTAGTCTTCTGCAAACGCAGATTCTGCAGATGAAGGGACCGTCCCAGAGGCAGAAGAAGAGTCAAAGATAAGCCTTCCAAGCTCCACAACAGGAGGCCGTCCCTTGCGTGACGACGTAGCCGCCTCCGTCTTCGCTATGTTCTCACTTGAGCTGGAACAGGTCTCCAGCAGCTGACTGAGATGCTCCAGGCTATAAATAGGTATGCCCTGAATCAGAGACGCTTCCTGCGCGTTGGCCTGCGGCAGCAGAATGCCTTGAAAGCCTTTGGTTCTCGCTGCTTCTGCGATGGACAGCGCTCCCTTTACCGGGCGAAGACTACCGTCAAGTGCGAGCTCTCCGATGATGAGCAGCTTCTCTGCTGCCGGGAGCGCCAGCTGTTCGCTCGTGGTCAGAATCCCGAGAGCTACCGCCAAGTCAAAGGCGGAGCCCTCTTTCCGTAAATCAGCCGGAGCAAGATTGACAGTAATCCGCTGCAAAGGATAGGTGAAGCCGCAGTTCTTGATCGCAGCCCTTACCCGTTCGACGGATTCTCGAATCGAGGAGTCCGGCAATCCGATAATGTTAGTTTGGGATTACATAGTCAGTATAAAAAAAGCCCCTCAAAGGAAATTAATCCTAAGAGGGGCTTAAATTTATGCGGTTGGGGGGAGCGGTGTGGAACAGGTAGAAGAAGTGTTATTAATGCTTATATATCTATTCCACACCACTTGATCTAAGAATTTCGTCAATGAGTTAGACATCGATTATATTTAATTTACCATTCTCGAAATTGTATTGCTTCATTTCTACATAATTTAAACTCTTTAGAGATTGTTTTATTCTCGATGTGTAACCTGGAGTTATAGTAATCATCCTTACCTTTTCATTGAATTCAGTTGGATAATATACACTTTGAAAAACTAACGATTTGTCATGATCGACTTTCTTAATTTCTATTATGCATTTCACATTGTTCTCATCTAGTGCCAATATATCTATAAATCCTTTTGAAACTTTGTACTGCCTTTTAATTAATTTCAAACCATGTTCAACAATATGTAAATTGCTTGCCAAGTATTTTTCAATATCCTTTTCAAGTAATTGTGTTCCATTAGTTATCTTGTTAACGATTCTGTTTTTCGTACTTTCAATGTATGGAGTGGTGTATTCGCAGATACCAAATTTATCACATAAGTCTTTATTTGGGTTGTGCCCGTTAAAAAAGTAAAGTGGGTTAACTGATATTACAGGACGTAGTACGCATTCATTTACTATTTGAATCTCACTAAAAATGATGAGTCCCTTTTGAACGAGCAATGAAATTGTTTCTCTTATTTCTTCTATTGTCATTCCAAACCTACACTCTAACTCATAATAAGTTGGGATGTACTTTTTGCTCTCTACTATAACTGAAACTATGTAGGAGTCTGTAGTCGCACTTTCCCCAAATGCAACAAACAAACACCTTTCCTTATAGGTCAAACTATCGAAATCACATACTACATTTTGTTGGTATTTAAAATTCTCAACTTCTATCATCTTCATCATCTCCTGTTAATTCATAGTGACTAGGAATTATTTTTATATTTGTCTAATTCTCTTCTAAGTTGAGCAGTATTTTTTACCATAAGGCTCATATTGATTACAGCTTCCATGTTAATGAACTGGTCAATTAACTCTCTAAGAAGTTCGCTATTATCGTATTGAATGTGAAAATGGACACCATTTTTCTTTTTTTCGGAACCGACTAATTCAAATCCATTACTCATAAGGAGTACGGAAAGATAAAAATCTTTGGTCACATAAGTCTTCATAATCAAGCATCATCCTTTTAAATTAATTCGTCTTAACGAGCCGTGAGGGTGAATTGCCGTAGGCAAGAGGGTGGTGCGGCAGGTCGGTTTTCTGCAACGTAGTGAAGAAAATCGAGTTGGTATCAGCACCCTAAAATAAAAAAGGGAAGACAAATGAATGTCCTCCCACAAATACGTACTACTTGTTTAACTTATCTGCATATTCGATGCCTTGGTTAATAATGATCTTCATCAACTTCAACTCTGATTCACTTGGCTTTACATCCATTTGCTTCAATACACTATCCATGACCAACATCGACACAGCCATTTTATCGACTTTGCTATCTGCATAGTACAATGCATTCACATGGTCAATGACTTGATCAGCGATATCAAATACAGCCGTAGTTTTCTTCTTGTCAATTTTATCTGAAGGAATAACGTCCAACACCAATCGAGCAATTTTCAACGCTTCATCCATATTTTCAAACACATGTTCATTGATTACATTTTTCTTCTTCAAAAATGGAACGACAAATAAACCTGCAATTACAACTGCAAGCACACTAAGAATAATATAAATTTCAGTCATTAGTTATTCTCCTTATTGTTTATTTTGATTTTTGATAAAGTCGATTACACCCATACGATCAAACATAGTCACAGTAGCGTATAAATCTGCGCTACGACCTTCAGGAGTATTCATCACGGGATTACCATTTTTGTCTTTCATGTTTTTCAATTTCTCAATTGTTGGCAACGCATAAGATGGTACTTTAGCCATACTCAACTTGTTCTTGAGTGCATCAATTTCTGTTTGTTGATTGACAATCGTTTGACGTTGCTCAGTAAGCGATGCTTTCAATACATCTTTGCTATGTTCCAACTCTCCAACCTTATCAACGAGAGCCTTAAACTGTGCTTTTTCTTCTGCAGTCATGGGTTCATCCTCCACCTTTACTTTATTATTCATTTTGTCAGAGACAAGTTGCTTAAATTTCTTCCACTCAACAGGATTGTTGACAAACCATCTGTGGCAATCCTTCCATCCTACAACTTCTTGATGGGTATAAATATCTGTTAATGGATCGAGATTAAAGTATTTGCACCAATGAACACATCTCTCAACGAGCGAATTATATGTATCGCCTGTCATCTTACCGTTCCAATCAATATGACAGCATTCAATGCCATAGGTACAGTCGTTTGGATACGGCTTAAGGTGTGGTTTACCAGTGGAGTTCAACTTTTCCCAAGCAACAGGAGTGTAAATCTGCTTTGTGCCAGGTTTGTATGGTTGACTGGAACCTGCTTGATAGGCTAGTTCGTCAGGAGGAAGGGCAACGACTACATCGCCATCCAAATCAATCAGTTCGTGTGCAGAGCCGTAACTTTTTAATCCACCTTTGCGTGATTCAAAGAAATCTCTATTACCTTTAGCAGATGTATTAGGATTAGCTACCCAATGAATAATTAAGCCTCTAACCTTGCGAAGTTTGTATCCCGGTCTTGAATATTTGTTCGGTGTGAGATATTGAGTAATTACTTCATACGACACTTTCAATCACCTCTCATTTTGATAACTAATGATAATTAAATAACTATATACAACAGACAACTATGTATGCTATACTCTGGTTGGGATGATGTTTTCATAAATGCTCTTAATGGGGGTGTTTGAGAAAATAACATCCTTTTATTTTTGATCAGACTTGCCTTCGGCAGCGAGATATAGAGTTAACATTTTTTCATACCTTTTGCTAATTTTATTCAGACGAACATCGCTTATTTTTTTACTTTTGACATTAAGTAATTTGGCTATTTCGGCATTGGTTTTTCCCTGTTCCAGTAAAGATCTGATTTCTAGAAATAATTCTGGGTTCATGTATTTGTTTGCTTGTATATTTTTAGCTTTATTAATAATATCGTTCGGGGGAATAATGGGATATGCTTCTTTCCAATTTAATCCTATTTTAATGTCGCTGATTGACTGGAAGCATACGCCGTAAATATCACCTATCTCCTCTAAAGTTAAGATTGAGTGTAAAAGCAAGTATTTTATTTCGCCAGCTTGTTTGATGTTTAATTTTAAATTCCTTTTTTTGGGAGGGGGTTTTATTTTAGGGGTGTATTCATTCGCAAGGATTTGTTCTTTATAAATCCCATCTCTATATTTCATCGAGAATTCCTCGAATTGTTCAGGAGTATTATCTCTATTACCATACTCACGGTGAAACAGCGAATGAATATCCGATCTCAGACAAACACCTAAAGGATATCTTGAGTGTATTTCCATAAATTTTGTATTTAGTTGAATTATCTCTTCCGATGTATATTCGCTGACATTATCCTTTAAACTTAAATCTAATTCGCATAAGCTTTCTTTGACAATAAGATTAAATCCATATAGATGATGTATGTCGTCATAGTCTTCACCTGTCAAAAGACACTTGGAATCACATGCGTCTACAGAATCTTCTTTCCATTGATTTATCAAATTCCTGAGGTGTGATGATAAAGTAGTTATGCCGCCTTTCCAATTGGGGTTCATATTTCCTTTTTTGTCATAACAAACAGGGCAGAACTCCAACGGTTGACTTTTACCTCTTGCTCTTTCACAAGCACTCATCTGGTATATATGGTTAGGATTTTTGAGGCAAATCCAGTAGTAAATTTTCCCACTACTCTTGCTTACATAATCAATGTGTCTTTTATTTAATGTGGGATGATAAAGAGAGGCTATTTCTGGATGGACATCGCTGAAAGATTTTCCTTGATTCGGTTTATATGTTTTGTGTCTCCAAGTTGCGCCGCAACTGCCGCACCTATCTCTTCCGTCTGTTCTTTTTCTTTGTATCATAATGGCTCCAAATTTTTGCTTTTTGGAGATCATACTTCCACAATCATCGCAAACTTTAGTTAATTCAGCCGAAGAACTAGGGCTTAGATCTTCAATTGGAACTAAAAATTTGTCACCAAATTTAGTGAAAACATATCCCTTTTCTAAATAATGGCTTTTACTTGAGCTATGCCAGACAGTTTCAGCATACTCTTCTAACACTGACAAATAGGATCAACTCCAAAAATAGATTATACTCTTCATGCGAATGTCTAAGTCGAACGATGCTATTTTCTATCTGGTTCACTATCTTCACTCTTTGTTTTTAATACACTAATCGCTCTCTTAAATTGCTCTGGCATTGGGAGGCCAAGTCTGCCATAGTTTTCCGCTAGGCTGATTAGCTCGTTCGAAATATAAAAGTAGGTCGCGCCTACTGCCAAACTCAAGTTTCCATTGAGTCCAAGAAGAGAGTCGATTCTATAAAGAACGGCAATCACGGTAAACATTAGAACTTTTTTGAATATACCGATAAACCCTTTACTTGAATTCAATCCCTTTGTCTCATCTAGTGGACTGTAAACTCCTTCACGCAGAGATGCGCTCACACCAGTAAACCAGTCAAGTACAACCAAGATTGCGAGTAGAGAGAGGGCTTCACTCCATCCTCCGAATGCGTATGTAGCAAATAATCCAAATGTTGCGATTATGGTATTTAAAACTTTGTCATACACTGTTTTTCCTCCACTGGCATAATAAAAGGACTCCTCAGCGAATGAAGAGTCCAATACTACACATTTTTCAATTTTTTATGATTTTTCTAATTTTGACGTTCAAAAAACGTTGATATATAAGGGTTTTTTGAGCCTATTTTCGTGATAAAATACCTCTTTTATCAACTTATACTCCTTCGGTATTTTCAAGGATATAATCTTCAACAGCCTGTCTGTAATCCGGGTTTGTGATGTCGTCCAACACATAAGTTTTCCCCGTTTTTGGATTAAGACCACCATTTGTGATACGCTCTGCTGCAATTCGTACAACTACTGGGTTTACCATTATAAAATTCCTCCTGATTCGGCATCAGCCATTAGTAATAGTTGATCTTCCAACTCTTTGATACGTTGCTGTTCTGGCGATAGTTGTACTTCTAACTGCTCTAAAATCGGTTGTTTTGTGGCTACGTCAATTCCTGAGATTCTGTGCGTCTGGAAATTCACAGCGCCATAATCCAAGTCTACATAGTCAAGATGTGAAACCTCCTTCCGAGGCAATACATCACCTTGCATTTCTCCTGATTGAAAGATGATTTCTCCGTCCTGATCAAAAATGATTCTATTTCCTATTTGCATTATGCAATCCTCCTTTATCCAATAGCGATCCATTCAATGTTGGTATTGATGTTGCCCGTCTTTAAATAGGCGTGTTCGCTCGCCCAGTATCCCGTTGATGTAAAGCCGTTCGAGCGCACTTCGAAACCTTGTGAATAATATTGAGTCAGAGTGTTGTCACCTACAAAACTCATAGACCTCCAAGAGGTACCACTTGAATTAAGATAGTTAACAAACCTAAATTGATAATTATAGAAATTAGTTTCCGCGCGGATAACCAATACTAATGACGAAGGTGTAAAGTTAAGGTTGTCGATGGTGAAATTACAATTATTAGACGCTGGCTTAGTGAATGACCCCGATGCCATCTTTGCGGCTGTACTTATTTGTGATATCTTACTCGCCAACTGATCGAATGTGTCGCTGCCTGACGCATTTCCATTCTTGCCGTTAATAGCGGCAGCAACCGCATTCTTCCCATTAACGACAGATTGAAAAAGGTCTTCTGACCATGCCGTCCAAACGCCATTTTGTTTGGTTCGTTGTCTATAAGAACCAGCAACGTTGAAATCATATGCCTTTTGAACTTCCCAAGAATCGTTATGCCTAACAATTTCGAAGTACCACCATCCAGTGGTTGGCGCATTAGTCACATTGCTACCCATATACCATCCAGTCTTACGAGCCGTATTCAAGTTTTGAGTTGAGATATCAATTGCATAACCCAAGTCGCTAGTGACAGGTACTTTTTGCCACGCTTTAGCATCCGTATATGCTTTAGCATTCGTTTCTGCTGTGGTTGCTTTTGTTTGTGCGCCTGTAGTCGTTTCTCTTCCAGATGCCAAGTCATATGCTGCCTTCACTGCGCTTGGTGTAGCTGCAGTAGTTGTGCTGGTGCTAGTCGTAGAGGTAGATAACTGCACGATACCTTTAACGCTAGTGGATGCGTCAGGAATTGAGATATTGTTAACTTTTGCGTTAACCTCATTGACTGCTTGCACCAACGAAGTCTTATTTGTTGTTGCCAGATCACCCATGACACCAATGTCATTACGCAACTGTCCTGCAGTAGTACCATCTAGGTAGACAATAATGTTACTCATTTTTTGGTTGATTGCAATCAATGCATTATCTTTACCTGTTTCAATGGCTTGTTGACGTTCTGTGATGTAATCATCTACATTCTCTTTGATAAATAATTGCATGTTGACGAGTGCATCTTGAAACTTGTTCCATTCATCTGCTGACATAAGTTTGGAGCGCAACTGATTTGTTAGATTTGCTAATTCACTTTCTTCAAAGGAAGTTCGATTGGGTTTAATTTTTAATTCTTGAAAACGTTGGATAGCAGGGATGTCTGATGCTTGAATCTCCGACTTTATTAAAAACGTATCCACTTGATTTGGAAAATTGGATAAACTTGCCATTAAATCACCTCTACTGGTTGTATCTAATTTAAACTCGATAAGATATCTCCATATTTATATTTCTACTCATTAGTTCATCTGACCAAGTGATAGTATTTTCTCCATAATTTAAATTAAAAAAGTCTCCCACAAATAAATGAGAGACATTTATACCATTGTGTGAAACTATTTTGTTTTCACAATCAATTACTATGATATCGCCAGGAGTAAATTGACCATTGAATACAAATTCTTTGGTAATAGTTTCCCTTTCACCATTCGTGGAAGACCGGTTAAACGGCGTTAAATTGTATACGTGTGGCAACGTCTCACCTCCGTTTTACTTGCGGTTTAGTGCTCGGGTCATACAATCATAACGTTTACGTACGCCTTATAATTGTTGCCTGTCGTATCAAACTTGATGTAAAGTAACCCACTCGCGTCCTGATAACATGTCAAGTTTCCATTTGTAAAGTTTCCGACTATAGTCGGAGCATTAATGTTCGTTGATATTTCACTCTTCAGCCAAACGTTTTTAATCAATGCAACACTTTGCCCTTGTAGCATCAAAAAACGAGTGAAGTCCACACATTCAATTACCTTTTTCGGACTCACTAACCGCCAGTTAGTGTTGGACATGGAAATTATTTTGGTTGTTGACGGATTTTCCATAAACCACTCACTCCAAGAACTGGATGTTAGCGGTATCCGTACAGCTTGCTCGAATCCGTTATGTTGGTTTACTTCTTGACGGCTATAACCATTACTGTCCAAACGATAAGTAGTTACTGTTCCAGCACTGAAAGGAAAGCCTGTGGTGTTGTTGCTGTCAAATCGAAATGTTGTTATGCTATGCGGCGGGAACTTTGTTATACCGTCACTCGCTAAATACGGATTTACGGAACTGATTACATTTTCGTATTGAACTTTTGCAAAAGGAAACCAAACTTTATTGGAGTCGTCCCAACGTCTTCTGAGAACTGTGTTGTTGTAATTTGAGTACCATTCTTGGTAGGTATATATCTCATCGTTACTAAAATTAGATTTTTTTACACGATAAGTTTTTAATTGTCCTGCTTCATTTGGGAACCCTTTTTCAGTTGCTTCTGCATAAGTTAACGCTAGAGTGCTTTCTCCTTTCGGATACGCGCTTGGGGGAGAAGTAGAAGTAATCGTATCATCGAACCAGCTATACCCCTCTTCAAATGTACCGTCCCTACCTATCTTAAAGTATTTACCCGTAGTCAGTTTATCCCCACTGTCTACGATATTCCCTTTCCGACTCAAGCCATCTCGCAATGTCACAATTTCGTAGTTTTTAGACTTGATATATGCAATCAAATCAGACAATTTCTGCTGATTTTCAGTCTCTGTCCATTTTCTGTTTTTTGCATGAGTATAAAAAATAATCCATGTTTCATTTGGGGCGTTGTCAACTATTCTCTTGCATTCTTCTAGATCAAAATTAAAATCTTCTGGGTTAATCGGAGCGATATTACCAAAACGAGAAAGTACGTAGGTTTCGATTGGCATTTTATTATATTCGTTATAACCCCCAACACCTAGAATACTGTATTTTCTCGTGATTCTTCGCACCAGTTCATTTTGAGATCCATAAGGGTAAATCAAAATATCCCCATCAAATCCGTGTGCATTAAGAAACTCAGAGGATGACTTGATTTCATACTCTAGCTGATCCCTCGGCACGTTGGCTAGGTATGGATGTGTAACAGTGTGGTTACATATCTCCCATCCTATTTTTTTTAATTCTTGCAACTGCTCCAGCGACATGTGACTCCAATCTAGTTCGCCTGTGTAATTTCCGGTAATAATGGCGCATGTGAGAGGGGAATCCGCGTTTTGAAAGATTGGTCTTAAGGATGTGTAGACGTTTGGATGTCCATCATCATCAACAAAGGATACGATTACGCTCTTGTCTACATTATGGCTGACCGTTTCAACTGCTCGTTTTACAGCGTATGATGCCTCCGCGCTAACACTCGCAATATTCTCGCGTGCGGCATCGGCATCATACGCTGTAAAATAACGAGCAGCCGCCGTTCCAGCGTTCCAACTTTGCGCCGTCCCCTGGAATCCACGCGTCACATCCGTAAGTTGATTACCGGATTTACCGCCGTAACGGATCGTCTCCGCATTGTTGCCGCCGCCAATCGTAAGCAGATTCGGTGCATCCGGTATGACAGACGCATTGACTAGCGTAATTGTCGTTTGTGTTGCGTTAATATCCGTAGCGAGTTCGGTTGCTACGCTATTGACTGACGCTGGGTACATTTCTTGCATATATAAATCATCCTCCATTGTCTACGATAAACTATTTCAAATACTGATTAATAATTCTGAATGAGTCTATAGTTGTGTTTCCATTATTATTCAATGTAATAACAGGCTTAACTCTTTTTCCCTCTTGATTGTTAATGTTTAAAGATTCAGGACTTTGAGTTATAAACAATCCTGCCAATGATTTTACAGGGAACTCTTTTAATGTTATTGCTGTCACATTTATATCGCTGAATACTTGCTGAATGCATACAAATAAATCAGATCCTATCACTATCGGACTGATGTTGTGTGAGCGATATCCATAAACATCTCTAAAAACATGGAAGCTCTTGTCTCTATCCCAATACTGTAGAGACAGTGTTCCATTGGTTCCTTTTAGTGTAAACAAATCTACATCACTTTTTATATCTTTCATCCATATCTTAATTGTGAAATCATCGCTAAGACTGAATCCCTCGGAAAAACTAAACGTGTCATTGGTTAAATCAATCCATCCATCTTCAAGAAAGATAGGAGGGGAGGTAGTCTTACCAATGATCTGAATTGTATTCCATGAGATTTTCATCCCACCATTGTCCACATTTTCAGCTTTTAAATTCACCTGAATATCTGGTTGCTGATATTGGACGCTGATTTGAACAAGCCCTGTGGAGTTAACCAATCCTTTAGCACTCGTGACTTGTGTCTCAATGTAATAGATTTGACCACTCTGCAGATTCTCAATTAGGAGACTGATGGATGGTTCAATGCTAATCGGGGATTGATAGATTTTATTCTTATTTGCATCATACAGAATCATCAACCACGAACGAATGGGCACACTTTCAGCTTGAGAATAAGTTGCTGTGAATATATAAGAAGGTGAACCAATTGTACCAATTGTACCCATCGAAACAGATGGCTTACTTGTTGTTTGAAATATTTCACGGTCAGATGAGATGGTTAAGCCTTGTTGATTCCATATACTAATTTCGATTTTGTATTCTAATCCGTTTGGAATAGAGATGGCAGGAATTGTGTGATTCTGAGCAAACGATGTTATCTTATTGCTGTTGTAGGTTAAAGCATTGTCAGAGTTACGATACACTCTAACTTGATAAGCAACACTTAAATCACCGGATACTTGCCATGAGACAAGAATAGGATCGTTCCCATCTAGGGTTTGACCTCTGATCGATATATTAAATGGCTTCTGTAACATTCATTCACATCCTTAAATTGCGCGTCTACAGATTACAAACTTATCGCGTGTGTTTCCATTGAGAAATACGACAATCACTTCGTTTCCAGGAGCAAATGTTACATCTGGATTGCAGGGAATAGGCTGAGATACGGTTGCGCCATCCACAAACACATTTAGTCTGCTAGTGCTGATGACTGATTCAACTTTACCTAGATGCCAGTCCCCATTAAGTAATCCCATATTTCTAATCTCTGTTCGCACTACTTCTGCGATAATTTTATAAGTTTGTTCTAGTGAGTTTGAATTTTGCATTTAAACCTCCTATATGAAGTCCCAGTTAGAAAGTAATTTACGATACTTCAAACACTCACAAGTCATTAACTCTGGTTTAAGAGGTAGGGTAAAACTTTCAAGCATGTATTTCCCTGTGACATTATTCGTTTCGTCTTCTATTTGAATTACATCATAAACATCATGTAGAAAATTGGGTGCAATGTTTAAAGTCAATCTTTCAGAATAGCCAAGTCTTTTCATTAACTCGAATTTGGCACGGAACTTCGCATCTTCGACATTTGAAATTATCGGGTCGGGCTTAAAATCGTTATGTCCATATATAATGTCGCCAATTTTCTCGATAGTATATGGACTGTTTGCCCATAGAGGGTTTGTTTCTGTGACAACCAATTCATAACTACTTGTGGCTGTCTGTGATGAGCCGCCGAGGACATAAATTCTATTGGCGAGATTAGTTTCATCCATTTTTCTCACATTACCAGCGTAAAACTTTTCATTAGGATCTCCATAGCGATAAACCCATGTGACAGGTTGTGAGTCGAAGTCATTTAAATCAATTTTCTTGAGTCGCAAGAAGCCGAATACATCATAGAAAATTTCGCATCTGGCGAGTTGAGCCAACTCTTGGACAGCATCATAGATACTATCATTGGGTTCATATGTAAGTGTGTAAGGTACAGTTTCCGTCACCGTATCAAAGTTAAATTGTGTCTCACCAACTTTACCTGCAAGCATTTTAATTGTAGTGGCAATGTTAGCACCAACTTCAATAGTCGTTTGAAACTTGAATCTTCCGCGTTTATCGGTAAGTAGGTACATTTTATCTTGGCCTGTAAGAACAGTATTTTTACTATCTATTGTGTGCGAATCCGATGGCTCAGTCAGTATGTAAACCCCTTGCGGTACATATTCGATTGTTCCATTTTTTAGTTTAAGTCCAGTAAAGACTTTGACACGTTTATCGATCCAGATTAAGGCTGAATTTTCTCCCCATGTGAACTCATTATTCTTGTTCATCAGAGAGAACGTAAAATTGCGGCGGATCGGGCGAGAATAGTCAACCGAGATGCTTCCTAAGTCGCTTTCTGTAATCTGTTTAGTGAATTCGTTAATGTAATTCATCTTGGAATCATAAAACTCAAACTTGAGAAACATTTGCTTTACAGGTGCTCTCATTGCATTTAGGAAATCTTGTGAACAGGGAATCATTAGATCACTCCCTTGATGTAGTCGGATTTATTATGTTTACTTATAAAAGCAATATATTGTTCTTCTGTATTACCACCTCTACCATAAATAATATGAAATTCCTTATGGCAAGTAAAACATAGAGTGGCGCCATTAGCTAAATCGAGTCTCTGATCAATAAATTTATCGTATCCGTTTTTATGATGGGCATTTAATTCTCCACCATATTGACCACATTTTTGACAAGTATAGTTATCTCTTTCAAATACGTAATTTCTCCAATAAGCATATTCCTTATATATTCTTTTTTTTGTTCTATCTTCTTCCGTTAAATTAGGATTATAGTTTGGACTGTTAATTCCGCTTCTTCTTTCAATTCCGCAGAATCGGCAACCACTCCCGCGAGAGATGTAATTATAAGGAGAGGATTGTATGATATCTGGATGATGCAAACAGTAAAAATGAATAGGAGTCTTGCTGTTTACGTATGCATCATCAATAACTATTAAATCTTTTTTTTTAAATTCTTCGAAAACAAATTCCTTTGTATATCTTGTCGATTTGAGCGTTGCCTCTCTGGCACACTTTTTACACATAGCCCCCTGCATCATTTTAGTAAAGGTAATTGATTGAATGTCATCTGGATGTTGGCTACAAATAAAACTCATAGAACTGCAACTATTTATATAATGAGTATCAAGCAGTTTGTAGTTTCTACGTTCGAACTCATGATATACGAATTCATAACTATAAGTAAGTCTTTTTGAAATCAATTCTCCCTCACATTCATCACATCCATATTTACACCTTTTGAACACATCCCAAGTTCTTTCCTTTATTTTATTCGGATGTTTGAGGCATATGTATTTCATTTTTGTTTTAGCGTTTTTATATACAGTCTCTAGCAAAACACATTGTCTATTGGTATATTCATCTTTAATATCATTTATGCCTATTTTTTTAATTGTATCGTCACTCCAAACCTATTTTGATGCAATTACTGTTGAATTAAATCGTACCATTCATATACGAGCGATAATCTCCTATCTCAGTCACATCAATAGTTAATTGAAGATAGTCGTAGCCGTCCCATGTGTTCATTGGGGCTCGCGTTCTTGGGTTCGAGATATCTCCCACGAATACTCGTCCATTATCAGATTTAATTAAAAATGGTTTGTGGCTGTGAATGAACTTGTTTAAGATTTTCTGATATTCAATTCCTGAACGACTTGACTCATCAGGAATGATAACCGTTGAGAGAGAGAAGGTTTCGTAACTCTTATCTGAATAATAAACAGATGGATATTTGCTCAACGTTTCGATAACTGTTCTGCCTTGATTGAGTTGAGTTTCAACATCGTCAATTGATCCTATAGCCTTGTCGAATGCCAGCACCTCATTGGTGTCTTTATCGACTACGAAATAACCTACAAAATCACTTTTGCAAGCAATATCTACACTTTTTCCGTCAAGCTTATTCTCAGCCAATGGAACAATACTGTATATCAAGTCCGTATTAGGCTGTGTATAGTCAATGTATTCAATTTTCACGTTATTTTGAAAAGGTACAGTAGCAAGTGTATGGGATTCTAATTCATTCGCATTTCTACGCTTAATCATGAATGATACAATCTTTAGACCACTGTTATTGATATTGCCGCCTTCTAAATCGCCTAGAAATTTAAAGATTGCACGAGTATCAATATTCCAGCCATCACTTTTAGCGCTATCGGTTGGCACATCATCACTTGCAGATGCACGAACCTCTAATTCATCATAGATTCCGTTTTTTAATTCCCCATAAAAGATGTCTTTCATCACACCACCAGGACTCTTAAAGAAGTGAGTGCCATAAAAGTCATATCCCATGATTGCCATTTAATCACCTCAATGTTAGAAATAGTAGGGGAGGGGAGACAAAATAAAAAGGACTGCCACTTGGCAATCCCTTGAGTGTAATATTATTCTTGTATTGCTGTGACAATCCCATCTTCTAAATAAATGTATCTACCCGAACCATATACCCACTGTTCTCTTTTTCCGTTTTTTGTAGTTGTAGTATTTTTCTTTTGCGGCTTACCCCAAGTTGATGTCAATACTTCTGTTGCAGTCAAACCGATCACTGGTTTGTCTGTAGGATATTTATGGTTTTGCAAAACCACTTCACTGAAGTACTTCTGTTTTTCCCTCATGATTTCAGAGTCGTAATTACCTTTGAAATCATTTGGAATTTCTTTTAGATAGTCCCGTCCTGCATTGATGTTACCACTATCGAAATACTCAAGAGCCGATAAATAATTGTACACACTTTGATACTCTTCGTTTTCACGAAAATCTTTTTGTCTGAACAAAATCCGATAAGCCTTTCTGTATTCTTTATCTTGATATGCAGAATCGACTTGAGACCACAGATCGCTTTTAATTTCAGAGGATTTATTTTCAGTCACTTCTTCAGTTGAATCGTTAGCGTTTTCCTGATTTATAGAACTGCTTTGGTCTGCTGTTTGCTCGTTAACACCGCAGGCAGTTAAAGTCATTACAACAAAAAGCCACAAAATGTATTTTCGCAAAATCAATTCCTCCTGCCAAGATTTGTTATTATCTCTAACTCAATAATAAAACAAAATCTTGACAAAAGGAATAGTTATTATTTTCTGTGTGACTTAATATGTGTTTCGAGTCCTTTAAAGAATTCTGATGGGTTATTAGCCTGAACAGTAATATCTCCAGAAAAACTGTATGACGTTCCAGCGTTGGCTAGTGTCGGAGTGTTAGGTTTGATATTAGACAGCATATTTTTGAGTGAAGTCAATTGAGAATTTATCACGCTTGTAATAGACAACTTGTTTTTCAATTTACTCATATGCTCGTCTGTGAGAACCCATTCGCCTTTTTCTAGAATGGCAGGCATTTCATTTGGTTTTAGCGGAGGTAACCCGACTTCGCCACCAGTATGATATTTAGTCATGCCGTTTTTCTTCATCTGTTCTTCAGCCCATTTAGCAGCACCAGCATTGTTACCATTAGCCACACTATTTAAATACTGATACTGGTTAGCCCAACTTGCTGCTCCGCTACCACTTTGTTTAAGTGAGTTAAGATAGTCTTGCTGATTGTTTCCAGATGAATTTGTAGAATTAGTAGTTCCATTTGTATTAGTGTTTGAACTGTTGTTTTGATTCGTGCTGTTAGTATTGTTCGAACCACCACCACCAGAACCACCACCTGCACTTCCACCTCCGCCCATATTCGCAGCCATAATAGCCATTTCATCATAAATCTTTTTCAAATCGGCTAATTTAGCTTTAACTTGGGTAATATAAATATCCCACTTTTGTAAAGATGAAGATTGCCATCCATCGACAACGAGTTGCAATAACTTGGAGCCTTCTTCAGCAGTAATGGTGCCATCTGCTAAACCTTTTTCTAAAGCAGATTGAAGTTCAGCCATTTTGCTTTGAGTATCACTCACTGTTTGAGAGTAGAGGGAGGAGAGACTGGACTGATATAAGCGCATAGCTTCGAGACTCTGCTGATTGATTTGTCTCGTTCTATCTAATTTCTCTTGAAGAATTTGAACGGTTTCTTGTTTTTGCTTTTCAAGTCGATCAATCTCATCTTGAATTGCCTGTTTAACGTCATCTCGCTCATATTGTTTTACAAGTTCATCTTTTTCTTTTTCTAGTTCTTCTACGCGAGCTTTATCGTATGTGAGAATTTCTTCTCCAGCCTCAGTGATGTATGAGAAACGCTTATCGTTTCTAACTTTATTAATTTCATCATTGAGTTCTTGCAATTTTTTGAGTCGATCTTCTTTTTCAATCTGCTCATCTAAACCTTCAAGTATTTCTTGTTGCCTTTCAATCTGAGAATCATATGATTTTTCAGTGGTTTTGATGACTTCCTCTAACGCTGCTTCTTGTCTGCGATATTGTAATTCAGTATCTCTGATTGAATCGTTCATATCATCAATCTGACGCTTTAAATTGCCGATAAGATTGATTTGAGAGGTGATTTGCGATCCTAGCGAGGAAAGATTAGAGAAATTCACACTGCTTAAATCAATACTAAACTCCATCGCCGATTTTACTTCAGATGCAATGTCTTTGACTTTACTTGCATAATCTTTTAGGTCTGATCTGGTTTGCGCTGATGTATCAACAAAGTTGACTCCAGTATCATATATGCCATCAACCTGATCAAGTGTTGAAATAATGGAGTCAATAGAATCATTGAACTCTTCAACATCAAACATGTCTTTAGTGTCAAAAGATTTCTTAATTGCATCGAAGATATCTGTGATATTAGAATTAGCCAACTCGTAAAGCCGATCCGTTGTTTCTTTGATTGAAATATTGTAACCCATCTGCTGATTTCTCAAATCAACCAGGTCTTGCTTTAACTCTTTTGCCTTAGCCGATGTTAAATCATCTTGATCTAGTTTCTTCTCAATCAGTGCAATCTCATCTTCTGTTAACTTGATAAGTTCATCGTAAACAGGAATCCGCTGAAGCATTGCCTTGGTATAAGCAAGAGGTTTGCTTGCCAGTGACTCGGCATCATTCTCAATTATCTGAAGTTCATTCTCTTTAGCCTGAACCTGATCAGATATACGCTCACGATAACTATCGAACATATCCGATTTCTTTTCTTTGATTTCAACCTCAACAGTTAACTTGTTGTACTCAACTTCCTCAAGTCGGGCTTTCAATTCTTCAATATCTTTAGGTAATAATTTAGTATTCTTTAACTTTTCTTTGATGACAGCAATCTCTTGTTCGTCCTGTTCGATAATCTGCTTCTTGTAGCTAATCTGCCTTTCTAGTTCTTTGCGGTACTCAGCAGAAGCAGTATCCATTTGACCTGCTCGTGATTCAGATGACTCAATATTCTTGCTAATCTCATCACGTTTCTGATTATATTTCTCAAGGCTACTAAGCAGCACAGAAAAACGCTTCTCATTCTTTTCTTCTTCCAACTTCAACCATTCAGCGCTATTCTTTGCTCTTCGTTCGTCAAATTCACCAGAGGTAATTTGCTTCTCGGCTACAAGTTTATCCAACATCAGATTCTCTTTGTGCAATTGTTCCTGTTGTTGTGTTAGATAGCTAATTTGAGACATTTCTTCTTTACGCCATTCAGCAGAAGACTCAGAATATTTGGATTGCTTAAACTCAGACTGACCGATTTTCTGATCAATACTGTCTCTATTCTTGACAAATTGATAAAGTTGCCCATCAATACTATCAATCATAAGTTTGTATATCTCTTCGGCTGTCTTATCTCTGTTTCGTTCAGCATCAATTCTTGCTTGCTCCAAGTCGGACTCAGAAGGAGGCGTGTATTTATACTTAGTGCTTAATACCCCACCTGACTGTTGTCCGTAAGCAGACATTACTTTTGGTGCATAGTTGCGAGTTTCTTCAAATGGAATGTTACCGATTTGTCCATTCTTAATCCATTTGTCAACATTGCCTTCTCCAGCATTATAAGCATACAGCGCCAATTCAACATCATTGTTGTATTTCTCAAGCAATCGTGCAAAGTGACCTGTTCCAGCCTTAATATTTTGTTCGGGATCAAAGCTATTTGTAACTCCTAGTCCTTTTGCGGTGTTTGGCATTAACTGCATCAAGCCTTGAGCACCAGCAGAGGATACTGCGTTAGACTTAAAATTACTTTCTGTTTTAATAATTGCCGCAATCAAGAAAGGATCAATATTATGTTTACCAGCATACTTGTTGATTAAATCTGAGTATTGTCCTGTGTAAGCCGATTTTGAACTAGTGAGAGCTGCAGTTGAAGAAGTGTCATTAATGACTCGTCTGGCTCCATTATAGATTCCCGACCATTCTTTGTCATTCAAATTGCGCTCAGCAAGCCCATTGGTTCCCATCTGAATAAACTTGCCATTGCCGGTATACATACCAACGTGAGAGTTCGCTTTTCCTGTGGTATTGAAGAATACTAAGTCCCCACGTTTCAAATTATCCTTAGAAACTGCCACGCCTTGCTTTGCTTGTTCTGCAGCGGTACGAGGAAGTTTGATATTCATAAGCCCTTCAAACGCTTCTTGAATAAATTGCGAACAATCAGAAACTTTTCGCTCCACAAACTCTTCAAATGACCCGTTAAATTCACCAGGGATTTGCTCATATCTGAAGTTACCTTGCAATCCGAGAACGGTGGAAATCATATTAGATACGTCTGAGTCACTGGCACCAGTACCACTTGCGACTTGTGAAGTACTTGTTACTTTGGTAGAAAGGAGAGTACGAGGATTTTTAACTCCCTCATCATAGATGTCTTTTTGTTCTTGTAGTAGATCGATTTCTTTTTGAATAGATTTTTGATATTCTTTTGAACCTTTTTCAAATCGACTTCTGCCACTTTGAAGCTTATCAAGAGCCAACTCAACATCGCGTAGACGTTTTTGCTGTGTAGTAAGCAATTCATTCGTTTCCGAAATTGTTTCATTGCTCTTTTGTGTTTCTTCGTCTGCCTTATCCGATGTGTTTCTTAAGTCATTAACTGCTGAATCGAGAATGCCAAACTTCTTGGCAAGTTTATCAACTACTTCTTCTGCAGCATCAAACGCGTTCTCTGGTATTGCAGGTACAATACTAACCGCATTGACTGCTCTCATAGCAACGATTTGCGCTCTAGCGCCAGCGACAATAGCCTTAGCCTTATTGTTTTCTGCCTCGCTGGTAGCTATTTCTTCTTGTTTCTTTGCCTTGATGTATTCAAGGATCGATTCCTTGCTTAAATTGGATACCTCGGCATAATCTGCATAGGCATCAGTCAATTCAAGCATAGTCTCAATAGACACACCATTAGTATCTTTAAGTTCTTGTTGAGCTTTATTTAATAGTGTGATATTGCTTTTTGTCTTCGACAATTCATTCATTCTCTGGGAGACAATTGTATTAAATAGCGTTAGACTTTTAGAAGTCTCATCTGTACTCTTTTTGAACGCATCTAATATGCTAGTTAATTCAAGCGTCTCATTGCCAAATTGAGAGAGAATGTCGGATAGGGCGGTAAGATCTCCAGTCTCAAAAAGCGTCACCAAGTCAATCTTATTGTTTTCAATTTCCTTGGTTATGTTATCGCTCAAGGCTCTATAGTTTGATACGATTTGATCTTTGTTATCTTCGGTTATATCTACACTATTAATGTAACGTTCTGCAACTCTACTCAAAACCATCTTCAAGTTTTCATCGTTGGTCTTGGCATCATTCATTACATCTTTGTTAATTGTGTCAAGCGTCTCAACGTATTGACGTTTTCCTTCTTCTATTTTCGCAGAGTTGACATTATAAGACTCATTCAAGGATGAAAAATTGTCTTGCATATTCTTCAAGAATTGATCAAAGGAGGTTTTGTTTTCACTCCAATCAATGCCCAACTTGAACTTCTTCAAGTCTTTTGTCTTCAATCCTAAGTCAGTAAAAATCTGTTCAATGCCAGCCTGCATCTCATTGAGTTTGTCTCGGTTATCCAAATCCAACATCTGGTCAATGGTGATTTTGTTATCAGCCATAAACTCTTGCATGTATTCGGCAGCCTGTTTGGATGCGTTCGCAAACTGTAATTTAGCCTTATCATCGCTGATTGATTTTTTAGCTTCGGCAATTGTTTTGGTAGGTGCATCTAAAATCTCAGATGCTCTCATTGCCAATGTTTTCTCTTGGGCAGCTAGTAAATCTTTTTCTTTTTGAATCAGTGCATCAACAGCTTCGCCTTTCTTATAAACTGCATCACCCTCATCGTTGTAGTAGTCAACAATTTCAGGCATGATACCCCTCATCTGGTCGTAGATTGCTAATTGCTCTTCTTGTGATTTACTAGTATCTTTTAACTGTTCATTCAAAGATTCAAGTTGTGAGATATTATATGTTGCTTCGGTGACTGTATTCTTGAGGTTATCAATACTTTGAGCTGCTTCATCGGCTGAATTTTTGGATTGATTAAAGAATGTATAAAGGAGCGAACCTGCAGTAATAGCTATGCCAACCCAACCCATGGCTTTCTGTAAAACTGTCATTGATGCAGCGGCAGAATTAGCTGCAACTTGCATACCAAATAATGCCTTGACGGTTTGACCAGCACCCAGTAAAAAGCTGCCGATTGCTTTATGTTTAAACAGCATAAATGAGCCGATTAATAAGCCTATAGCTACTGCCAAATTATCAATATGAGTGATAAGTGCTGTGCCAGCATCAATCATACTCTTTAAAAATTCATTACTAATACTGTCACTCCAAAATGTATTCACGGCATTTCTAAATTTGGCAATCTTACCTTGCATGGATTCCAGGTAAACTTCATTTTCTCTTGCTGCAGAGCCAAAAGAATTTAGACCTGCTTGAAGAGAGAGTTGAGCATCTTTCCAGTTGGCAATCATGGATGCTGCAATGTTACCTTGATGCTTACCAGCCACAAGTTCAACAAACTCTGCCTGTTGCATATCAGATAATTGATTCCACACAGTAGACAAGTCTTCGAAAATTTCATATGTACTCTTGAAAGTATCATCGTTCTTTTTAAGAGTTAGCCCAACTGAGGCGAATTTAGATTCGAGAGTAGGGAGGAGGTTGGTTAAATCTTCGCCTTCTTCGCTTACCCCTCTGATACGCATAGAAATTGTTTTTACAATTATACCCTGTCTTTCGACATATTTATAAAGGGATTAGACTGTACCATTATCCCGTAGGGATACCCATTGGCAGTCGTTGAGACCTTCCCATTCAAGGGCTGTGTCTGCGGATCATCCAATTCTTGATATTTTTACTATACCTAAGGCATTACCCTTCGCCGCCACACTCTTTCAAATGTGGCTTAGTAATCAAGACTCTAAGGAACTTCCCGCATATTCTGGGTTATTCAATATACATTTCTGCATAAGGGCACTAAATTAATGCATTACCTACTCTTGCTGGATCTTGAATAGTCGTATTTGCGGCAGTAATCATCGCTACAGACTCTTCAATACTATTGCCAGCACCACTTAAGCTCGCCGCTGAACGTCTCATGGCTTCACCAATACCCTGAGAGCTAATGGCAAACTTGTTACCAACTTCATTATAGATATCGACTACATTGGCAATATTCTTACCTTGTGTATCAACCTCGATACCAAAACCTTTGATTGTGGCAATGAGCGCCTCAGATGCTTTCTCTGCAGATTCAATATCGCCAACGTTTTGGTAGACGAGAGTTTCTTTTGCGAGCGCTGTGGATTGCTGGATTGTATATCCAAGTCTTGCCCATTCGGTTGTAGATTTGACTACATCGAGAGTGAGACCGCCAATAGCGTTAGCGATTCCTTCAGCATCTTTGATGAAATCCCGATACTCTGCTGCTGTATTATCTGTGACCTTTTGCAAGTTGGTCATTGCTGTATCTAGTTCATATATGTATTGAACGCCATTTTGAAGAGAGCGGAGGGGCGCGTAGAACGCAGTCGCTGCTGCTCGATTATACCCTGCTTTTCAGCATACTTTAACATCTATATAGATGGGACTAGACTATATCATCATCCAGTTTTGATGGATGCCTCGCGCTTCGAAATACAGAGTTTCACTGCAAATCTACTTCCATAACGGAATAGTCGTTACACCTTACTGCATAGAACAGTCTTGGCACGGTATTGCCACCACCCGAAGTGCTGAGGTTTCACCGTTAGCAATCAATTGCTTGATCACACCCTATTTGTATAGGTTCACGAGGTTATCATATCGCTATTACTAGCGTAAGGGACTAATAAAAATCCAGATTGGGAATCTTGTCATTGCCGTTTTAAAAGCTTCACCTAAACCAAGAGTATGACTTGTTGCTGTTTTGGCGTTAGCAGATAATTGTTTCAGGTCAGCGTTTAAATCTGAAAAGGTGTTTTTGAAATTAGCTTTGCTATCATTTTTAACGATTTCATTTAACTTTGATTGAACTTCGTTTAGACCATTTAAAACACCGCTGTCTTTGCTAAATCTGCGTCTCAAATCATCAATTTTTGTTTGTGTTGCCTTCACCGAATCTACGTATTGCTTATCGATTGCCGCATTCTTCTGTAAAGCAAGGACATGCATCTTTTCACGATCAATCATTGATTGATTTTCGTTATCATTATCTTTACGTAATAACTCAAGATTCTTATCAATATGTTTCTGTTGGTTGTTTTCCCAATCCCGATAGAATTCTTTTTGCTGTTGTTCGGACTTCAGTCTGCCCTGATACATTTGTTCAAGGAAGTCTTCTTCTTGTTTGATTGCCTTCTCTAAGTCATTGGAAACTTTATAAGCATTAACGTTACCATCTTTATCTAGATTAACATTGACCTTTTCAGTACCATTACTGTTTTTATATGTCTGTCTCGTTCCTGTTGTTTCGCCGTATTTGTTTTTAGAAACGGTATCCTGGGCAATACTCAAACCTTCAAGGTCTTTCTTTAGTGCTTGAGCTGATTTACCTTGTTTGTCGAGAGCCTTGGTTTCTTCGGTTAATTTTTGCTTGTGCTCATCTACCTGTTTATTAATCTTGGTAAGGATTTCACCACTAGCCAGATGTTGTTCTCTAACTTTTTCAATTGAGCCATCTAGCTTTTTATATACAGTAGTGACATCACTGACAACTTTATTCTGCTCACGTAGTGCATTGCCTAATTTTTCAGTTGCAGCAATGAACTGATTAATGGACTTAACAAAGCTTTGATCTACGTCAACTTTAAGAGTGAGTTTTTGCAGTGATTTATGTTTGCTTAATGCTTTGATAGCGGTATTGATATCGCCAATTGATTCACCTATATTAAGATTGGCTGAGATTAAGATTTGTAAATCTGCCATTTATCCACTTCCTCAAATTTTAATAATACATTACAGTATTTTTATTTATTTACTTTCAACTCGAAAAATGGACTCATAATATCATCTTTTAAATTAAGATTATTTTCTACGATATCGTAATTATAACTGTGATAGTTATCGATGTTACCAGAATTGCCAATATAATGTTGAACGAGTTTCTGACAGAGCATAGGATTTTCGTGGATGTCTTTCTCCCACAGGTAAAGAATTTTAATTCCATATTTACCTAAAATGTATTTCTTTTTTGTTGCATCTTTTATTATTCTATTCGCTTGAATATCATGATTGACTCCTTCATAAACTCTAGGGTCACAATGCCAAAAGGAGCCCATTACCTCAATCATCAGGTGATGATCAATTAAATAGTTGTCAACTGTATAGTATGTGCAAGGAAACTCGTTTTCGTAGTTGATAGACATTTCATCCAATATTTCATTAACAACTTTTTGGCATGAAGTATTTGTATGATTAAATGATCCATTACTCAGCATGTCGATGGCACGCTTGGCGCTTTTTTCTCTCCATTCAGGTTGCTGCGACCAAACTTCAGCGTACCATTGTTGGCGACAACTTGTGTCGCAAAAGTGTCTTGAATCATTGGTAACTTTATACCTGGGTACATCAATTTTCGTATTACAGTGTGAACATTGCTTGGGTATTCTTTTGTATCTGTGATGATTAAAACCACGTTTATTGATACTTTCCCATTGGTTTCTGCATTTTACGCTGCAGAATTTTGAGCCATATCTATTATATTGAGACTGTTCTACTTCATAGTTTTTAGTGCATTGTTCGCATACGCATTGTACTTTTGGAATGTATGATCTATCAAAATTTGCTGAACATTCACTATTACAAAAGTGATGGATGTGTTTATTAAACTGATATTGTGTTTTCTCTCCTTCTTTGCCACACGAGTCACACTTAAAAGAGATCCTTCGCTTCTTAGATTCATGTGCACAAGAAGTACTGCAATATGTGGTTTGACGATCTCTTAAGCCTTGAAGCCCTTTAAAGATATGAGTTCCACACATATCGCATTCAATTAATACCTGTACATTAGCATTTGAAGGAAGTTTGTTATAAGGAACTTTAAAAATGTCCCCGATTGAAGTAAATGGAATGCCTAGATTGATGTAATAGGTTTTTGATCTGTACGCCCAACTAACTTCAACTTCTTGGTTAATTATTACTCCCATGTCGACCTCCTTTATATATTTCATAATTCACAAAAAAAGCCACACCATATGCTGGTGCAGCTCGTTTCAAGAATTATATTGAGTTGAGTAGGGGAGGGCATTCAAAAAACGTTGAAAAATAAGGGTTTTTTAAGCCTGCTTTCTTAATGAAAGGATAGTTTTATCAAGAATCAATTATCAAGATGTTTTGGTGTTCGGGATTACAATTTCCGAGTTATCAAGGGGTAAATCTTTAATTTTTACTGCTGGGACTCCAGCATACAGACTGTTTGACTCACAGTCTTTAGTTACTACGGCTCCAGCAGCTATAATACACCCTGTGCCAATGGTTACACCGGGTAGTATTATTGCCCTTGTTCCAATCCAACAGCCGTCACCTATCGTAACTTTTTTCCCACATACTTTTCCTGCTCTTTTTAACGTTTCACCAATCAAATGAGTAGAAGAGCAGAACATGACCTCTGGAGCAATAGAACAGTTATTTCCAATAATTATGGTGTCTTGTGACTCGAAATAACACCTGTTGTTTATAAAAGTTCCTGAACCAACCAATATTTTTTTGCCAGTAAAAAAACAACCTGCTAATATCTTAGTTGTTCTAATATCCATACCAAATAATTTGTAAATAAAAAATCTAATAAATTGAGGTGTTACAATCGATGAGGCTATTCCATTCACAAATAAGTATCTGACTTTTTTGGTTATTCTGTTAACGATTTTATTCAATATAATTCCTCCAGTTGATTAGTCTTGATACGAATTGTATCATAACCGAACTGGATTTTCAACATTAATTTGATTATGTTTGTGTTATTGAGTGATCTTAACTGTATTGATTGCGCCTTGATCATCGATTGTTATTTTGTAGCGATTTTTGTTTGGTGAAGACAATATTATACCATCTAAGGACTCTATCGCTTGAGTAGTGTATGGGTGGTTATGCGGAGAGTATGGACTTGGCTCATCATAGTTAACCATAACACCAGCAATATAGGTTGGAGATGTGGGTGAGAGACTGTATATTTCAAGCCTTCGGATATCGCTTGATTTTTCACCTCGTCCAGATATTTTAGTCCATTCATTCACAGAAACTGGGCGCGATGAGTCATATAAAAACTTATTGTTTGAACAAGCAATCCGACACCCAATAGTAGATTTTGGTGAATAGATAAAGAACTCATAGCAAATATTTCTATCTTCATCCAAGTCTAATGTTGATAATAACGCATTCAATGCAATCATCTGACTATTAATACCATCAGGAGTGAATTTAACTATTTTTAGACTGTCACCAAGATATTTTCTGAGCTCACTGATCGGTATCTCATCTATATCTGTATTTGAAATAACATCTAAAGTAGATGAAGTGCTGCCAACAATAGCCCAACTTTCTTTAACCTCAGGATTTTTCATTAAATTTCCTGAAGCTAAAGAATTGAAGCATTTTAATCTCATATTTTGATCAAGACTGTGAAGCGATGATAGACTGAGGCTAACAGAAGGCAACTTTCTTCTAACAACAATATTGGGGATATCTAAGCCTTTCAAAGTGCCGTCTCCGCTCAATGTATGGATATACGCAGAGCCCACTGCACCAGGCGCATTGGATTTAAATATACCCCCGAAGTCATTGTCAAAAACATCGACCCTATTCCCTAGTGTTCCGAAATAAACAGCAAATTTCTGCTTCTCATCTCTACTAATGATGTCATTTGGCATTGCACAGATCCAGGCATCCGAACCATCAGAGGGGTGGTCGAGAGGGCTCCATGTTAATCCAAACCCGCTGATCTTTATGCCTTCTGATTTTGATTTTGGAAGTAACTTTATTACAGCCTCACCCGTTCTCTCAAATCGGGTCGTCATTAAAGATGCGGATAAACCCAGGACTTCAGCCAGTTCATCATAATTGTCTGCATCCTTAACTTGGTAAAAGCCGAACGGAGAGAAACCCATATGTACTCTCAGCATAGTGACATCCATGCCTCCATAGTGACCGGCCTCAAGAATTATCCCCAACATTACACCACAAAATGCCCCACTAACAGATCCACCTTGAAAGAAATAATCCCCTGAGTTTCTTCTGCAATAAACACCGATTAAACCCGACCAATTGCATTCATGAGAAGTTATATGTCCATTGTTGCTATTCATAAGTAGACCTACTTTGATATTCGATGTCCTTATATTGGTGAAAGTAGGCGTACTTACTCCTAATACCTCAATAGCAGCACAACCGACTGCAAACATTTCGTACTTATCTTGTTCGAAAAGAGATTTATTTACCCAAGATGATAAATTTTTAGAGGTGTATTGAGTTGTTGATTGTATTGTAAAGTCTCGAAATTCAGAAGAGTAAGCAGCTGCAGCAATTCGAAGGCATGGCAGTAGATCAGTCGTTTTATCAATCGGATCAAATATAATACGACTGCCCCCATTTTGACTGTCGTAGTAACGAGCTGTTCCTTTTACGCCTCTAGCGTTATTGTCAATAGTTCGTCTTATTTTATAATTTTTAGGTGAAAGACGAAGTATCCTTTTTTTATTGCAAACTTTCATAGCATAATTAAAGGCATCGCTGTCGTCAGTTACAGCATCTCCTTTCGCCCCAAACCATTCTGGGAATATCTCATCGTGAATCATATCTCCTTCTAATATACCTCCAAGAGACAAGTCGAAGATAAAATCATCATGATTTGCATTCCAAGAACTGTCTATTCTTAACTTAATTCCTTCGCCTATTTTTATTGTTGCATTTTTATCAAACACTAGACTCTTATTTGAGGGAACCGAAATGTTGGAAAGAAGTAAATATTGCCCTTTTGGTATGTACACAGAGTCAGAATCACTTTGAAAAGCCAAAAGGAATGCTTGCGCTGAGTTAGTATTTCCGGTTCTGTCTGCCCCATAATCAATTACGTTCGCATAACTGGCAGAACTCTTAATGTCTTTCGCATTCAGTTCATCTTGAGATCCACGCGAATGCCTATCTTTGTGGTTTATAAATTCACTTGACAATATATCGTTTTTTTCATTTCTGAGATCATTCTTGAACAGTCTACTGATCACCTAACACACTCCCTTATTATAGGATATAGTTCAAAAGACAGTTACAGTAAGTGAGCGTTGATTATTTGACGCAGTGACTATTGTTGTTCCATCAATATTGGCTATCCGAATACCAAAAATAATATTTACGTCTGCTGAAGCAGTATACGCAAAATTTAAGGTAACTGGGACTATGCTATTACCCAAATCTGTTGCATTCATCCATGTACCCAAATTCGTCCAGGATGTTCCTCCATTTATGCTGTAAACAAGACAAGTCATTCTTGCAGAGTTATTTGTTCCCGAATTTGTAGAAAGACAGACAAGTCCGTTTATAATAGCTTTTTGACTTTTCTTCATGGATAGCGTTATTTGGGGATCGGGTAAAATGAATGCAGAACCAGAAAAGTTATTGGTTGTATTAGGGTTATTTGTTGTTCCTGTTGCTGTATACACAGACGGAATTAATGGAAACGATTGGAATCCTGCTGTAGCAAGCTTAGTCTCCAATTCCTCTCGTCTCTCATACCCTGTATGCTCGACATTGTTTATTTCACAAAGAAATTGTAACCATGCTGTTTTCCATGAGATTTTTTGCTCATTGCTAATCATTACTAAATAGCCCCCAATGCCGTAAGGTTTCTAACTGTCATTTGTCCAAACTGGAATGTGCCTATACCGCTAGCAACTCCAATATCAACAGTTATTGATGTTGTATTGGATGGAACGGTATATTCTTGATAAAAAGTACCTTCGATTGAACACAAGAATTCATACATTGGAGAGTACAGGTCTGTACTAGCACCATTAAATGTAATCTTACAAGAATATTTCGACCCATCTTTGTTTCCGACTTTTGCTTTAATCTTCCCACCAATAGCAATTTTATCACCACTACTAAATCCACTCGTGATGGTCTGAGATAAAGATGTCCCACTAGCTTGATAGCTATTTGCAAAAAATGTAGCCCATTTGCCATGAACAGCTACTCCGGGATCAATGCGTGTTGTAAAAGATGTTCCATTCTTTGTCCATCCGTCTGGAATACCGTCAGTATTTGTATCCGTGATAAATAAAGGGTTGGTTAAGAGAGTTGTCGGATCACTATTACTTTCGCACAATTGAGGGTTCCAGGCTGGTAGTTTTGACGCTAATCGTTGTACCACATACTCTGCTACCCAGTGGCTCAAAAATGTTCCTGTGTGAACCCCATCAGGGCTAGTAGGATTCATGTTCCCTGTCGATGGTTCAACTAGTAAACCATAAGTGTCGTAGCATTGGTATCCGCGCTTCAAACAAAAACTTTTAAGGAATTGGTTGAATAGGTTCACTTTGTTGTGAACATCTTCAACCACGTTTCCTCCTAAAACAGAACCTTGAGTTATAGGGTAGACGGTCATAAAAATTGGCTCTATATTTGCTGCAACTAAGCGATCTGCAATTTGAGCAATATTAGATTTAGAGTCATTGGGGAAATTGATACCTGTTCCTTTTAGTCCAATATCATTTGTGCCTATCATCACAATACACTTTGACGGATTGTCAGCAATTACTTTCGCTACTTGAATATCCAAAGCAGTTTTAGTTGTGTAGCCTGACACTGCTGCATTCAATCCAATATAAGCTCTCATGTTGCTCATAATGCCCATGATAGCAGGCCACACTGGTTTCATAATTTCAATATTATCTCTGCCCGTATTATGCGTATTGCTGTCTCCAATAAACCCTATTCTGTTTGCTCTAGGAATTGAGAGGGGTGGAAGCGATGGATTGGTAGGTTGCGATGGGGAAGAGGATGTATCCTCAATCCTTAAATCATTTGGAAATAATCGATTCTTCATATTCATAGTTAAGCACCGTACTTTCCGCGCCATTTAAAATTGATACCAGGTTCTACAACAACTACGGATTCAATTTTAAAGTCATTTTCATTAATTTCAAATCCAATGCCAGCCTCAAGGACATTCCGATCCTTTCCATTGACAATTACTGTGCAAGCCTGTTCATTCAAGAAAGAAAATTCATAATATTTACCTCTTGGGGATCTAGTCCAGCCTGCATCAATAACTGGCAGGATTTCTTGATTTGCGGTAGACATACCTTTGTCACTTCTAATTCCGATTGGTCTCATTTCTAAAAACATCTCCTTAAATATGTTTGTTTTATAAATATAAATGAGATGAAAAACTGAGTCGCTGTCACTTGTTGGAATCACCTACACTTAAGAAAATTGAAAGATTAGGCATAACAAAAAACCTTATAAAATAAGGGATTTACAGATCAAATATTTTGATAAAAGATGGATTTCTTTAAATTGGATGACTTTCAAACATTACAGGATGGGTTGCGTTTGAACCAATAATTGATTCCACTTTTGTTCCATTTCCGAAAGATCGGAGGGAGGTGTCAGAAATACCATTGGTCACAATGGACACTTGAGCAGGCGTGATTGTAGGTGTCTTCTGCTCAAACAACAAAGTAATTGGATTATTATTCAGCCAAGTTTTTAATGCTGCCTGAGTCGTAATTCCATTAGCATCGCCATATGCTTTATCCCAAGCCAAATACAAGTTTCCATTTGTGTGGATGTTGAATTGAAACAAATTGGGAGCATTACCGCGTACAGCATCCACAGTATCGTAAACATGTAGATTGCTGAATGCTGCAGAATTCACTGCAATTCCAACTGGAACATCTGAGTTAGCAGCGTTCCATCCAGTGACTTGCGACCTGTAGCAAGTTGTTTGAAATACTGCAGGAGTAGTCCATGTCAAGGAGCCATTAATCGTCTTCTTTCCGATTCGTTGGATTTCAACAAAGTTATTATCAAACTCTAGTTTTCTAGATACCGATTTATATGAATCAATCTGACTTTTAGTTAGATTGAGTAATTCATCCATCGTATAGACTGTGGCATTAATTTGCACGAGATAATCCATAACTTTTTTGTACTCACTGAACACGAAGTTCATCCCATCATTGGATGGCCATCCATTTTCACCTGGAGCGTTAACGATACGGTGGAACATCATAACACATACTTTTCCTTTGGAGATAGCCTCATCAACGTGAAGTTTAACAGCATTGAAATCAGGACATGCTCCACCTAAACCGCAGGTAATAGGTTTCAACTTGTGCATGGTTTCATCCGTATAAATATTATTCAATTCATTACCCGTAAACCTAACAGTATCCATTCCTAAATCCTTACACGCTCTTAAAACTTCATCGTTATGCGAACCATAAGGAAAGGCAATATGTTTTGTACCATCATGATAACCTTTGCTTTCCAACCACTGATTACATAAATCAATTTCAGAATACGCTTGTTCATAAGTGAAATTTGTTAGAAAAGGATGCGTGTTGGTGTGGTTCGCAATACACCACCCAGCATCATACATTTCTTTAAGATGGGCATCCGTTACGAATCCTGGTGTGTTGTTGTAGTTGTTGGGTACAACATACGCCGTGCCTTTAATACCTTTATCTCTCATGTACGGAAATGCAAGATTGTACATGGATTCCCATCCGTCATCGAATGTAATAACTACGCTAGGTTTGATATTCCAATAGGGTGGGTCTTGATATTCTTGATGTGCAATTGAATCGTAAACACCGTTGATACTATATCCTTCTCCACGACTCCAAGAATAGGTCAATTCGCTTGTTTTTGAGTTATCTTTACTTGAGACAACAACCTTACCATTCTTAGTAAATCTGCGATTTGGAATGTCTGAGTTAGCTCGAATCCCGATATTCATTTTGCCAACTTGAGATGTAGATAATTCAAAAGAAGTTGCATCTTTTTTCTTGTAAGAAGAATAAATAACTTCTCTATTTGTAACATACGGTTTTAATTTGTTCCTCTTGATTCCAAGTAATCGGGGACTTTTATTTATTAAAAACATATGATCTCCCCTTAGTATGCTCCAATAAATTGACACTCAATTCCAGATTCCACAACAATGAAACTTTTGACTGGAATAAGTCCTAAGGACATTGAGAAGCCTTGTTCTGCTTTCAGGAAAATAGGGTCGCTGGAGCCATTAATTTTTACATGGCAATCAGCATAATTGAGAAAACTGAATTCTCTAAATGCATAAGGATAAGACCATGTTGGATGTTTTGTGACTAATTCTTGATTTGCTGTTGAAACGAAAATGTTGGGTGAACCAACGTAACCACCTGGGCCTGGCATATATAATCCCTCCTGTTGTTGTATGTATATTGTTATGTAATTGTGCTTGTTGAGCAAGTAATCTTGCTCCAATCCAATGGGTTGGATGGAGGATCGCCGATAATCGTAAATGCAGGTTGTTTAAAATATGTATATTGATTCGGCTGCTTAGATTGTTTGTCAATCTTATTTACAAACTCAACAATTTCTTGTGGAGTGCCTTCGAGTTCGTAGACGTAAATTTTAGCTTTCATTTCTGCTCTCCTCATTATCAGTTTTCTTGGTGTTAAATATTTTCTTCTTTTCATCTTCAAAATCTCTAAGGTCATATATCTGAGTGGTAGATATGTCATTGTGATGCGCTACGAACTTAGATACCAGTTTGATGTCTACGCCTGATTCCAAAAGATAGGTTATACAAGAATTCTTGAATATATGAACATTAATTCTGCGCTCCAAGATGTCAGACAGAGTATTGGAACAAAACTCATCAGCCCAGGCAGCAGACATTGGTTTGACTTCATTTCCATATTTGGTGGTGAAAACATATTCACTTTCATATCCCCTTGATTCAACCCATTTTGTCCAGTAAGGTAAAACATCTAGGGGGATCATGTACTCTATTTTTTTGCCATCCAATGAAGCTCCCTTCCCTCGAACTGTATGCGACATAACATAATCTAAATCGTCCTGAACATCATATGAGAGTATCTCAGTTTTAAATTGAATGATTTCCGAACGTCTAGCGCCTGTTCTAAATGCAGTTGCAAGCCACGCCATACCCAACCAATTTTCATCTTCTTGGAGAACATTCATCATCATGTCATATTCATCTTTTGTTACTTTAATTTTGTCGTAAACACGGTTTTTGGGAATAGGGGGGAGACCTCGTGTGAAATTTCTGAAGTTAGTGTAATTTTTATCATCCTCAGAGATTATATTCTCAATGAAATTACACAAGCTTGATACGATTGATTTTCTTAATCCAATAGCAGAAGAAGACATCTTCCGGTTTTCACGTAAGTAACTCAAATATCTCATGAAGTCACGCTTAGAAATTTTATAGAAAAACTTATTGTTCATTGAACTAAACATGTACCAACCAAACTGTTTCAGTGCACTGGTATATTGTTTTTTAGAAGCAGGAGAGAGGTCTTGTACAGTGATAAACTCTTCTGCTAATGATCGGTAATCCTCATTTACTTGAAGCCACATTTCTTCAGTTACTTCTGGTAGCTTTTTAGCTGGTTCTCGCAGTGTATTTTTGTTAATTTGCTTTTTCGTCAAATCGAATCACCACTTAATTATATTTGTCTAAATGAAGTTGTTCTCCACAAAAATCACTCCCATAATCTTTATGAAATTGCCCTTTTATTTCACTTTTACGTTTAATCCTTCTTTAACTAACCCTCTATACATAGCAGCCACATGTTCATTCGTATCTCTCAGGTGTTCCCTTGTTGCTTCTGTGAATGGTCTTGGTACTCCATTGTATGGGAACTCGAATTGATATCCTTCACCAGTCTCGACAATTTCAGCAACATTTCTATCACCATCTGAACGAATATTCTCTACGGTTAACACAGTGTCATTCAGTACAGTCACTTCCATATTGTCTTCATCTAGCAAGCCATCATTTTCACGTTGCCTGTCATATCCTCCATCTTCAACAGGTACTGGTGTATACACGCTATAAACTTCTTCCTCAATCTTATCCTTCATAACTTCTTTCACTGTTGGTGCTACATTATTCAGTAATGCTTTACCAACTTTACCCTTGATTATCTGTTCTAATTCCTTCATGTTCTTGGCTTTGATCTTCATTGTTTTCTCCTTGTGCCATAGCAGAGGACAAAGCGTACTCACCAATCATTTGACCGATTTTCTTACTGTTGGCATCTAATTTATCGGATACTTTCTTTAACTCTCGTTCAGGTAATGCCTCAATAACGGCATTCATAATCCCTGTGTTATAAAACACATTTGCAACTTCCAAATACTTAGCAATGTCACGTTCTTTAGGAATCATTGGCACATCGGTAAAGGCTCCAAGAATTAGAGTGTGAAGCAATGCACCTGACCCCAAGATAAATTCATCATCAATTTTATTATTGCGACCTGCTTCTTCAAACATGGTAAGATAGTCGAAGATTACCTTATCAATGTCTGAATCCTTAAAAGTTAGACTAATATTAACTTCATATTCACCAAGTACAGTAATTTTCTTCTTATTGTCTAATGCTTTATGCGCCTTATTAATCGCTGATGCTGATAGTTTTTTTGTCATATTTATATCTCCCCTATAAATTTAAGACTTTGTAACAGCACACTCATATCAAGTTTGCTCTATAAAAAGCCTTAGAAAGTGTAAAAAAGAGACAAGCGTATGTTCACTTGTCTCTTAGTATGTATATGTTTATTTGTTAAGCGACACTGTTCTCATCATAGATAGTCATAGTGTACATTTCTGTTCCATCTACAGGCTTCAGAATCTCCATAGGGATATCGAACACTGAAGGATCTCCGTCTGCTGCCATAGAAATGCTCCAGTTGTCCTCCATCTTGGCACGATGGATAACGATTTGAGCAGCGTAATCTTGTTGGTTTTCAGTGTTACGTACAAGGCAGTCAAGAACAATACGATATGTACCTGCAAATTTATCGGAAGAAACGGTAATTGTTTTTGCTGTAGTTGCTGTAGCTGCTTTGTAATACGCTACAACTTTAGCTCCGTCAGCAAGTTCGCCAGTGTTAAAAGTAAGTTGTTTTGTAGTGAGAGTGTATTTACCAGCAGCAATTGTTCCTGTTGCAAAAGTAATCTCTTCGCCATGTGTACCGTCAGAATTCAACTTATAAACACTAATCAAGCCAGATGTCGCATCTACTGGTGTATGTAACAGAGAAGCCTTATTTGCTGACACAGTGATAACATCGCGCTGGTAGATATTAGTTGCACCAGTTTTAATTTCGTTACCAGTCATCATAGCAATTACCTCGGCAGTGAACACGCAATCTTGAAGAGTAACCCGTCCAGAGCGGTTTCCTGAAAATCCAACTACACGACCGTTACCGCGCCCGCCTTGTGCATAAACAGTGTCTGCAGAGTTTTCCAAGCCAGATGTTTTGAGGTTTGAAAGTTGTACTTTTGCCTTATTGGTTGCAAGATCATAAAAAGTCGCCAAAGCAACTTCACGAACTGCGAAAATATTAGGTGTAGTCATTAAATATCCTCCTGAATTAATTGTTTATTTTATTGGCCCAATGTATATCAGCCAATTTAATATTTTTACTATCAATAGTTCCAGCATATAGACCTTGTATAGTGTGCTTATAGTTATCAATGTTGTTAGTGGTATGAAAGCCATCATAGATTTGATATATGTTTAAATCAAAGACACTAAATATTGTAAGTCCGTTCTCTTTCCAAGCTAAAGCAGAAACTATGCTTTGGAGATTCATCTTTTCTTTTAGCTTCGGCTGTTTTTTCCTGTTCTTCATAATCATGTTAATCATTTCCTGAGCTTTAGAGTTGCCAGGTTTATACTCTGGTTCATTGGAAACTTTCACATTATTTGAAATCATTAGGATTTCTTGAAAATCCATAAAGTTCTCACGATTCAAGAATCCTTGACCTTCGAGATTAATGAAATAATCTTCGCCATTTATTTCTAGTGACGGTTCATGATTAAAAAAAAGTTGAAGTCCATTAAAAGCTATATGCTTGAATTCCTCGCTGTGATAACAGTTAGCGAAAAACAAATCAAAATTCGTCATATTCTTATTCATCTGTTTATCAAGCGAATTTTTATCAATTAATAGATATGCAAGATAGAGATTATAAATAGATAAACCAATGTCGGCAATAACTCGGAAAGTAGGTATCCTCATTAAGCCCGCGTTATCTATGGGGATAGGTAATCCAGCTTTTAACTTGAGCTCGATGTCTTCTTTGATATATGCCATATCTAATTCGACTCATATATTTTGTATGCTATGTATTGCCCCATATAATGCTCATTCACATAGTATTCATCCATTTTATAGAACTCAGTTTTTCCGATTCCTAAGCCACGTTTCTCATTCATCAATTTATCAATCTCATGCATCATTAAGTCAAACCTCAGCACACCATGATCAGTCCGTACTAAGCGGTTGTGCGTGAAAGCATTAATTTGAATTAAACCACTCTTGAATCTGTGATTAGTTCTAGTTGGTCTAAAATCTCTAAATGACATGGTTATATAGCTTTTGCCTTCTTGAGCGAGTTCAGGAACTCTGGCAAACGGAAAGATGTTCTCGTAAAAGAGGATAGAGGGATCTTCAATATCAGGCATATCTAAAAAATTGCTCTCAGTGTAATAGAGCGCCTTGCATAATTCAGGCGAGTCAGTCAGTCTAGTCATGATTGTCGCCTTGTCACTGCTTAAGTTTACTAATCTAGCCAACCGTGCTCACCATCCTTATAAGGCTGATCTAATTTTGATTGTTTTAGATGTGGATACATTATTACTTGCATTCCCACAAGTCAGTAAAACAGTTCCAATCTTCAACCCCTTAACAGTACAAACATTACCTTGAATAGCAGTGATGCTTGCCAATGTCGTAGGACTTCCATCGAGGTTGGTTAGTGAGAATACTCCTACTAGTGGAACTGACAGTTCGTTGTTGTAGAAGTTGCAAGAATAGTCTTTTGTCTTATTAAGATAAACATTTTCATCTCCGCTAATTATTGCAGTGTAATTGTCGGACTGTATTGCTCCAATATTAATATTAAGAGTCAACACTATGCCAAGATAAACTGCTTCGATTGTGCACGAACCTTCACTTACAGGAGAAACTAAACCATGTTCATCCACGCTTGCAATGGTATTGTCAGAGGAGATAAATGACAGGGTAGGGGAGGGGATTTGAACACCGTTGTTGGTCACCGTTGCATCAATTTGATATGTATCATCGACTCTTAATGAAATACTTGTTTGATCAACATGAATCGCATAGTTTGGCTTCACATAATCAGCAATACGCAACTCCATATTATCCTTTGACGGATCAATTGTAGTGGACTTTAACACAATCTCAACAAGTGGATTAAGCCTGTTAATCGATGTGACTTCCCATGCAGCAGCATCAAAGATGAATCGCTGTCCAACTTTAATCATTTTACTCTCATCAGTCTTCCTGACTGCGATATTTCGTCTATCATTAAGGAGGGATATAACCTGGCCTTCAGCGACACCAAAATTAGATATATTATCGGAATTGAAGATGAATGGATATTCTAAAATTTCACCATAAGAGTTTAGCCATTTGAGAGAGGATGGGGCTAATTCCATAGTGAAAGTATCAAACACAGGATTCTCTTTATCTGTTTTGCGTATCAACCATATTTTATTCTCATGCTCAATTACGTCACCATCAAACAATTGACCATGTTCACACATGATTTTTCTAAGAGTTTCTTTGCTTGAATATTTTTCTGTGACAATGACTTGATGGGGGAGTCCATTCACCAATACTTCACTTGAGTCAAATCCATTCAGATGCATTCCAAAAAGGTGCTTACCGCCTTGAATCAATCGATCCTTGCTGCTACCATAATAATTAGAATAATCCTTCATATAGCACCTACAAATAGTCTACTTGCATATTATCGATTATTCTTTCGATTTTACTATTCTCATTGTCAATGAGTGTCTGTAATGCCTTGACTTGACTTTGGTAGTTTCGCAATCCAATATCTGCAGCAAATGGCTGGTACAAAGTAGCAAACTCAGTAAGCTGATTCTCAAGAAAAGTAAGTCTCATGTACCTGCTAACAATAAGGATTTCATCGTGGCTTAGTGAACGATTAACTTGCTCAATAGTGTCGTCATAGCCTAGCTCTTCATCTCTCATGCGATTATTGTAGAGAACAATAGCAGAATGGATCATATTATACTTGCCTTCATCTGAGGTGGGTATGTTGATCGGATCTGTCTTATTGATTGCTATAAACTGCGTAAAGATAGAATCATAAGTGGTCAATTTGAACCACTCCTTTATTATTCGTCAAAAAGAACGTCTACAGGAGCACCAATCCACTCAGCGATAAACTTGAGTTTAGAGTTAGCGTCTAGTTTGATTTCTTTTGCAACATCAAGAACATATTGTTTCTCAGATTGAACTGTGATTTTTCCTAGTTCAGATTTCATTTTCATGAAATTGCCTTCAAGAATCTTAACAAGTTCAGCTCTGGTATGAGTGTTGTTTTTGTATGATTCTGGATCGTCAATATTGGATGCAATTACTTTCGCTTCTTCGGTATCCTCAATAATCTTAAGTTCACCATCTCTAAAACATCCGCTTGTCATCAAAAGCCAATCTACGACTTCAGTAGGAACTTCTTTAATGTCTGTTTTGTCGCCACGACTTCCAGCCCATTGATAAGTTTTAATACCTCCATTCACAGTATAGTTTACTGTATATGGAAAATTGCGATACCTTGCCACTTTGATAGTATCTGTCATAGTATCCTCCCTTGAAAAATAGAATAGGGGCGACATTATTTCGCCCCATTTAATTCATTAAATATTACAGTGCTACGTTGTCGTCTTTGATATAGCCGATAGCTTCACCAAAGATCAGTTGAACGTCAGCAGATTGAGTAATCTTCATTTTAATGCGCTCATCTTCCATGTCTTGCTCAGTCATTTGACGCATACCACCAAACTCAGTGACAACAAATGGCTTTTGAGAAACGTCACCTGCGAACATATAGCCAACATTAACTGGCAATTCAACCTTGGAATTAGTTTCGTCAAGAAAAGGATTAACCAGGTTCATAGCTGTTGTACGACCAATAGTAGAAGGGTTGAGGCTGGTCAGCAACTCTTCTTTAATACGGTCAGTCAGAAGCGTTTTAATTGTAGTGTCTGTTGCCTGTTGTTGAGCAAAATGGTCAATCAGAAGTGTATCTGCTACAAATACAGGGCGACCACCATAGCGAGCCAGAACGGAAGCCAACTTATTGTATTGCTGAATTGTAACGTTGGAAGCAGCTACAACGTTAGCATTAGGAATTTTACCCGAAGCAACAGCAGCAGTGACCAGTTTAGCGATAACATCCATGTACAGACGTACTTTTGCATCTGCCACATCGTTGACCAACTTATTAAACTGTTCAACATAATCACCATCACCAAATGGCTCATAGTAAAAACCAGTGGAAAGTTGCTGAGGTACAGCAATCTCTTTACGCTTACCTTCAACGCGAACCATGTCTACACCGGAACCGTTAGCAGACCAACGAACCTTAGCCTTGTTCTTTTGTGGAATGTTGTACTGTTTCACTGTGTTAGGTGCAACGCTATCGTATTCAGCAAGCACAGAAAGAAGGTTTGTAACTACTGGCTTTGCAATTTGATCAGCAGTCTCAACTACGAGATTGTTAAACTGGTGAAGCATAGAAGGATCAGGAGAGTATCCAGAACCGAATACTTTTTTGCAATATGCGGCGATGTCTTCATGGTCTTTTTCTTCAACTTTATTATTTACTACACGGGTAAATAGTGCTTTAAGTTTTTGATTGTCAAACATTTATTATTCCTCCGATATGTATATGTTTAGTTTAATTATTGTACTTCAAGACGAACTAGGGCTTTACCGGATGTGTAAACAACATCAGACTCATTGGATACTACAACAAACTTCTTGCTGGCTGTTGCATAAGCAGCAACTGGGGAAGCAGATTCTTGAATCACAAATTTTTTGGTTGCTGGATCAAAATGTGCCACTTGACCATTCTTGATGCTAGTTACGCCAGTATTAAGTCTGAAAGCCGAGGTGTCAAATCGAACTCCTTCATCTAGGAATACGATACGGGCGCGTTCTCCTGCAGCATTATAGAAGTCTACCAATTCTTCGCCCAGCATACGTTTTTCTGGAGTTGCAATAAGATAAGACTTTTTGGTTACATCAGACAGTTGAGTAGCAGTGCGCTCACCTTCCGTATTAAATCCAAGCTCTACCAATGTGAAATTGTCAATTTCACCAACAACTACTGCACCATGATTAAGCGTACGAATTTTGATGCTGTTCAGATTACCGATTTCACGATTACCCTTTTGAGTAAGGGCGACTTGTTGACGAGTTGCCATAATATAAAAACCTCCAGAATTTTATGTTTATTTTATTAATTAATTGAATAACGCGATTCAAAAGTATCAGGTTTGTCAATCAGTCTGCCTCGACTGTTAGCAGATACCAAGAATTGCGGTTCTTCATTAAGAATTGGTTGTACCATTTCTACAAGAATGCTATTGAGTTGAAGTTTTGCATCTTTACCAGTCTCATCTTCATTAATAGATAACTTGATGAGTTCTTGTACTTCGTCAGATGCAAATTTATCAGCGGCGTTAACTGCGTTGAACTTGGCAGAGTAGAACTCTGTTTGCTCATTGATGGCTTGTTGCAATTTTTCACTTTCAACTTGCTCTTTGTAAGGCTGCAGTTCTTCTACGAGTTGATTCATCGATACTAATTTTTCAGAAGCATCATTGAACTGAGTCAACAGGCTTTCTTTTTCTTGAGAGATTGTTTCTAATTTTTGATTAGAAGAAGTCAAATCTGAGTTCAATGCTTCAATTTTTTCAATTGATTCATTAAGCTGCTGTTGAATGTCAGCATTGATATTGGCTTTAGTCCAACTTCTTTCTTCAATTACTTCAACCTTGTTAGCAAAATCAACATTTACTTTATCTTCTGATTCAGTTTTTGTGTAGGCTACTTCGTAAAATTTCGTACCCACATCTTGAACCCAAGTGTGATAAATAAATCGATTGTCAAAAACTTCGACTATCCATGAATCATAGTATTCTTCATCAGACAGCGCATCGTTAAGAGCACCGTACAATTGAGATCTAATATCATCGTGTGACAACTCACACACCTTCTTAAACATTCCTACACCTTCCTTTGATGACTGGTTTAGAGCTTGAGCAACCAGTTTGTTAAATTGTTTTAAATCGTTAAAACTAAGTAGATGCGATGATTCATATGCGGGAGTTACTATTTTGTGGTCTCCACGCTGCTCAGAATTCAGTAAGCAATGACCACTATATAAAATAGGTGACTCGATATATTCAACACCATCTTTGTGTGTATAATTCTTATAGTAATACTCGACACTTGATATAATCTTGACACCACGCTGATACCATTCAAGAAGTAGTCCACACACATCTTCAAAACGGTCTCTCCAAAGAACTCCGTCTACCGCCAATACTTCTGTCCCTTCTATATCTAGAACATAACCCTCGGTAGTAATGACACCGACAGGGATAGTGTCCATTTGAAGATCATCATTACCATATCTATCGACACCAATGAATTGCTCATGTGTGCCAAGGGCATCAGTTGAACTATTGCCATTTAGAGCAGGGTAATATTTACACACTAAAGGTTTATTGAGTAAGGTATGGGCATTCTCTAATGCAATTTCTTTAGTGATAACTTGGCCATTACCCGATAACTCGAAGTCATGAACAACAAAGGTGACATTAAGTAGAGTGGGGTCGATGTTCTCAGTAACTGAATTTACAACCAGATTAAATTGTGATTTCTTGTCCATTATTCACCTCCTTCTGAGCCTCATCATCTACTCAGTAGGATTCCCTTGTTTGTCTTCTTCTTTTACTGTAGGTCTACCAGCGCCTTCATTGTCCATATTGCCAATAAATGCACTTGCATATGGCTTGATTTTATCTTGTAATTTAAGAGTCTCAAGTTCATAAATTGACTGTTGATAGTAATCCGTAAAATCTATTCCAGGAACACAATCAACAACTGCTTTCAGACTGAATCCTTCTTGAACATGAAGTTTCATTAAGATATCCACTTTTTCTTTTAAGGTAAGTGGCTGCTCTTTGTCGTACTCAAGAATATACTCATCCGAAATATCAGCAGGTAAAATCAAATCAAATAGTTTCCTGTAAACTTCGGTTTCTATATCTTCGAGGATTACGCCTATCCGCTTATAAAAGACTTCAAGATTTATTTTAGCTGAGGAATTATTGGCAGATGTGCCGTTAGTTAGAGCATTGCTTATGCCATAGGAAGAAGATATATCATGATTAATGGAGTCAAACTTCTTGGGTTCCAATGCATCAGACTTCATTTCAGGAAATTCAATCTTAGCAAAGTCAGGAATGCCTACTACGGTTACACCTTTTGACTGATTTTTTTCTAAAGCAGCCCTAACTCCAGCGTAGATGTTTTTCTTTAGTGCTGGATTGAGTTTAAGGTTAGATTGGCTTTCAATCTTATCATTACCAATTGTTAAAACTGCAATTGCAGAAATGATTTTGTTGGCAACGGCTTTTTCCAAATCTTTGAGTTTCTTTTTGTGTTGAATATCAAATAGACCAGTAGTTGACCAATTCACTCCGAAACGTTGATTTCTATTAAGAGTGTGAGTTCTCAAACAAACCGTTCTATCTTGAGGTAAATCAACATACTGGTTTTTTGATGTATCTTTCTTGTATTCATCGTATCTACTCTTTTTAAGATAGGGACTCAAATTTTTGAATAAAATGTCTCTTTCATTTTCATCAAGTTCATCGAGCCAACTTAGGTCAATTTGCACAACCCATTCACCATTTAAGCGATAAGCAGGGAATACTTTATCTGGTCTATCGAACAAGTAAAGGTATGGCTTCTTTTTTGTTCCCAGCCAAATACCCGTTAAAGTTCCTGCCGATATAAGTTGAGATATAATATCTCTGGTTAGTTGCTTATGTTTAATTTTATTTAACGCTTTATTACATACTCTTAGATTTTCCTCGTATCCATCTTCCTTGTTTAAGACTGTAATTTTGTGATTGAGAGTAGGAAGGATGCGAGTTAAATCAAACAACTGAAATACATCGCCTGTAGTTATGTAATAATAGTTCGCAAGTTTCTCAAGCTCTCTTACGTAATTATCTGGTTCAGACAAATATTTTAAGAGCGTCTCAGACGAAACTTCTGTTTGTATACCGTCTCCGAACATATTGCTTATAAATCCTTCGGCAAAGGTAGAAGCTATCTGATTTAAAGATATATCATACTCAGTTTCAGTCTCCATATCGGCTGTCTTACGAACAGGAGTCTTCCTCATTGGTTTTGTCACTCACTCACCCCCTTTAGAAATAAACTAATTCTTCGGATTCGTCATATTCGTGCTCACTGTCCTCTTTTTCTAGGAAGAGAGATATGTAATAGAGTAGATATGCTGTAGCTGAATATCTATCTTTGTCTATTCTCTTTACAACTTGCTCAACTGTAATGGCACTTTGTGTCTTTTTAAGTCTAAGGTTAGAAACTTCATCTATGAATAGTTGCGTATGTATACATGCTTGTTCAGTTTTGATTTCATCCGTGCCCTTTGGTAGATCCTCTTTGATGTCCTCGTACTGTTTCAATAGTTTAAGTTTGTTTGATTCCACATAATCCAAAAAGGTTCTGATGATTTCTCCATTAATACCTTGTGACTTCAGACAGTATACGATTGGAGGAGCATGATCGACTGCTGGCTTTTGGTCAGTATTTATAGTTGACCAACAACCTAATTCATCTCCAGTTTCATCATCTGTCACATCTTCAAGTAATCTGTCAACTAAGCCTTGTCCGATTGTGTTGGCATCAACTACGACAGCTTTCACTCTGGATTTATTCATGTCAAGATTGCCGCCATACTGATTGAATATTTTCTTAACAATAATGGATTGTTCTTTAAAATTTAATCCGTTCGGAGGACAGATGATATTGACTATGTGGACTTGACGAATATTTCCTTGAGCATTTCTTATGATTTTTGCAACCACTATAGCCGTTTTGTTGTTTGAGTCTGAAGCAGATCGAGCAACGTCTATGCCGAGAACATATTCATTTAACTCTAAATTACCTTTCTTATCTCTGGGGCATTCAAGTTCAGGTTTCAAAATGATCCGAGACTTAATAAGTTTACTTATATTGAGTAATGCCCCATCCGAAACGCCTATCCATGAACATAAATAGTTTTGTTTAAATCTAACAACATTGCCTCTACGAGCCTTATCAATTACTGATTTCTTCTGTCTTCCAAAATGAACTGGAATTCTCCAATCTGATCCAAAGACAAATACTCCTTTTAGCTCAGCCATGTCTTTAGTCATTTTAAGTATCTTTTCATATTCATCCGAATTTTTATAACCAGATGTAGAAAATCGATTAATTTGACCATTGAGTTCTGTTGGGTCTTGTTCTCCAGCCATAGTAACTCTCGCAACGTTAAAGATTGGCTCAATTGCGTCTTCATATAGATCTTTATCGATCAGTGCGCTTTCTTCTAGACTACCTCTGCGTCTACGAAGTCCCTTGCTTGATTGCGCATTAGCTAAATTGTCTACTATGCTACCACTTTGAAACTCAACACGACCCGTATCTTTTGAAAAGTTCGCGCTCTTAATCTCATCTGACATTGCTGGATAAAACCTAAGAATTTCATCGTGCTTCTCTTTCCATATCTTAACTGCCGACTCTTTAGTAGAAGCTGTGATAGCAATAGTTATACCTGGATAAGTAACAGCCGTATGATACACAGTCATGATTTGAGTTAGTGTTTTAGATCCACCACGAGGTATACAGAAATAATTTTCATGAAACCTACTCAAAACTCTCATCATAACCCGTTGATACAAATCAAGTTTAATGCCTCCAGAGGACGGAGCTATCATGTCATAGAAAATATCGGGATACCATCTAAGAAAAGCACAAAGTTCTGCCCACTTATGTAAGTTTCTCGCTATTACATTGGAATTGTCATTAGGTTGAATAGGGGAGGAGAACGCAGGTTCATTAATATCATGTCTATCTTTTGTATGTTTATTATTTTTACTCTCAAAATTTTTATAGCCAGCCATTGTTAATCACCGTCACTTTCATATAACGGTTCGATATAGACGTGTGCTAAGTCCCTAAAAACATTATTTCTCTTGGATTTATATTCTTTAATCTGTTCATCATCAAATCCTTTTTGTGCAAAATGTTCTTCTAGCATGGTATCGTAAAAATTCCATATATCGCGATATGAGACCTGGCTTTTATCTTCAAGAATTCTGTAATAATTTATGTTGGCCCATATAATCATATCTGCATCGTCATATGGTTGCTCCAACAATTTTGGCAGTAGTGGAATGACACTAGCTTCTGTTTCTGTAGCTTCAAATAGTTGACTTAGTACGTCAACGCCACCAGATATATCACTTTTTGATAATTGAGATACATTGATTTTGGCGTCTTGTGCGGCTTTAGAGGCAAGCGCAGCCCATTCTTTGGCATCCTTAGTTGAACCTTTAGCTGTTGCAATTTCTTCTTGAACTCTAAACCTTATATAGTTCAGCAAATTTTCAGTATGAAGTTCTGTTTTTTCTCCAAAACTTCGTATGAGTTTTATATATTTTTTCTCAAATAGTCTATACTGCTCTTCAGAATAACCTTCGCCCCACTTATCAATAATAGCGCTGGTCAATCTGAATTTATTCTTTGTAATGCTTATTGAAGAATTATTAATTGTATTATGTTCTGGTTCATCATTTGTCGTTATCTCTTCTTCAAAAATGCTGTCTTCCCAAGTCATACCTTTGTAATTATGAAGAGAGTTAATCTGCCTAAGATAATTCCCGAAGATCTTTCCTCCGCGAGTTTCACAGCCACTCCATACATCAATTAAGAATGGCAAATCCAAAGCTCTAAGTGCTGCATAAATAGTTTTAATATCTGAATAGTCAATCATATCGTTAATACATTTTTTACACATTGAAGACTTTCCATCAGACATAGGGTTATTATTGTTATAAAAGTTCAAGAGTGATAATTCTCGTTTACACTCACCAATACATTTTTTTGTTTCTTTATTAGTTGTTTTAGTATTGCTCCCAGATTTCATTAATTTCACCATCCTTGACTCCCAATATAAAAAAGCAAGAGGGTAGGAGGGAGTAGCCCGTTTAAGACATCTTGTGGCAGATATCCCCTCTCACTAAAAATAAACACAACAAAAAAGACGATATTCTGTATTATCGTCTAATAAATTCTGTGTATTTTATTCTTCTTCACCATCAATAAATTCTATCTCATAGCCATTCTGAAGCAACAGGTCATACTGCAAACCTTCAACTTCCATCTGCAGCCTATCTAATCTTTCAGATATTGCCCCATGTGAAGCAGCGTGATCCCATAATGCATACAGATAATGCTTAAGTTCATCTTTTGTTTTTGCTTTTGTAATTTGCTCAACATATGTATCCAAAGTTAGATCGAGATTAATCTTATAGTTAGGGATAATAACCACATTTGTATCTCCAGGCAAATCCTCATCAGACAGAAAAGAGGAGGGGAGATCGTTGTTTTCTTCTTGTGGCTCACTTTGCATGTACTCATCGTAATCCATATAAAAGCCTCCATGTGAAGGCAGCGGCATATATAATATGCATACCGATATGTATTATTTCAATCTAATATTATGCGTCACTGTGCGACCTAATCCTTCCTCAATCACCATGACCTTAGCTCCTGCAGTAGATGTTTTCTTTAATTTTAAGGAGTAGTGATCGATGCCAATAACGGATGGACATTGAATAAACTCAATATCTCTCGTAGAACCGTTCATTCCAATTGTTTTCTCATGAGAGTGATGCAAATGCCCGGTGAGCAACATATCAATTGGCTTGTTGTACGTTAGTGAATAATCTTTAATGCTATTCTCCAAGTTCTTCTCGTTCTCGCCATGTACACCTAAGACCTTAGTCCCAAGCACATCAATGTACATAAACTCGCTACAATTGGTAACAGTCACGTTCTTATTTCCACGTAGATTAGCATTAATTAGTGTAGTAATCCATTTCTGTGCATTTTCATGTGGAAACTCGTCACGCTTACCGGAAAGCATACGCATTTGATCATGATTACCGAAGATGGAATAGTAATCTACAACACAATACTTGGATAACTCGTTAAGCCACTGACTCATAAATTCAGCAAAATGAATCGCAGAATCCGTAACGCCAAGTTTAAGACTCATCAATTGACTCATACGAAGAATACCATCGACGCTGTCACCCAGGTTTGGCAGTGTAACGTGATTAATTTTGTACTGGTCATTGATTGTGATGAAATGTTCGAGAAGGTTCCACATACGCTTCTCCATAATTTCAGGAGAATAAGCGTTTAGAATCTCACCTTCCCAACCTTTAAGGGTGTATTCTACGCCATCGTGAATATCACAGATCGGCAGGATGAAGTCTTTTTTGCTGTGATTAGGTTTGATGTGAATATCGGGGATAGAAATAGTAGGGCGATTGTTTACAGACTCGATGATTTTTTCTTCGAGGAGTTCAGCTCTTGCCACTTCACGCAATGCTTTATTATATTCAATCTTCTCAGTTTGAAGTTTAATTCGCTCTTTACGCTGCTCAATGGTAGCATCTTTAATATCCTGGGCGAGATCGCTATCAATATTATTAATTATGTATTGTTTCCATTTGAGAAAAGCATTGTAGTCTTTTCTCCATTTAGCCTCTGTATACTCTTCCATAGACTCTTTATTGAGTAAATCAGCAGCAGTAGTCCATGTTAGATTGTATGTATCAAGGTTATTACCGAGGCGAATTAGGTAATCCTCAATAGATTCATCTTGCTTACGTTTCAGTTCAGGAGTCATTCAACCACTACTCCTTAGGTTGCACTGGATTTTCTTCCACCAGTTGAAAGGATAGATTTTTACCATCAAAACGCTTCAATGCTTCTTTAATGTCATAAACAAAGACACCTTCTTTGGTTTCTTCCACCAGTTCCATAGTTTCGTAATTGAATTCACCTTTATATGATTCCGTTGTTTTACTTTTTGCCACAACAATACACTCCCTATGTATATGTTTATTTTAAATTAACTCTGCTAATGATGCCGTTTTGCTTCTTTCTGTCTTATCTAAAGTGACTTGACCATACAATTCATTGCCAGCCAATTTCTTAATGGTTTCAATGCCACTGTTGTGTATAAAAATCTCTCGGTCTGTTTGGCGAATATCCCCATTCAGCCAAAGTTGTGAGTTTTCTCCAACACGACCCAATAGAAGTCTTGCGTGTTCAGAACTATTATTTTGAAATTCCGTGACATAGAGAATACTATTTTTGATGTCTCTTCCTCTGATACGTGAGAGATCCTGAAGTTCCACTTGTCCTTTTTCAACCATGTATCTGAGTATTTCAACTCCACCTACAGCATCAGCCAAAGGCATAGCAAACTCAATCATTTTGTCAAAGTTGTCGCCTTTACGAAAGCCGCTTTCCGGAGCATTTTGAAGAGGAATCTGATTACGACAGAAAACAATCTTATCAGTTAGACCATTCTCAAGCATACTGACTGCGTGAGTAATCATGCAGTAATCTTTACCACTACCAAACCTACCAAAACATGCTTTAACAGTAATATTCTTATCTTGTAGCAAGTCAAATAGCAACTCTTGTCGCTTGTTTCTGGCTTTTACATCTCCAAAGAATCTTGTGCTAACCTTTTTCCATTTCACCGGAACCAGTTGTTCGCCATTCCACTTGAATTTGTCTACGTATTCACCGATTCTGTTCTTGATGAGAAGGTATTCATTTTTCTTGAGATCATATAAATTCAATTGAGGCTGCTCGTATATGACTGACATTTGTTCATCGTTAAATGTTAATTCACGTACACCAGTGTAAGTTTCTTTGTTTTCTGCTTCATTTGCTTCAACAAGTTCAATACCGTACATTCTAGCTTTTTGCTTAAGAAGTAAGTCGTGTGTACAAAGCGAGTAACCATTGTCTAGACATGCCTGAATAATTTTATTATCTGTGTAATTATTATCGAAACTATTATCAAAAGTAACGTTATAGTCTTTAATATCAAACTCAAAGTTGTCGATGTTATTTTCTATAAATCTAACTGCGTTCCTAGATTTGTATTTGAGTTCTCCGTCACCATGAACCTTATGCTTATCCAGTTCACGATTTACATGTGAAAGTACAACATATTTATATCCACTGTTAATTTTAAATCCATCCAATAGGATGTTAGTATCAACAAGAACTCTCTTCATAATATTTACCTCACAATGGGGTAGGATGGGGGATAAAGAAAAAAGGTCTTAAAAATCAGACCTTTTTTGACTTTATGGTGAAGATTGAAGTTTCTCTGCGACTTGACAGAAGATGTATATTGCTTGATGTTTTTGGCGACTAAAAGCTCTGATCCGCGTCTTATTTAATGTCCACCACGGAGTGGAACCGGGGGTCGCCTTCCCCAGTTAAATCTAAAGTATATGGAACCATATATTAAGAAGTAGGGGTGTTTCCTGGCCCACAAGGGCAATGTTTATGTATATGAAATGATACTTTTATCTCAAACAAATAGCGTTTCTTGATGAGTCAATCCATAATATTTGAGTTCTTTGATGAACTTTTCAGTAAGATTGATGTAAGTTACAATATCTACATTTTCGACATTGCTTTTTTCGAAAACAATAAGGTCAAATGCAGCGCCTTTTGTATTCTTAATTCTTCCTGCGCCTTCTTCTAGAGATACAATAACTACATCATCTTGCTTGTTGGTTACTTGAAAATGAAGAGAGTCTTTATATGTATTGAACACATATAATTGGTTCATTAGAGCGATCTCCTTGGAACATTATCATGAAGCTTGCGAGATGCATGCAGTACTTTGTCCAATGCAATAACCATATCTCTATATTCTCTTGCATCAGTTTTTGCAATGTTAGTCGACATATAGTCCGACAGCAGATCTGCTTCTTCTTGGAAGCTTTTAGACACTATTTTAATATACTCCAGCATATTATCGTCATACTCTTGCTCTTTATTACGATATGCTTGGTTGATTATATCCATTAACCGCAAAATAGTATCAGACATTGTTTTATAACTACTAAAATTATTAGATTTTCGATATTGCTTTAGTTCCGTGGTCGCTTTTGCTAAATCTAATTTGATTTTTTCAATTACTTTATTCATTATATAAATCTCCTTTGATGATAGGTCATCACCCGATATTTGATGCAATATATTAGCTCAATTTCTTAATATATTTAATGTCGCTGAATCTTACACTCAAGTCATCTGTACAGAAAAATTTGATTGTATTGTTTTCTGATTGAATAAGCTTCAATGAGACATCGGTAAATTTTTCTTTTGCAACAGTCGTTTTAAGTACAGTTCCATCATAGAGAACAATTTTAATTTTCATGCTATTATTCTCCTTGACCGTTTACAGCGTCTTTAGTTGCTTTAGCAAATTTGAAGGCAGGGGCTTTCTTAGCTGGAACATCAACAGGCTCACCAGAATGCGGATTTCTTGCAGTACGTGCAGCTTTCTCTTTGACTGTATATTTGCCGAACCCTGGAATGTTAACTTCATCACCATTAACCAAAGCGCTAGTGATTTGACCAAATACAGCATCAACTACTGCCTCAACATCCTTTTTATTAAAATCAGTTTGTGCCGCCACAGCAACAATAAGTTCTTTTTTATTCATCTTTATAATCTCCCTTAGATTTTATTTGTTTGGGTGAGCCATACCATAGATGCCTCTTCACTTTGTATATTAGGTTAAGATATGCTCTCCCTTAAAGACCATTACGTTTTTATGTATTTTTACTTAATAAGTTTAGAAAACGTTATTTTATATAGTTTTTTGTAATATTGATTTTTTAATCTTTAAGTCTGAATGAAGACTATATGTCTAAAAACCCTTATAAAATATAGGAAAAATGAAGAAAATCAAAATCATGTGAAACTTTTGAGTTTTTCTTTTTTCTTTTCGTAGTGCCTTTTGCATCTTTGCTTGTTTAATATAGAGTCGCGTATCTTCCAACAACTTTTACACATTTGTTGGTTGCTTCCATTTAAAAGAATTCGTTTTCCGCATTCTGAACATTGCATGAAACCACTATCTAACCCCATATCAACATTCTTCTTTAAGTTTGCTACGAGAACATCACCAAAACTCGACCATAGCGTTGTCTTATAATTACTGTTATTGGTTATATAAAGATGAGCGACCAGCATATCAACCACTTGATTAATCGAGTATTCCTTGTTCAGGAGTGAGTTTCTAATATGCTTATAAATTATAATATCATCTGATGTGTCACTGTCTTCAAGAGTTCCCTTCATCATAAAATGTTTCTTTTGATCTAACTCTATATATGTATTAATTAAATCTTCATCTAAGACAACTTCAGCATCTTTATCACTCAACAATACTTTGTAATCAAAGGTTCCGATGTTCGCTGCTTTGAAGTTAAGTCTAGGATTATTAATCATCTTTGCCAATCTGTTCATTGTACTGTTATTTGCATCAGATACATTTTTAACTTCTTTGTCCTTTGCTTGTATAAAGAAATGAGGAACTTTGGCTTTCGTGTATCCAGTGATCATTTTCTTTTTATTTTGCGGGCGAACAGGCTTATACAGTGTCTTAGCATAGTCAATGACAAAGTTATTCTCCATGCAAAGCATTTTAATAACATCTAAATTCACGTTATCACTATTCCAAATTTTTGTGATATCGTTACTAATCATGCCAATGTTGCCCCCGGTGTACGCTGCGATTAGTCCATTATAAACACTGTCACTACTTATCTTTTCAGCATCAGCTTTAGCCATCTTATAATACAAAGGATAGATTCCCTTCATATTCCGTTCAGCAACTTCTACTAATGTCTTATCATTGCAGACTAATGCCTTGTCTCCATCATTATCAAACATTAACACCTTGCTAATAGGGTCATGGCAGCTTGTATAGAGAGCAGGGGTAATAAACCATCTTTTCGTTTCAGCATCTAAAACGTTTCTTCTTAAAGCATGTTCTCTGTACAAGTGAGGGCTTCTCAGACAATCAAGTTTTTCTCCGTCTCTGTAAAGAGAACAATACACGTCACCATTAGAAAGAAGACCTTTTGGGCTTTGATTGCCCATAAACAAGTATTCACAGAACGCATATAAATCAGGACTGATAAATGTATATTTTCCACTTACATCAATCTTGCCAGCCTTGGCATTCTTTACCATACTCTTCTTTACTGTTTTTAACATCTCTTTGGAATATGTATCGTTCAATAGCTCAGGATATATCTCAAGCGCTTTTTGAAGATAGTTCTTGTTAGCATTGCTATCTGTAACTCCCAAAATTCTTAGCATTGTCTTACGGTCAGATCCCACATTAGCAATCTTATATCTTGTTTGTTCACTCAGTTTCGCCAACTCTTTGTCTGTCATATCAGTCAACGTTTGTAGCATTTGATAGTTAAGTTTTGCATTACTGATATCATCTTCTTCTTCATTACATTTCCCGGCCTGACATGAATACTTTTCAAACAATTCTTGGTACTGTTCCCACGAAGAATAATACTTCCACATCTTAAACTGACTTTTTGTGAAAATGACCTCAATGCGTTCCTTTAGAATATCATGCTCAACGCCATAAATATCCTTGATAACGCCGTATTTGCTATGTCCTACTTTTCTATTTTCTTCACGAATAAACTTATCAAAAGGAAAGGGGACTAACAAACCTTTAATCCACGGCAACCGAACCATCATATTCTTTTTACTTTTTCTGGGCAGAATCATTCCACAACCATCAGTATGCTCAATGGCAATGTCCATATCTTGTCTAGTTATTTCATACGTTTTATCATCAATAAAGTCTACAGTGCTATGTACTAATGTTTCCATGTCATCTACGACTATAGCTTTACTAATATCAAAATCTTCCCATTGTTCTGTTGCACTATTACAGAGAGCGAGATACGCCAAATACTTATTGATGTTAACGCCGCCAAGTTCATTAATCTTTTCTAAGCTGAGACCACACATCAGCGACAGATAGTGCTGTTTGAACACTTTTTCTTTTATAAATACAGTCTTTTTGGTTCTGATTTGTCCTGCACTTGCCGTGAAGCATATGTATTTTTCGTTTTGATAGATAAATCCATCTTTAATTAAATTCTCAAGGATATCAAAGAAGTATGTCTGGACAATGATGATGTCTTCTGATAGTTCATCTTGTTTGATTCCCAATGTTCTTGTTAGGGTGGACTCAAAAACAGATATTTGAGTCTTCAAGCGAAACGCTTCTGGTCTAAGCTGTCTAATTCCTTCGAATTCATTGAAAAGTGTATATAGTCGGTCTTTGATTTTGCTCACACGCTGACTAGCATACTTCTTGTATAGTTCTAATTTTTCAATAGGATAGCGAGTCTTCTTTTTAGTCAATGCCTTAAGTTTTGATCTGTATCTATAGTTCTTATTCAGCCTTTGATGTAATTCCATTTCTCGCTCATTATAAAAAGCGCTAGTATCAACTGAATATATTCTTACTTGTTTATTAAGATTTATCTTGCTTACCTCCCCATAATTTATTTATTAATATGTTTACTTAATTAAACTTCCGCAACTTGTTTTGGCTTGTATGGTTTCCGGTAATATTTCTTCTGAGCTTCATTCTTGTACCATAAATGATCATAATCACATTCTTCTTCTATGTATTTAGTACAGTCCCTTGTTCCTCGCTTCATCTCTAATGAAACATCTCTTTCATCATAGTAATCATAATCTCCGTCATAATATTTCTCCTGTAAATTAATCTCCTGATTATACTGCTTCTTCATTAAACATCTTTGCATCCTTCCTAAAATTTAGTGTATTCAAGCTGCATCAACAACTTGTAATCTAAATATAGCAGACTTAAAAAATAATGTCAACAGTTTAATTATGTTTGTTTTATTGACTTGCTGTTTATTCTTATTATATAATGTTCACAACCAAATGAAATGAAGGAGGAGTTTTAATGGAGCAGCATAAATTTAATGTAGTCGGATTACATAGTGGTTCTGTATATGAAGACATCAGAACTTTCATTGATAAATTTCACAGCATGAACACTAGAAGCAACTATGAACGACATATCCGAAACTTCTTTGTGTGGTTTCGCGGCAAGCAACTTGAACAACTGCAGCAAGAGGATATGCCCATTAGAAATGCAGATGTTATTAAGTTTCAATTGTTTCTACGGAATCACGAGGCAGACTATTCCAATAGTACGATTAATGTGATCATGGCAGCCGTTCAAAGTCTGTATGAGTTTCTTGAAATCAATGAATACAATGTGAATTCTAAATTTGCTAAGGTAGATGTCTTGCCAGATGACTCTGAAAGTGCTGGAGCTCTTTATTATCATGAGGCAGAGGCAATGGCAAATACAGTGATGACACACCGTAAGGGGCATGAAAAATCCGCATTTCTGAGAATGGCCTACACAACTAGTTTGCGGAAGAGCACTCTGCTGAACATCAAATGGTCGGATATCAATAAGAATCCTAATGAAAATCATTATTTAGTGAGTGTCATTGGAAAAGGGGGAAAGAAGCATATTGTACCCATACCCGACCAACTATATAATGAATTGCTATTAATTAAAGAGCAAGAGTATTATCAACAATATAAAGATAATAAAGTATTCCATCTTAGTAAGACAACAATACAAAACATGATGGATACACTCAAAGAACAGCTTGGACTGTCGGCAGAGCGCAACATTACTTTTCATAGTTTCAGGAACGTGGCTGCAAGTTATGGCTCATTGGAAGAAGTACAGGATCACCTGAATCACAGTAATATCAATACAACGAACAAATATTACAGACATAAAACGAAAGACTACAGTCAAAGCCTTAGTTTGCGCATGGGGAAAGAAATTGACAATTCTATATTTAACGAATTAAGTAAAGAAGAATTGATTTCTCTAATAATGAACCAAGGTGCAGGCGCAATTTTGAACATGCAAAAAGAAGCACAAGAAATTATGAATATCAAAGGAGTTGTATAATTGAGCATTATTAATTTAAAACTAACCCCCGTCAAAATGCTTTACCCGAAGAAAGAAGCGGACAATACAAATGACTTTAGAATTTACTCATGCACCACAAGTAGCGAAGAAGTAATGCTAAACACTTATAAAAGTATCTCAATTAAAGGAGTCATGCAGCGACTAGAACTTGGTACAGAATATACTGCTGAAATTGTGCTGGATAAGGTTGATCCTAAGTTTGGTGCCAGTTACAACGTCATTACGCCCCCGTATCAAGAGATGCCTGAAACAATTGAAGGACAACGCGATTTTCTTTCAACAATGATGACGGACAACCAATTGGCCGAGCTGTTTAAGGCTTATGCCGATGAAGACATTATCAAGCTAATCCTGGAAGACAAGTTAGACCACAAGAAAATTAAAAATTTTGGTGAGAAAACAGTCCAACGAATCAAGGCGAGAATCGAGCAGAACATTGAATTCAAAGACATGCTTAGTAAGTATGCTAAGTTTGGTATCAACTATGAGACACTTGTTAAGCTTAAAAATGTTTTCGGTTCAATGCAATTAGCGAGTCAGAAGTTAGATGAATGTCCATATGTGTTAACACAGGTAAGCGGATTTGGCTTCAAGAAGGCAGATAAGATTGCTAGAGCAATGGGAGTTAAAATGGATGATCCAGAGAGAATTAAGTACGGCATTCGGTACACTATTGAAGAGAATGAGCAACAGGGACACACATTCATTGAAAGGGATATGCTTATTGAAACGTCTATTGCCAACCTAGAGATTGACCTGGCGTTAATTGAAGATGCTGTAAATGACACAGAAGGATTAGTATTTGTCGATAATAAGATATCACTGCAGAAAACATATAATGCTGAAAGATACATTGCAAGCACACTAGTTAAAATGCACTTGGAGAGTCCTAATGAGACATTGAAGTTCAATCCAGAAGAGTTTATTAGCGATATTGAAAGTAAACATAAAGAAATAATCAGGAATGGATTGACTCATCAACAAAAGGATTTCTTCAGAATGATACAGAAGCATAAAGTTGGATTGCTTATTGGGAATGCAGGATCAGGAAAAAGTCAAATGCAAAAGTTTCTTATTGAACTACTGGACAAATTAAAATTGTCCTATGCGCTATTGTCTCCTTCAGCACAAGCTGCTAAAGTAACAAAGAAGTATACAGGATTTGATGCAGTAACCATACATAGAAAAATTGGATTCGGTGCTCCTAGAGAGATGCAAGAAGAATTTGTTATTACTGAAGATTTTGTTATTATTGATGAATCAGGTATGGCAGATGTATTTATTCTTTCAACATTACTATCTAAGATTAAAAACCCGAAGACAAGAGTACTGTTTGTGGGCGATGACTTCCAATTTTTGTCAATTCAGAGCGGGAACTTCCTTCATGATTCAATTATTAGTGGTGTACTGCCTATGACGAAACTTGATATTGTATTTAGACAAGAGGACGGTGGCTTGCTTGACATAGCCACTAAAATCAGAATGGGAGAGCATTTTCTACCTGATGATTTTCAAGGTAAGAAGTTGTTTGGTAAGGATCTAGTTATTCATTGTGTTCAACAAGCAGATATGGAGAGAGGATATAAACACTACTACAATTATCTACTTGGTGAATTCTCACCACAAGAAATTATGGTTCTGTCTCCAACCAAAAAGAATAAACTTGGAACTGTAGAAATAAATAAATATATACAAAGTATTGTTAATGAAGAGATGGAAGGTAAGTTAGAATACGCCTATAGTAAAGATAAGGAAAACATTTTGCGTGTAGGAGACTTTATACTAAATACACTCAACATGTATAGAAAACTGAACATCAACAACAAAGAAGTAGATATTGTTAATGGGGATTCCGGTACAGTAATTGACATTAAATTTGAAAATGATAAACGGAATGACGATGAGGATCTACTGGAATCTGAAATGAAGGGAATTATTGTGGAGTTTGACTCTGGCCCATTTAGATTTGATTTTGGTCAGGTACATCAACTATTAGCTGCTTGGTGTAGAACTGGACATAAAGCACAGGGGGATAGCGCTCCTGCAGTATTGAGCATTGTAGATAAGTCTCACAAGTTCCAAGTATCTGCCAATATGCTCTATACCATGCTAACCAGAAGCAAAAAGAAAGCAGTGTTACTTACTCAAGCAGAGACCATCAATTATGCAATCCGTAAAGTTGAAAGTAAGAGACGTAATACACATCTGTGCGATATGTTAAAAATGGGTGTGATTATAGATGAGTAATGTATCTTACATCCAGATCCCCAACAGCATTGTAAGAGACAGTAAGATAAATAGTTTAGAGTTCTGCATATTGCTATACATAAAATACGCTCTATTTACATCTGGAGGTAAAGGAGAAATCAACTTAGATGCTTTACATATCCGTAACGTGTTAAACATAGCCGATAATAGGACACTTAGAAAAGCCCTGCTCAAACTAGTAGAGCATGGTTACATATTGAGTGAATTGGATTCAAAGAAATGGAGTAAGGGCAAGATCACTGTAAACTCAAAGAAACTTGAACTCAATAACAAATTCACACAATTACCATCATCACTGATTAAGCACATACATACAATTGGTTGTCCGGGAGTTAGACTGATGTACTATTACGAAAGTCTCATCAACAGGAAGAAAACACTGCAGATATGCTATCCATCACAAGAAGCAATCAAACGAGACACTGGACTATCCATAAGAACCATCATTGAATATAATAAAATACTTGTTAAAACAAAGTTATTGAAGATAACACAACATGATCCACGCATTGAATACACAATAGAAGGGATTGCGAATGTAGAGCGATATAATAATCATTATGAGGTGAGACTAGAGAATCTTCTTTAGTCTCTTTTTTCATGTCTCAGAACCCTTGATTTTAAGCCAAAAAAGACTAAGTGCAAAAATTCCCACTTCGGATGCAGAAATTACCACTTCTAAGTGCAGAAATTACCACTTTCAAGTGCAAAAAATGCTGCAAATTTTGCACCTATATAAAGAGTATTATATAAAGTATAAAATTATAGTAAATAACCAGTATTTAATAGGGGGCAGAAAAACGTTTGCCCCCTGATTTGCCGATGACCTTTTTGGGGAAGTTTTGAGATTGGGAAATTGAAGATTGTTAATTTGAAATTGGAGTTGAAGTAGGAGTGGAAAATGTGAATATCAAAGTTGGTCTGATTTACTGTAAATAAACAATGAATTTGACACCTCCAAATTGTTGGTAAGGTGTTTATACCTTCGAAGAGAGTTATGTGTCTGAACTATTGTTTATTTACATGAATCTGAGCTTAGAATTGATGTTGAGTTGTAGGATGTAGGTATACAATTTGAGATGATGGAAGTTTGGCTGCTTGATGATTGGATGTGTGATGGGATTTGTGATGAATTGGAATGAATATGAGTAGATCCGGTGACAATGTTAAAGTTAGTCTGAAATCATTGTTTATTTATTATAAATGAGATGAGACATGTTAAGGTAAGGTGTTTGGTCATCCTGGAATAGATAGGTGCTTGAGATAAATAGTTAACAAGGGAATTGGAGTTTAGAATTGATGCTGGTGTTAAGGATGGGTTTAGATAATGTAGATTGTGGAGACAATAAGAGAAATCTGAGTCATTCTACTGTGACCAGGTAAAGTGAGCAATGTCTATTTGAGTTGAGTTTGAAGATGAATGAGATGAGTGTTCGGACAAAACCGGATGCTCATTTTTTATGAGTAGATGATCCGATACGACTCGATGACGATTGTGTACGAGTGAAGTAAAATTCGTTACGATAGCACATGCAATCGTAAATTGTAGATAATATAAGGGAAAATCGTCATTTTAGGGTTCAAAAAGAGGTCAAATTTGATAGATCGCACACTTGTTATCGTAAAAAGCTATATAAAATAAGGGGAAAGTGACTGTTTTAGAGGTTAAAATAGGAAAAAATGAGCGATGACGTAAAAAAGTGTAGAGTAAAAAGCGTTGATACATATGAGAAAAATGATGACGATACGATTGCATTTACGATAGCGAGTAGAGTGAAAAAGGGGAAAATGTGACGTAAATAAGATATGAGATGAGGGGAGTAGGAGATGAGTAAAAAGGTGAGAGAGTGAACATTTAAGTTGAGTGTGGAGATGGAAGTGCTGCGGCAAATTTTACCAATTTTGACCCCGGTTTGACTTTAAAATACCCCCCCCTAGATGGTATATAAGATATATTATGTGCCATTTAGCCATAGACGGTCATCCTTCCAAGCTGATTGAATATGGTATCAGATGGAAAATTTAAAATTGAGTAAAATTGTAGGTTTGAAAGTTGAAATAGGATTGTTCTGTGAGTGGGACGGATTCAGTCCCAAATATTCGTATAATAACAGGTCGCTTATTTTCCAAGACTTCTACTCTTATAACTATATGTTATATATAATTTTAATTTTTATAGGTTTTAGTTATAAGTATAAATGTACGTATCCTATAGGTTTTAACTATAAATATTATTCATCTTATAGTTTGAACTTCTATAGTGTACTAGTTAAGTAATACACTTGTTAACCTACTCTATTGTAAATGTCACTTTGATAGTATCAATATGATTATTATAAATGTATCAAAATAGTATCCCATGACTTACAGACTTACACACTCAATAATCGAATCTTATCACTTTCACTATTACCATATAAAACTCTAATCAAATTACATACTCAATCACACAAATAAACATATTAAAAGGTTGTGTTACGTACGTAAATTTGGTATACTTATCTTAACAAATAAAACGTATGGGAGATGTTAATCATGATGATGACACAAGTTGATAAGAAGGACTTTCTTGACAAGGTTGTTTATGGTACTATTCTAAGGAGATGTTAAAAATGAAAACATTGTATATCAATCAACTTCCACAAAGCAAGCAAGAGGAAATTAAAGCACAACTAGAAGCATTCGGGCTTACACCTGATGAGGTACAAGATGCAATGGATAGTAAAGTTTGTGACATTGAAGAGATTGTAAAAGTAAATTGTTAAGCATATAGGCAATATTTAAAGCCCATTATTCGGGCTTTTTGCTTTATCATCTATGTTAATCTCATAAGGTCTAAATAGGCTTATTTGTGTTGTATTCATTGTGTCTATCCACCATCTTTATGTATGTGAGAGGTGTCTCTATTTAATTTGTCATGTCTCTTTGACCTCTATTTCATTATATCCTTTTCTATGTACAAACGTATTAATGACACACGTAAAGCTTTACAATGAACTTCATACCTTAACTGTACATCTATACAGTACCTCTATTTAAGCATATACAGATGTCCTTCCTTTATTGCTTACTGTCTCTTTGTGTCATTCCATCCATCTATGTGTCTCTGTCTGTCTCTGTTCGCCTTTCTGTCTCTATTTGTTTTTAATTTTTCGAAGTTCGGTTAACTACATGATACTTATTCCGACTCAAATTCAAACGCTATTCACTTTTTTTAAAACGAAAATTTCATATAACAGCCAAGGTTGCAGCGATCCAGGATGTTTTAACTGGTCACACTGAATTTGCAAAATTTCATATAACAGCCGAACTTCTGGTGATCTGGGCTTTTTGAATCCAGTAAACTAAATTTGTTTTATAGCTTCACATCTCACCGCACTATTCCATCACCTAAATCACTCACTTTACCTGGATCACAAAGAACAATAAAAAAACATATTAAAACTATTGCAATACATATTCACCTTTGATACAATGGGTTTAACAAATAAAACGGATCAATAAAGGAGCGAATACATATGAGATATTTCACAGTTTCATCCAGAGGGCGCAAAGGTAGTACAACGTTTAAGGCTTTAGGTTATGAATATGAGGTTATGATGGATTTCAATGGTTCTCTGGTTGATTTTCTCATCTATGCTGATAACCGTAAATCAGCTATTGAAAAGTGTAAAGTTATTGCAATGTCTGACAACTATAAGAAAGAGATTCAATATCAAAACGCGTTGCAACAAATCAACGTTGCTTATAAGTTGCTGGAAGCAGGTGAGCATACAGCAGATCAAATTAATGATTATGTTAAACGTATTAAAAATCAATATAATATCATTGATGATACGAATGAATCAAAAGTTGTTGAATCCATTGTAACTACAAACGAGACTAGTATTAATACTAATGCTGAAGAGTCTCAATCAATCCAATCAGAAACAACTTATACGGCTTATAATCGCACTTTTAGCACCTATGAAGAAGCCGTTAACTATTGCAACGAATCAGACTTCGATCCATCTCATATAGAGACTGTGGGTACTGCAGTCTCTGACACTGAACTATTCCACCTCTATAATCAAACATTTAGCTCATACTGGGATGCTTACAACTATGCTATAACTAATCGCTCAGACGTTAGTATGATACTGTCTAGCCGTGCTAATATATCTAATCAGCGCTTAAGGGATCTCAGAACGATGTACGCAACAGCCAAGTACACAATGTCCTATGAAGATGCTAAAGAGTACTACAACCATCTTACAACGATTCCTAGCACATCTAATTCAGAGGATATTATACACGGTTTAAAACACGTTATAGAGCGTCATGAATCCAGGATGAATGCAGAGTCACAAAGACAGGCGAACATGCTACAACTCATAAATCAGCAACAGGATCTATTAAATAAAATGTACTCATTGGGTATGACTAAAAAAGAATCTGGTTCAATGGTTAAATACTATTATAATGACGAATGCATATATACATGGTTCAGCGGTACTAGTGTAGAAAAGATATATAATGATCTATTCCAAGTGTATCAACAAAAATTTAAACAAGTTGGTTAAAAAAATAAAATAAACATATACAAACAATTAATATCTGTGCTATAATTAGTGTAACGAATTAAACAAAGGGAGGCCATTGATATGATCAATCTTAATCAGTGCTTATGTCCAGAATGCAATAATGGAGATGTGTGGAACGCCGTGGAAAGTATGGAAAGTTTTGCGGCTGCAGCCTGAATTGTTTGAATTCTTGACGGCAAAGTCACAGGTTCAAGTATAAAACAAGGGAGGTATTATTCTCCCTTTTTATTTTTGATTTTCTTTTAGATAACTATATTAATGGAGGTATAAATTATGAATATGTTGAGCGGTAATACAATTAGACGAATCAGCAAACAGGGAGGAATAGTTGCTGGAGACAAAAAATATTATGAGTTGTTTCTGTATGGCAGCACTCTCACTATTAAGCAAGAAGAAGAGGTAAAAGCAATTGACAAAGCAATTAGGGAAGCTAAATCGAACGATTATAATGTGATTGAATATGTACAATATATGATAGAGCATGAAGATATTTGAAATACAAGTCGCATTAATGTATGGGACGATGTTATATAAATAAACATAAAAAAATAAATATGGAGGTATAATAATATGGATATCATCGGCAAAAAGGTTTTCGTTAAGGAATTGAAAGAAATCGGAGTAATTGTAAGTACTAAGGTTAACATTATCGGCAAGATGGTATACAGGGTTAAAACAGATAATTTTGATGGGTGGGCATGTTATACCCATGAAATGAAGTTCATCTAATCACTCACATATCTAATCACTCAACGATATGCACAACTATAATATTAGGAGGAATCATCATCATTCAATCAATCCAGGGAACACAACTAATCAAGAAAGCATATGCAAGTAACTCGACTTTATCTTTTACAGTGTATCAACCTGAACAAGGCTTTATTGTTACCGAAGCAAATGATCTGACTGCTACAATTGAGATTTCACATGAAGCCGTAAAACATATTCATAATCAACTAAACAAACTATAAAGGAGAGGAATTGGCATAGATATTTCAAATGTAAGAATAGGCCTGACATTTAAAAATTACATAGTTGCTTGTAAATTTCTAAGCGAACAATAATAAAACACTTTACTAAACAATATTATCCATGCTATAATTTTATTAACAAGTTAAGCAGCACACCAAACCAAAGGAGATGAATACATATGAAAAATACATATCATCGTTTTACTAACTCTGATACACCTATGAGTGACTGGGGCCATGCAATGTTTGCCGCCAATCGGTTAAAAGTTGAGAATTACGGTCAAAACGAGTATACACTTGATTATGACAAGGCAGTCAATATTTACGATCTCGAAGAACTTATTAAGTCAACATGGGAATCTTGCCAAGAAGAACAAAATTTTGGTCAACTTGACGATACTGATTTTTGGATGGAATATAGCGCCGATGCTGTTTTCAACTCTTTTTGTCCTTCCGATATTGTAGACAGTGCAGACGGATATGATCATGAGCTCGTTACATGGCTGTGGGATTTTGTACTTGAGCCTAATAATATTATGGCTGTAAGTACACCGGATGGCGCTGTATGCTTTGATCAATCATTGATTAAACAAATTTAAACAATTAAAGGGGATGAATACATATGAAACAAGCAATCATGAAAACGAATCTTAAAGGGTATCAGCTCGCTATTGACGGTAAAGTTAAAACTAAAAAAGGTGGAATCATGAAACAGATGGCTGAGATCCTTGAGTTATCGGCTGCTGGTTATCGAGTGTTTGACGAAAACGGTAAAGAGTTGACGATGTGCTAGGGGAAACCTTAGCACATAAAATAAAAATAAATAAAACTTAAAGGAGATGTTACATATGAACATTGTCGAATTTACCATTAACCAAACTAAAGCATATATCCAAAACTTGAATCAAAATTATATCTTTGTCCAGGATATCGCAGATTTAATCGACTCAGCTATTCAAAATTATCAACTTAAATTCAACGTGAACTACATTCCAACTTTAGATTTAATCCGCAAACTTGAATTAGCCATTGAGGATCAATTTGTAGCAGCTTCAATTTCAATCAAATATTAATCAATCGGAGGTAATACATATGAAAAATACAACGAACATGAAGATTCCTGCAAAGTATCAGCCTATGCTAGATGAGGTTACACGCGATTCAGACGGTTATTGGGCTTACAGCAACAAAGGCTATATGTTTGATGAGATGGGCTGTCATACAGCCAGTGAGGACACACAGGCAGCTCTTATGGCTGTGATCAGATCCTTGGTTCCATGTGATTGTAAAGAGTGTGTGACTAGCTAAATTATAAAACAATCGAATTATCGAGTTAGCCCAATCTGCTTATGCTTAGGCTTTTTTCTTTGCTTATGAACACTTATAAACAAATTAAAAAAGGACTACCGTTTAAGGCAATCCTTTTTATAATGGGCTGTATTTAGGCTGCCGTTAAATGTCTGAATTTCTTGTATAACTCAACAACCGCTTGTTACACGAACCCTACATGAACCGAAGAGCATTCATCAAAGACTCTTTAGGATTATTCTTCTTGTAATCATACAGGCGCTTGAAGTGATCTGCGAACGTCTCTCCTTCCTTTACAGCATGTTCATATACTAGGCTTACCCTATATGGGCTGACTGGTTCCACAAACAATGCTTCCAGCGCTTCCTTCTCACTCATGCTGATTAAGACTGAAAAGTCGATTTCTTTATCATAGTGATAAGCTCCGATTTCCTCCGCAAGCGCACATTTTGAAATTACTCCATATTTAGGTAAACACATCTCACGATAGATGTATTCATTTATATAGTTTATACGGTCATCATTTGTTTTAAGGAAGAATTTCAGATCCTCAATTACCATCACTGCCTTATTGTTAATTTCGAGAATTTCCATCACGTCTTGAATTGTTACCTCTTCAACCTCTTTACCGTTCAACAATACCGTTGTCATATGTATCATTCTCCTTTGTTTAGGTTATTTTATTCTCAGATATGGTACTCGCCGTAACGACCTATGCAGTTTGGCATTCCTTATGCTTAACTCCATTGCATACTGGTGTGACAACCTGATGGAACATTTTCTCAAAAATCATTTCCCTTGCTTCTTTGTATTCCCTCATTCCGTATGAAACTACTTTCCCTTTGTTTGTGAATAGTTCAAGTTTTTTGTATCCTCTTTCTTCACAGATCCGATGAATCTTACTTTTCATTTCCTCTGATTCCGCTGACTCACAGTAAGTTGCGTATCCTACATTCTCACCAGTGTTATTGAGATAAGTTTCAACTTCGTTCACTCTCTCACTTGGAACGTCATAAACTTTAATTTCAATGGATTGTTCGCCTGCTTCATTGCTCCATATTCCTGTAAACTTGATGTTCGGGAATGTGGTCTTTGCTTCGCTTAGCTTAACCTCTACTGCTTTTCTCAGTGTTATCTTCATATGTATCGCCTCCTTTTTCGTCTTATCGAAATTTTGTTTCGACTTCTTGATACATATAATACAGGAGGTAATATTCATTGTCAACACTTTATCGAAAGTTTTTTTCGACTTATCGAAAGTTATTTCTGTATTCTCTTTTTTACTATATAATGAGATACAAAGGAGTGTGTTCATTTGATAAGTTTTAAACCTTTAAAAAAGACCTTGGTTGAACTAGAGATTAATAAGATGGAATTTGTTAAAATGATTGGGATCTCATCTTCTACCGCTGCTAAGATGTGGCGCAATGAATATGTGGCCATGAGCGTCATTGATGATATATGCAATAAGCTAAATTGCTCACTCTCAGAAGTCATAGAGCATATTCCAGACACTGTTAAGTTCGATTTCGATTGATCACCTCTTTATATAAATTATACCCAAGGAGTAAACTAATGTTCACAAAAAGAATATACACCTAAATTATTCCTATTGTTTACATACATTGTCTATTTAAAAAAGTAGGGAAGTTAATTCTATTGACTAAAAAATAATTATATGTTTAGAACACATGTTCCGTTGTTTTTTAGTATCTTTGGTTTATACTTATATCAAATGGGTAAACATATAAATAACCAGGTTCATGAAGAACGTGTAGCACAGGTAAATAGTATTAGTCTGAGGTAATACTCAGATTATGAAATATCATCAACCAATCATAATAAAACTATTGTTTTATACGTTGATATAGATTATAATGGAGTTACAAAGTTAAGCAATAAACAATACATATTAGAGGAGTGTTGACAATGTACTACGGTGATAAAAGAGAAGCGAAGGTTAGAATCATGGGTAAACTGGTTGAAACTGGCTGGAAGGTTTACGGCTATACTCCTGATCAATCCGATGCTATGACAGATTACTATTCTCCTGCTCACTGGTCAGGCATTGCAACAAAGAACGGTTTTGTATTGCTTGTTGATGTATACGGCACATCTGATTCAGGCCGTGAGATCCGTAAATATGATTACAGTAAGAAAGTATCAACAAGCTCGCGTATTGAAAAGTTGACAGCTATGATGAATGATGCTGCTTCCACTGAAAATGAAAAAGCATCCTGTGCAGTCTTGATTGAAAAGGAAATGGAGAAAGCTAACGTAAAACCTTCTTACACTGTTGTGGAAGTTTATCCAACTTATGCACATGCTAACCCTAAAGGATCAACTTGGCACATCGAGAAAGATGGTCAAATCATTGCTAAAGGTAAAGGTGTATTCTCTACTAATACATATGACTGGGAGAACACTGAGAAGAGTTCTAGTCAGCAAAAAGAAGAAAAGGTTAATAAATTCGTTAATCGCGTTGAAAAAGTATTGCAAAAATCTGATGCACTGCAAGCGGTAGTAATCAAAGTACCAGTGAAAGTAACTAAAATTGTTGAAAAAGATGTTACCAATGTTGATCCTTCTGATATGAAAGAAGGATTCACATTTATTATGAAAGTTGGTTATACTCACGGTAAAAACAAAGGCAACAAATATACGTATGTAAGAGATGGTTTGTTCTCTAAATTAGGTAAGAATAATAAACCATCAAAAAGTTATGATAAAATGTGGTCTTTGCCCGTAGAAAGAATGAATCAATTACTGGCAAAAGGACATATCGCAGTTATCGAATTTGTAGAGGTGACAGAATACCAGGAGAAAACAGTATTCAAGAAAACAGCACGAAAACAAACCGTTTCAGATTCTCCACAGATCGAGACAACAGAAGAAGTAATCGTCAATAAATCAGAGCAGCCAGAACAACCGGATCAAGTAAACGAATCTAATGTTACTGTTAAACTTAATGAAGAACTCAACGGCATTGAACTGTACTTTGCCGATATCCCATCTGTTGGTATCCGCGAACAACTCAAGGCTAACGGGTTCAGATGGAGTCGCAAAGGGTTCTGGTATGCAAAGCAATCAGAAGATACTATTACACTAGCCAACAGTTTAAGAGGCTCTGAGAAGCCATTAGAAGCCACTGAGCAACAAACTGAGCCGCAAACAGCAGAACAAGAGAGTGAGACAGAGCATAGTAATGTAATATATCAAGATTTCAAAAATGAAAATAATAAACAGGAGGAAGAAACATTGAATAACAATTCATTTGATGATATGTTTTCTAAGTTTGATAATATTGACATGTCAGCCGAACAAAAAACGAATACGGAAGATGCGACATACTGCAAAGCACAAGAAGAAATATATAAGAAACTATTAAACATTCATAATAGCTTAATCACTCAGTTACAAGATGTGCAAAGCTTAGTTATTGATCAAAAATTCGATGCATATTCAACAGCTTATTGTTACAGTTTGCAACCTAGAGATATTAAGCAAACAATTAAAAAGATGAAAGATAAGTTTATATCTGCTATCTGTTATTACTTTATGAATAAATATAATGTAACAATTGATTATGATAAAATTCAGAAAAAATATGATATAGATGTAACACATGAAAATATCATCGATGAAATCAAAGATCAGTTAGGCGGCTACAATTTCCAAGAGAAAGCAGAACAAGAGATTAAGGAAAAATTACGTGATGCTTTTTCTTGGAAGAAACCAGAAAGCAAAGGTAAAAAAATTGTACTTGATGGGTTCCTGTATATTGATTCATCATGGAAAAAATGGGGAGAAGAAAGAATCCATTACAACAGTACAGATAAACTTAATCAATTGTTTAAAGCTATTCAACATTTTGAAGATGGATCAACTACTTTGAATAATTCTCTGCAGAATCTATATACTCAAATCGCACATGAGAAGAATGAGAAAGTTTTCGGTAATCATGAATTGACTTTCACAAAAGTTAAATCAATCAAGGTGTTCAAAAACGGGAAAGTTGAAATTGAGTTTACTTCTAACCAATACGCCGAGAAATTTAATAAAGTTTACTGTTTGTCTAATGCAGCGTAACTAATACATATGGAGTCAGATATATTTCTGACTCCTAAACTTTACTTTAGCGGTAGGAGGTATTTACAACATGATACATCAGATCCGAGACATTACAATCCCACAAAATAAGCGCAAAGATTTAAACGAGAAGATAATTCATGTAATTGATAATAACCTAACTGAAAAATATGGGATTACTTCAAGTGATGTGTACAACACTTACACAGGTGATGGAGGTTTGCACGGATTATCATTCAATGATTACGATAGCTTTCACGCATTTACAGAGGCAAAGAAAGAACACGAAAATGGCCAGTTTTTTACTCCTCATAATGTATGCAAATTCTTAATAGATTGTATCAAGCCTTCTCCTCATGACTTAATTGCTGATTTAACTGCTGGTATGGGAAATTTTTTCAACTTTATACCAAATCAAAATAACGTTTATGCAAATGAGATTGATATTAAGGCATATAAAGTTATGAAGTATTTATATCCAGATATACATATGACTGCCGATGACATTAGAAATTATGATCCTGGCGTTTCTTTTGATCTAATTTTAGGAAATCCTCCGTTTAACCTTAAATGGAAAGTGGGAAAAGATGAATATCTAAGCCAATTATACTATGTTGTCAAGGCCCATGAGCTTTTGAAACCTGCTGGGATGCTTGCCATGATAGTTCCATTTTCTTTTTTAGCAGACGAATTTTCAGATGGTGGAATGATTTCAGAAGTAAACAGCAGATACAACTTTATCTATCAAGCTGCTTTACCACATGATGTATTCAAATCTGTTGGAGTCGAAAACTTCAAAACTAAAATTATGTTTTTTCAGAAGAAAAGCGAACAGTTAACACATGTTAAGCCATTTAGCACAGACATTCATAAAATTGAACTCAACACAGCAATGAGCGAATCAATTCATACTAAATACATAGAGCCAATTGTAACCGAAAAAGAGAAGATAAAAAGCAAACTATTCTTAGAGCAGATTCAGAGTAATAATGATAACTATGAGTTTTCAAGTAAAGTTAAAAAGTATCTATATGACATTAAGCGTAACCCAAAGATAAATAATAATTATGCCCAGTGTACCGAGTATGTAAACAGATATTACACACAGGCAAAACCGGAAGGAATGAAGTATGATGAATGGGAGAAAGTCAGACTAACAAAGAATAAAGTACTATCCTATTTGAAACGAATAATTAAAAACCAACATATTAAAGAAATGGATTCTATCAAGCTTGTTAAAACTAATTATGGTTTAAAGTTGAAAGGATATTCTCATAAAAACAAATTATATCTATCAAAGTTTACAGGTATCAAAGAAATCAGTTTCAACGATATGATTATACAGGGTAGCTATCCCTTTGAAGATCAAACATATAAAAAACTAACTGATTCAAAAACTAAACAATATGAAAAGCAGTCTCAACAGTTTATAAATATGGATTTAGATCCTAAAGTAAAATCATTCTTAGATGAATTAGTCATTACGGACCATGAGACAGCAGAACAGATTAAATTAAATGAGATTCAAAAAGCAGATACGAATAAGATACTTCAAAAGCAGTACGGTTTTATCCAATGGGGACAAGGTTCAGGTAAGTCTATTTCTGGTATTGCTAATCTACAATATAGATTAAAGTACAACAATATTAGAAATGTATTTATTGTATCCGCAGCAATAGCAATCAATAATACTTGGCAGACAATACTTCAAAACTACAAAATGGACTATATCAGAATTAATAATCTGAGCGATATTTCAAATATTAAACATGGTCAAATTGTTATTATTACTTTGAATTTACTCGCAAAGTATCAAAAGCAAATGAGGAAATACATCAAAATACAATCAAATAAAGTTGCTTTGATACTTGATGAAGCAGACAATATCTCTAGTCCTGTTTCTAAGCGTACAAAGGCCGTTTTAAGCGTCTTTAGGAAGGTTAAATATAAAACTTTGATGACTGGTACAATGACAAGAAATACAATAGCAGAAGCCGCTACACAGTTTGAATTATTGTACAACAACAGTGTCAATATGTTGAGTGAATCGAAATACATTTATAAACCTGATAAGATGGATAAGGCAAAATTGAATCAAACAGCTAATGATTGCTACATGAAACCTATACCAGCGTATCATAAGGGCTATAGATTGTTTTCAGAATCTCATATACCTGAAAAGATAACAGTATTCGGAATTGGTCAACATACACAGGATATATATAACGCTGACACACTTAAAAAGTTAATTGATAAGACTATTATCACACGAACATTTGAAGAAGTAAGAGGCGAGAAGATATATAAAATAATTCAAAATACAAGTCAATTCAATTCTGCTGAATATGATCTTTATAAAAAAGTTATTGAAGAGTTTTATTCTATGAAACATCTATTCAAAAGCACTGGCAATTTAAGAAAAGATAGAATGCTAGAAATATTAAATCAATTAAATTTGATGCTTAAAGTTTGCGCTGCGCCTCAAACCATTAGAGAGTACAGAAGCACACAAACACCAAGCAAGTATATAGATGTAATGAATAAAATAGCGGACTGGGACAGTGAGCATATAGCAATTGGCGTAAGACACATTAAAACAGTTAATGCATATGCGTCAGCTATTCGCTCCAGGTTCTCCGATAGACCATTATTTATTATCACGGGTGACAAAGTAACACTAAACAAAAGAAAAGAGATCATAGAGAACTTGAAAGCGTCTGAGAACGGTATCTTGTTAAGTACTCAGCAAAGTTTGAGCAGTAGTATGAATATAGGGTTCGTGAATAAAGTAATTATTCCAGAATTATCGTGGAACGATGCAACGATGTCGCAATACTTCTTTAGATTCATAAGGTATAATTCCGAGGATAAAAAAGAAGTTCACTTTTTCACGTATGAAAACAGCATAGAAAGCAATCTGTTAGGACTAATACTGACTAAAGAAAAATTAAACATGTTTATGAAGAATCAAGATATTGACGATGAGGAGTTATATGATAAATTTGGCGTACATTTTAATTTACTTGATATGCTTATGACCAAGGAGAAAGATGAGGAAGGAAGAGCGCAGATCAGGTGGGGTAAACAGAATATAATGAGTTAATTACAGATTAATTAAATAAACATAAAAAAACAAGTTTACAAGTAACTGACTCTGGTTTATAATATTGGATATAGCAACAAACAATACATAAACCGGAGGCGGTTATAATGATGAAATTTGAAGAAATGAACATGATCCAAAAGGTTGATCATCTCTCTGATATGTTGGCTGAATGTATTACCTCAGTTCGCTATACGGCTTATAATCATCACTGATGCTATCTAGGCAGTAGGACAGCAGCCACTAGTGAGAATCAATTAAATTTGATACAAACAAACATAATTAAAAACTTGACTATATTAAAGGCCTTGATGTATAATTGATTTAACAAGTTGATACATACATCAAGGCCGGGAACGCTGTACTGGATCGAGTAACATTGTATTGTAACTGAATCAGATACTCATGTCATTGTCAATTTTAAAGGAGGAAACACATATGTTAATGGTTGGTGATATCGTTGTAAAAAATAATGTTCAATTGAAAGTTCTCGGATTTTCCTTTGATTTCGATATGTTGACCGATGAGCCGTATCGTGTCGCTACACTGATTGATTCCCATGATCGTCATGTCATTGATGTTGCCGAAAGCGTAGTGCTAAAACATTATCAAGTTAATCAAATTGATAATGTTGGAATTCGTAAAGTGTTAGTAGCTACTATGTATGATCTGATTGGCAACGAATATATGGACTTTGAAGTGAGCAATGAGGAGGAAGTTAATAAAATCATTTCAGAGTACAATGCAACAGGAGAATACAAATTAAAATTTCATGGCTTTAATTCAGATTATAAGTATTATGGGGTTAGAAAATTAAGTCACTAAAAGAGTGATTTGATCAAAATAATAGGAGGAATTAACAATGCTTATTAAAAAGAAAGATGTTGTAGTCGGTCAAGTTTATGAGACGGGAACGGCTTTTCAGGCTTACTCAATAAACTGGAATACTGGAGAAAAGAACTTCATCGGAGAATTTGATACATATGAGCTCGGTAAGAAATCAGTATTGAAATATAAAAGAGGAGATAAATAACATGAAGTGTTCTCTATTTAAGCTTAAAAGGGGATGTTAACTTGAAGATTACTATCAAACCAGATAATACGGTAATAGGCAAAAATAAATCTTATATAGCTTCATTGGTAACTTTTTCAGCTAAAGGCATCACAAAGGATGAGGCAAAACAGAATCTAATGAATGTACTGACTTGGATGGATAATAACGCATTGTATCCGCAAACAGTCATAAGACAGATTCCAGATGCAAACAGGACTATAATATTAGAACGTTCAAATAATGGTTATTCAGTCATTGTCAACAATCAGGATGACACAACAAGTAGAAATCAAAATTGTTCCTTGTATGGATTCATCGGCCATACAGAAGCACTGAAGAAATTAGAGCAGCATGTACAAAACTATACATCTTAGATCAAAATGAAATTCTTGTTTGATTAAATAAATAAAAATATAGGAGTTGAATACATATGAAATTTAATAAAGTGGAATTAACAGAAGAGACAATAATCAAAACTAGACAATGGTTTGCGGATAGCGATATGGCTTGTATTGAGGAAGTGAAGAATGGGAGTGTACGAGTAAATGATCCAGAGCGTTACTTTGCATGGAGAGAAAAGGCAGCAAAGGAATCCTTGGAGGGATTGCATGACCACACAGTAACATTCTTATAACGTGCATACTTTATCCAAACTGGTGAGAGTGTGGCGCTATTACCTTAATCAAAATGAAATGCTTATTTTAAGATGTAAATAAAAATACATATAAAGGTGGAATAAAAATGAAAATCATTGTCAATACAAAGGAATTGCAAACAGCAATTAAGAATCTTATGAAAGTTGCTCCTAAAAATTCATCTATGCGGATTCTGGATAGTATCAGGATTGAAGCAGTGAATGACAATGTAATACTTGCATCAACAGACATTGCATTAGCAGTGTACGTTAAACTGAAGGATTTTGAAATTTTGGAACAAGGCTCATCTATCCTGCCGCGCGATACAGTAAAGTTGATTTCTAAATTGAATGATTATCAGATGAGTATCACCGAGGGATCAATTATCAGCGGTAAAAGAAAGATTAACTATGAAAGTCTAGATGTATCTGCTTATCCTAAGAAAGCAAGGCATACCTACAATAAAGAAGCTTTTAAACTCAATAACTCAAGCATTAAAAGTCTGTTAGATGTTACGTATGCTTGTAGTACCTCAGAAAGCACTCCGGTACTTCAAGGGGTTTTGATAAGAGGTAACAACATAGTTTCAACAGATAGGCACAGAATAGCCCTAAACAAAATTGAAACCAACAACTACAATGAAGACATTGTTATTCCTTCTTATGCTATCAATCTAATACCTGCTTTTACAGATAAGAATTTTAAAGATGAATATGTTTTCACTGTTGACAAAGAAGGGAATTACATTCAAGTATTGTTTGATAACGTTGAGATGGAAATACGTTTGATGGAAGGAATCTATCCAAACGTTGACAGGATCATTCCTCAAAACTTTACAACAGAGGTGAAAATAAATAAATCTACTTTAATTGAAGAGTTGAAGATAATGAAAGATGTAGTTACTTCAAAAACAAAAATAGTAAAATTGAATATTGTCGATGGAAAGGCTTCTCTTTTCGGAGAAACTGATAAGAATTCACTTGTAACAGAACTAGACACAATCATTACAGGTGAAAATATTGCAATAAGCGCAAACCTTGAATACATATTAGAAGCAGTTCAAAGGGCTGATAGTTCAGATGTAGTTTTTAAACTCACTGGAGTAGCCTCACCGTTTATGATCAATCATACCGCTCTTGTAATGCCATATAGAACAGCGTCCTAATGAATAATTAGATAGAGAGAAAATCAATTTGAAGATATTCTCTCTATCTGAATTTAAAATAACGAGGTGATGACAAACGATGATGCATACAGAAGCAACTAACACAGTTTATACCGCACCATATAAGCAGATACAGGGTTATGGTAAGTGTTATACGTGTGATGAGCTTTCAGCACTCACCTACACGGTCAATGAGCAAGGCAGAGCCATAGAGGAAAGCAAACGGTGTTATTCATGTACAGAGCTTCAATGAAGTAAACATACACACAAAAAATAAGATACATAGAAAGGACGATAAACCATGTATATCAATCAACTAACAGTCAATGAGCAGAAAGCTATACAAGTCAAATTAGAGACAGCAGGACTTAATTCCGAGCAGATTCAGGATGCAATGGATGGGAAGCTAGAAGATGTTGAGGAGCTCATATGTGTAAGGTTTGATGATCAATATGAGAATGAGGAAGGCGATACGATTTATTATGTATGTCCCACATGTGCAGATAGGTTAAACGCATCCAAGGACAACCCAACAGCCCTAGGAGTTTGCTTTGTGTCTGGCTGTGGCAATGAGTCAGAGTTTGAAATTTCGGACTTGATTAATGCCCACATAGCATATTTTCAGAATGAAAGGTTACTTTTATAATAACTTGGGAAACGTAATATCTCATATAACAGCCAACACTATGGCGTTCTGGAAAGGATGATCGATGATGACTAAAAAGAATCTCAAATGCCCTTACTGTGACTCAGAGCTAAGTTTAAACATAGGTTACACTGGTGCAGACTGGGAGACCGTAGCAGGTGAAGGATCTGGTTACAATTATGCTATATCCCTTGATTGTATGAACTCCAAGTGTGCTGCCGTGTTTGACCTGGTACACGCTAAAATTTCAGACTCAGTAAGTGCGGTTGTCCCTAAATATCGACACTTTGCTAAGACTAATCTGTAGATTTGAAATTGAAATAGACATATAACAGTCAACATATTTTAGATCCAGGAAGGTGGAAGATTAATATGAAATTTATTAAAGATAAGTTGACGATGGAGAATGTTATTATGTATTCACTTTGTTTGTCTGCTTGGACTTTTGTCATTGTGAGATCAGTTTATTAAATAAACATAATTTAATATTGACATTAATGAATAAGCACTTATAATTATCAGTATAGCAAGAATACATATCAAGGAGATGAGAACAAATGAATAACGTTTACCAGGAGCACGGTTATAACAGTAGGAAAGAATATTTGAATGAACTAGCAGATGAATACGGTGTATCAATTGAAACTGTTTATGCAATCGCTGATATGCTCGGCCCATCAGAAGACTTTGACGGTTTGATTAGTTCGCTGGATGATGCACACTTTATGGGTATGATTTTGTAGATTATAGAAACAACGATGTTACCAAAACATTAATATATTTAAAAGGAGATTATAAAAAATGAGTGTAGCACTTAAATCCGAGGTGTTTATTGAAAGTAAAAACATTAGAAATCAATACATAGATCGTACGGGAGTTCTAGACAAGGTTAAAGAGTTAGTTTTGTTGCCAGATGGAGAGCACATGACAATCAAAACTGTTTCTGAGTTTTATGAAGTTGATTATAGTGCGATCGGTAGTATATTAGCGAGGCACAAAAAAGAGTTTGTGGATGATGGTATCCACACCATTACAAGCAAAAATGAGGCTTTTGGCAAGTTGCAAAAAGCCTTGTCTCCAGGACAGTTTGTAGTAAAACTTTTAACTAGAAGAGCAGTTCTACGTATTGGTATGCTTTTGAGAGATAGTGAAGTAGCTGCAGAAGTAAGGAGATATCTCCTTGATATCGAGAATGAATCAACCAAAGAGCAGAAAGATATAGTGGTTGGTCAGTGGTCTGATTCCGAAATAGTTAAACTAACAAAAATCCTGGATCGTGAAACTGAAAAAGGAACTAATAGAATGTCAGCGGTAAAAGAAGCAGCAAAAGAACTTAACAGAAAACCGCAAAATGTGTATTTTAAAGTTAATTCAATAGAGAAAAAGTTTGGAAGTTTAGAGAAATATATTATCAAAAACAATATTGTGTATTTGAATCAAGAGTCAGAAGAATATGCGAACAATGTTCCAGAGGAGATAGAGGTGGCATGTGATAACAAAGAAAGTTTGAACGATATGAATGAACAGTTAACAATTCTTGAACAAAATATCAACAACATAAATAAACTCCATGAAAAATTAATTGATAGTGAGACACAGTTAGTTGAACACAAGTATGAATTGAGAATTGCAAATGAAAAAATATCAAAACTAAATAAAATTATAAGTAAATATAAGAATGAAAACGAAAATCTTAAGTCAAAATTAAAGAACATCAAATCTATTTTAGTCAGTAATGCTACTGACAATGAAAGCGACTATAAGGAAGAACGTCCATCGCATGAATATGGATCTAAATACAAAGTAGATAATAGAGGTATGGTAAGTAGAAGGTAGCCAATAATTTCAACCTGGAGGGGATTATATCAATGATTGGCCTAGATTATATTTTGAGTACTTACAATATGACCAGAGCGGAGTTAGCGAAAAGAATGGGTATTAATCGAGCCAACATCTCGATGTACATTCGAAGCAGTCAGATTCCAGAGAAAAGGTTGGAGCAAATTGTTGATATATTTCCTAATGTATCAAAAGAATATTTCACTAAGGAGTTAGGAGAGAACGATAAATTTAACATCAATATATCAAAGCACACCGAAGGTAACATATATGACTTGACAATGAATTCAAAGAAAAAAGAATTGGTAGAAAGCTTCTTGAGAATTGTCGTCAAACAAGAAGTTCCCTTAGAACTATTAGACACCATGCTTCAACATTTCGAAAATAACTACAAAACCAAAGGAGAGATGAATAATGAAACGTATTAACATGGAAGAAACCAATAAAGAGATTAATTGTACTGGATACGCAAGAAACAAAGTTAAATCGATGGGTAATGAGATGGCTGAGATTGTAGCAAGAATGGAGTTTGCTTCTAATTTGGTCAGTGAGGGGATTCTCGATGTTGAATTGTACAAAAACTTTGTAGAGCGTCAAAAGGTTGAAATTAAAGATATCCTCGCAGAGACTTATTCTTACTTCCATCTTGAGGATGTTCCAGGCAGACATGATCATGTTTTTAAATAAAGAAGATGATAAAACAGTTATTTCTTTAAGAAAGGAGCATGAATCATGAAGACAGTGATCAAATATAGAGATTCCCATGGCAATACAATCATGAGTGTGAGAGAAGAAAAGATTAAAACATTTAACGATGTAACTGCTGACATTATTAATTCATTGGCTATTGTTGGCGTAGTGGTTTTAATTGTATTTTCTGCATTGTTATTGATTTAATAAATATAATGATTTTGACATTTAAGTTAAACTCTGATTTCATCTTGTACATAACAGGCAGCAGATGTTAAAATTATCCTGTTAATATTGGAGGTGATAACATGTTAAATATAAGTCAAAGTATTGTTCAAATGGCTGGTGCAAAAACTTATGTGTTAACTCTTGATGGTCGGGAATACATTGCTTATGTGAAAACCACAGGCTATCACAAATGCTACCTAGAAGATTGGGAGACAGGTAAAAGATCTGTTTCATCCGATGGATGTGGAAGCCCAGAACAAGCAATTGAAGATGCTTGGCATAAGATTATAAAGGAGTAGTCAATAGGCTGCTCTTTTTGTGATGCATTTACTTATATTCAAAGGAGAGAGATGAATGAAAAAGCTCGTATCTTTAACGTTGTTGTTTTGCCTCATGTTAAGTATCTCATTACCCTCCTGGACTGCTGAAGCTGCTACCAAGGTTAAAACTAGTGTACATACTTACAAAGGGCAACAGTACGTGCAGGTGAGTGGCATAGATGCAAAAATTGCAGAAAGGATTAATAAAGCCTTAAAGGTGCATGCAGTGATTGCGGCAAAGCACGATAGAGAACAGAAATCTGAATCAAAATCATATTGGTTCCAGACAATGGCAAGCACCAAGTACAACAACAATGGTCTAATTTCAGTGGTATACACTAATGACGTAAACACTGGTGGCGTCCACTCACTGTATTTCTCAACAACTTATAACTTTGACATTTCCACTGGGAATAGAATCATGTTAAACAATGTGGCTGGGTCTGATCAGAGAATATATAATCTGCATGGAGGCATCAGTCATGCCTTAAGTGCTATGTATCACAAAGGAAGGAATATATTTGAAGAAAGTATCGATGAATATCCTCTTAGCAATGACACAAGTTTCTATTTTTATAACGAAGGTATAGTGATTAGATTTAATCCTTATGATGTTGGCCCATTTTCAGAAGGCTTTGTAGATGTAAAAATACCAACGGCTGTATTAGATACGCCTAATCAATACTCGACTCACGCATCTCCAGGGCAAAACGTGATTGAGTCAAAAATTGACGATGATTTTGAAGGATATGATGAAGATAACCTATATGTTTTGAGTAACGGTCAAATATGGAAACAGGTTGAATACAAATATGATTATCACTACTCCTATCGTCCTGATGTAATTATTTATAAGGATGGATCAAGTTACTATATGCAGGTAGAGGATATGGATGATCGAGTTAAAGTAGAACGTATCAAATAGAGTTATGCTTGCGCCGTTCAAATTGGACGGCTTTTTATTATAATTTCTTAAATTAGGGGTTGTGTAACACAACCTTATGTGGTATTATTTAATTACAGCAAGAGATGACACGGAACCAAACAAAAAAAAGGAGCGATATCAATGAAAACATTTAATGAGCTGAATAAAACAAACTCCACAGTGGTAGAGGTAGAAGGTAAGACTCTGAAAACATTACAAGATCCGCATGTTAGTGACGATGGACAAATGTATATTGCTGAAGCCGTAGATGTCGAGAACAACACTTACCTGGTGACATGGGAAGTGATTAACAGTGAGACTACGGATGAATCAGAAGCGTGTAACTGGGACAATCCTGTTGGCGTGATGCTGGTAAAGTAGCACCGCCGCTTGAATACGTTGGGGCTGCGTGGGTTGCTCGTCGGACGGGTACTACGCAGCAAAATGTGACTAAATCTGCTAAGGCATCCTTGAGAGAGGGATACAAAGGATCTGCTATTAAGCCGGATGCAATGTTCGAGGGGCGGCCACTGTGGCTAAAAAGTCGATTTGAGGTGTATGAAATTGCCGAAAAGGATTGATCTGACGGGGCAACAATTTGATGAGTTAGAGGTAATATGTTTAAGTGATCAGCGCAATAAGTATAATACCTTGTTGTGGGAATGCCGATGTAGTTGCAATAAAATTATTTATGTTGCTAGTAGCAGTTTAAAGGCAGGACACTATAAAAGTTGTGGGTGTAAGAAAGTCGAAAAACGAGATCAAAAGGTGCTGGAGCATGTTAAAAGAGATAGTGTTGATGGCACTCGCCTGACAGCATTAAAAGCAAAATTACACAAAGGTAATAAAAGTGGGCACAAAGGTGTAACCTGGGTTGTAGCTCGGAATAAATGGCAAGCATACATTGGTATTAAGGGTAAGAGTATTAATCTAGGGTATTTTATACACAAGGAAGATGCAGTAAACGCCAGAAAGAAAGCGGAGGAATTATATCATAAACCTCTTCTCGACAAATCGAATGAGCCAGATTAATTTCTGGCGTAACAAACAAATAAACATATACAAACTAATTTAAGTGTGATATACTTTATTTAATCAAATAGCGAGGTGATAACAGTGTACGAAGTGACTGTCATTGAGAAGGTGTTTGGTCGACTAGTGGTGAATACATATAAACTACCAAGAGAAGATCAGATGTTGAAGTTCAAGGCCATGTGCGAAGAAGATGGGTCTCTGTTGTTCGTAAAATCCATTAAGCAGCCTGTAGCAGTATCTTAATAAAACTATGTTTTCATGATGAGATGAAGATGATGAAATTCAGAAATAAGTTAATCAAAACGGTGGTTCTTGACAATAACTTGAGAAACAAAATTTCGTTATACGCCGATTACAAGGAGCCTGATATGAATAGAACCAGATATGTCATGACTGATGAAAATGATATTGTGGTTTGTAACTACGAAGATGTTGAAAGTTATAAAAATGCAGGCTTTACTATTTTCGGCTCCGCAGTTTCAGAGGTTGAGCTTCAGGAAATTATTGAAATTGCAGAATATTCATAGTCAAATGAATATTTCACTTAGATTTTTGAAGGGCAATGGACGAATATAGCGAAGGAGGGTGTAGGGTGGACGAAAGAACGCTGAACAATGAAAAGGATATGTTACAAGGAAATATAGCAAGATTGAGTATATCAAAGGACTTGGATGAATTGGAGCGTATGAGATATTGGGCACATCGTCGAATTGATATGATTGCCGATACCAGAATACAGCAGGTGCGCAATGGCTGCGAAGAATGAGTTTATGAAAAGATTATTTGATCGGATAGGAGAGAATATGAATTGAATAGAATAACATTTGCAGACGTTGATAATGTCGTTACCGAGGTAACCAATGGCATCGTGGGCTATCGTCATACTAAAGAAAAAGCTCAAAGACTTCTACTTAAAACTATATGGGTTGCGTGTAAGGAATATGAATCAAATCATGAATTCAAAACGAAAATGGATGATATTGCAAAGATATTATTAAAAGATTCTTTATCAAGAAAGGAAGATCAAAAATGATTAAAAGAAATGTGATCTGGGTTTGCGAGCACTGTCAAATTGAGTTCGAAGATGTTCACACTATTGATGCCACTTGCCCTAATTGTCATAGGCAGGATGTATATGAAAAAGAGATTGTATTTTAATCAAAGAAGTACTTTATTCGATAAAGGGGTGAGTGAAAAATGTGTTCAGAGTCTGCAATTAATGCCGCAAAGGAGCAAACAAATAGTAAACTGTATAAAAATATATATGTTACAAAAAAGCCAACGAAATAAGTCCCTGATACCAGGAAACGGAGGTATTCACATGTCACAAGAGATTGATATTAGTATCTGCCCCTATTGCAATACCAATGAAGATACATCCACTGTAGTGGGTAGGTAAAAGCGAACATCGTTGCTACAAATGTCATAAATATTATCAAGTTGAATATGAATACAAAGCGGTACGTGTAATCAAAAAAAGGAAATAAGGAGAGATAACTATGTATGCAATTGTTGAAAAGGGAACTATGAATTATCTTCGTTATGACTGGTATGAGATCAGAGGTAAAGTTTACACTAGCGACAAACGGTTTGCAGCACTGTTCATCGAGGAAAGTGATGCTATGGATCACGCCGAAACAACGGAAGACGTAATCACAATTTCTTAAAAAATAAACATATACAAATTATTAATTATATAATATAATGTAGAGGAGATTAAATACATGAATACATACGACATCGTAATCAACAATGAGGTAGTTGAGTCAATCCAGCAGCAAGGCCGTAGTAATGGAGCGATGATGTATATTTGGCATTCACAAATACCATTTTAATATCCGCCCAACCCTCCATGTGGACGAATACGAACTTTGTGGTAAAAGTAGGGTTTGTCTCTCTAGGCAAAGTGAAAAAATATATTAGAAATCAAGGAGAATAAGGTGAATAAGATGAAAATACACAAAGCTCATAAGTTTCGAATCTATCCCAACCAAGAACAACAGACTATAATCAATAAAACAATCGGCTGCTGTCGTTATGTCTTCAATCACTATCTTGCTAAACGTAAAGATTTTTATAGAACAGAAAACAAAACGATGAATTATAATGCATGTTCTGCTGATTTGACAAAGTTGAAGAAAGATTTATTATGGTTAAAAGAAGCAGAGTCAACGGCATTACAGTCCTCATTAAAGGATTTGGATGATGCATATTCTCGATTTTTCAGGAAGCAGAACCAGTTTCCTAAGTTCAAGTCAAAACGGAAGTCCAGTCAGTCATATACGTCAAAAATGAATATTGCAATTGTTGATAATAAACTGAAACTTCCAAAACTTGGACTTGTTAAATTCGCAAAAAGCAAAGAAGTTAACGGGAAAATTATTAGTGCTACTGTTAGACGCAATCCTTCAGGAAAGTACTTTGTCTCTATTTTGACTGAAACAGAAGCAAAAAAGTTGCCATACATCGGTAATCACATTGGTCTTGATCTTGGAACAAAATATTTTGCAATCTCCTCTGATGGCGAGTTCTTTGAGAATCCTAAATATTTGAGGAAATATGAAAAACAATTGATAAAAGTTCAACGCTCTCTTTCTCGCAAGCAAGAGAAAGCAAAAAAAGAAAATAAAAAGTTAAACGATTGCTTTAACTATCAGAGAAACAAAGCAGAACTGGCAAGGTTGCACGAGCGAATAACTAATTGTCGTAACGATTACTTGCAAAAACTCTCCACTAAACTGATTCGTGAAAACCAAACAATCAGCATCGAAGATTTGCAAGTGTCAAATATGATTAAGAATCACAATTTAGCTAAAAGTATTGCCGATGCATCTTGGGCTAGGTTCAGGACAATGCTCGAATACAAAGCAAACTGGTATGGACGAATAATTATCGCTGTCGATCCAAAGTACACATCTCAAACATGCAATAGTTGTGGTTATGTGGCGAAAGAAAACAGACCAAACCAGGCAACGTTTAAATGTGTGGGTTGTGGGCACGAAGATAACGCAGATATAAACGCAGCGAAGAATATTAAGAAAGAGTAACATAAACCTAAATTACCGTAGGACATACGGATTAGCTTGGTCAACTTCCAGAGATTACTTTGGATTACCCAAGAATCTCATATCAAATAGATATGGAGAATGTCAAACTGGATAGAGTGTATCAGTTAACATCGGCTTCTAAAGCCTTCGTAGAAGTGTTTAATCGCTCGACAGGGGCAGTGTATCGTGTTTAAGCGAGGAGTGCTTAGAGAGCGTAAATTGATGCTTCAGGACTCCGCTGGAGAGTGGATCGAGTTAAGGAAGGCAGCAAAGTATTATGAGGAAGATAGAGCGTTGAAGCGTGTAAGTTCGTAAAAGGTTTATTCTATGATAACAAATGAAGTGATGGAGCTGTGGAGTTTAATGATTTTTACAAAGAGAAATCCGCTCGTGAAATTTTACAAGAGTATGGAATTGAAGACTTTGTATTGGCAGAATGGTCAGACGATGAATGCGAAACCAAATTAATAGAAATTGAAAAGTTGATGAAATGACTGTTTCTTTTAGAAAGGAGGTGAATGTCATAAACAGATATTTGCTGACCTACGTAGGACCAGGTTTTAATTGTTATGAATGGTTTGACAGTATTGAAGAGATGAATATGTTTATTGAAACGGTAATCGAAGTTAATGATTATGTTGTATGTGAAAAGCTGTTAATTGAAAATGCTAGTGAGATTAATTAAGTAAATAGCAGTATGATATACCCTTGAATAGTTATAAAAATTCAATAAAGGATTAAATCTCTCCCATGAGAAATATATTATATGGGAGGGATTTTTCTATGAAGATTAAGTGTTATATAGCATCAATTCTAATTGACCTGGGATTAGACGTAAGCAATGAGGAATTATCGACCTTGTGGGGAGTGCATAGGAACACTGTGACTAATCTGATCAAGGGTAAGACGCTCCCTAATCTACAAGCAGCATATGTGATAGTGGATTACATTAACCAGCAAGCAGAGTTAAAAGGAGTCTCCAAGAGGTGGACTGTTGAAGATGTGTGGCAGCGTAGTAATTAATCAGATAAATAATTAATTGTAATCACAATAGGACAGGCAATATCACAATCGATTGTGCATATACTTTATTATCAGAACTAAGGGAGAGATGATAAATGAATAACACACAATCGGTATTGCCTGTACATCAAAGAATGGCTGAGTTGTACACGATCAATCAAATGAGAGCGCTGACTGACGATGAAATTACAGAGATGGCTCAGTGTTTGCAGGTAAACGCCAAGCATTGTTGGACGCTGGCTTACTATCAGAACATGGCATACATGGAGTATATGGTATACAACAAGGATGAGTGGAACGATAATTCAGATGAAAATAATTAAACATAACATGATCAAATATAGATTTCATTAAAACAAAGAAACCTACCCTATGCGGTAGGTTTTTCTTTTGCTTTCATTTTATCAAACATTCCTAATTTCTCGGCACGTTGAATGATTTGAAGCAGATTCTGGATATCTTCTGCAGGTGACGGATTCGCATTCGCATCAGCTTGGTCAGATAAGCGCTCTAATTCTTCCCTCATTTTGTCGATTTCTTGTTTCATATTTGTGTATTCTTGTTTAATTATAAGCAAGGTTGAGATAACCTGATCAAAGGGTGTTTGATTATCCTCGTTGTCAGGTTGCCTATGAATGTTACGAGTTAAGTTCAATTTCTTAGTACGCTTATTGGCTTTAGCAGTACGTATGTCTGACTCATATTGCTTTCTTACAGCACCATTCCAGCGGAACCCACAAGCAGCGGCAGTACGCCTTAATTTAGACCCAGCCTCTTCGAAAGCGTTTAGTTGGGTACTACCACTTTCAATGTGTTGTAGGACAGTTTGAGCCAGCAGAAGATCTTCTTCGTAACTCCATTCATCTTTTCGGTTCATTAAATAAATCAGCCTCCTTTTATGTATTACATGTTTATCCAATTTGTCAACACTTTATTCCTAAAAAATGGGGATTTTAGTAGGGAACTTAAAAGTATTGACTTTTTCAAATAGAACAAAAGTTCCTGTTGTTAATACTTATATTTTTGTTTATAATACTATTATAAAGGTAATAATACTAAAACAACTAACATATAATAATAGTTTGAAGGAGAGTGTACATACTATGAGCACAATGACAGCGGTGAAAACAGAGAACAAAATGGTAAAAAGACTAGAGGTTTGGATTGCGGATCTGGGCCAGCGCAGTGGAAGCGAGCAGGGAGGTGTAAGACCAGTGTGTATTGTTCAAAATGATATTGGTAACAAATTTGCTCCAACAGCATCGGTTGCCCCTATGACCACCAGCAGAACTAAGAGATCTCTACCTACTCATGTGAGTCTAAAAGCAAATGAGGTTGGTCTGGAAGATGATAGCACAGTTTTGATGGAGCAGCTTGTAACTATAGATAAAAATAAACTAATGTATAAAGTGACAGAAATTCCTTCTGATATGGCTTGGATGATTGATAGGGCTTGTATGATTCAATGTGGAATTAGCTTCTAATATATAAGAAATAGATTAACAATTAAAAATATTGAGGTGATAAGTGTGGTTTGTTTAGTCACCTAAAAGAGACCAAGTTGAGCGATGGACAAGCTCATTATGGTCTCTTTTTATTTGTTATGCATTGCGTAATTTGAGTACATCAGATATATCACATTCTAAAATTCCGCATATATTCGCCAGGTTTTTCAGTGGGATAGAAGAAGACTGATTGTTACACATAGCATTAATGGTTGGCTGCCTGATTCCGGTTCTTCTGGACAACTCTCTTTCTGATATTCCTCTTTCTTGAATAATTTGCTTAAGGCAGATATCAACCACAAACATAAAAATTCCTCCAAAAGAATAAAAATAGTGATTGACACAATTCAAATAACAAATTATAATTTGGGTTAAGTTGATACGATAATGGTATCATTGCTTCATCTAACAACACTTCATTAGACGATTATATAGTAGCAGAATAGTTCAAATAACACAAAAGGATTTGTTGATCATTAAAAGATACGTGATACAGGTAATGGTTGATTACGACATAATTTCAAAATGTGAGACCTGGAAGAATACATCAATAGCTTCTGACAACGTTGAATCTTTGAAGAATTTTAAAGTGAGTGGTTATCGAATATTTGACCAAATCAACAACACAGTAGTATTATAATTAAATGAAAATAATAATAGGGAAATGCCCTTAATAATACATAGCTCAACCTTTTTTTGGTGAGTTGTGTATTATTTTTTTATATATTTGTGTATACTTAAAGTAACTTGCTAATGGATATAGAGAGGTGGAAAAACATGAAGAAAGATCGTCAGGTACTTGAAAGCAATATTGTTAAAGTGCTAAATACAATAAAGCCAAAAAGAAAAATGATTGAGGAAGTGAATCAATCGTTGTTTGAATACAACATGTCAGAAGCTATATTACAACAAGTTGCAAATGATAGTTCTGCATTGAGTGAAATGGATGCTTCAACGCTTTGCTTGCTTAGTCTGGCATTATACCAAACAACTCAAGAAAATGCGGTTTCGCCTTATGATTTTTTTACGGATAATGAAATAACAAGAGCGAAAGAACATGTGAAAGAGAATAATGAAGACAATGAAATAAAGTTACCTCTGACGCTTGAATATGTTCAGATGCTAGATTATGAAAACTTTATAACTAAAATATCTATGGTTCAATTGGTCAACATGTTTCATTCGCAGCTTATTATTTACGACTATGATACTCAACGGAGTGCGAAATACGTAAGGAGCAAGGATGGTGTAGTACCAGTTCCAGATGTAAATAAAAAGAGCGTGGCAGATATTGCACAGAACATGATCAAAGAGACTTATTTGGCTGATATGATTACGTTAAACGTATACTCAACGGAAATAGAGCCTATTGATTATGACGACAAGAATAAGACTTTAACCATTAATGAAGGTGCGGTTATATCTATTCTAGATGGCTTTCACAGGCTTCAGGCTGGCGTTAGAGCTGTCGCCATCAATCCTAACCTAGACCTGGAGATGATCTTGTCTATCCGCTCTTATGACTCGGAAACAGCTAAGAAATACTTTGGACAAATCAACACGATAAATGTAGTTAAGCAGCAGCGTTTAAAAGAATTGAAATCAGAAAAACAATCGGATATAGTTGTGAGAGACCTGCAACTAAAGTCTGAACTAACAGGTAAAATAGCTTCTTCTGCAAAGGTAAGCGAATTAGCAGGTCAATTAACCACATTCGATGTCTTATCATATGCAATAGGTGAGATTTGGAATCCGCAAACTAAAATTGAGGCAAAACAAATTTCGAAATACTTGGTTAATTTCTTCGATTATTTGGTGGGATCTTATGTTGAAGAATTTAGAAATAATCCAAATGAGTATAGACATACCTATATTAATCATCCATTGATGTTTATTGCTTACGTACAAATTGCTAAAAAACTTTATGACAACGATATTGAATTAAGTGAAATCAAGAAACACATTGACAAGATTGATTTTAATGATCCTAAATTGCTGGAAATCCTTAATGACAAAAGAGGCATTAATAATCGCAAAACAAGACACAGGGTGATAAACCATTTCAGTAGTTAAAGGTGGAGAAGAATGTCAAATCGTATCTATCATCAAAAATTATATAATCCAGAACAGAAAGAAAGGTTTTTGAAAAATTTTAGTTCGAACACTTATGATGCGTATCATAGGTTACTGGTTAAAGCGAGTTCATCTGAGAAGAGAAACGGCAAAGACCTGTACGATTTTAATCTCTATGAAATAGAAAGATTGATGCATTACTTGAGTCCTGGCTCATTGAGTTCAGCTATGTCTTATGTGTGTACAATTCAACTATATATCCGATGGGCAATAGAGCAGGATCTAAGGACGAATAATCTTAACCCTTTATTGGTGGTTCCAGATGAGTTCTATTCTAAATTCATTGATAAGTCACGTAAGACAATATTTACGCTGTCAGAAATTCAGACTTTAGAAGCAGATCTCTTCAACGCTCAAGATGCAGGTATTTTAAGATGTGTGTTTGAAGGAGTATCTGGTAAAAAGTATTCAGAAATTTTGAATCTAACTATGAAAGATGTAGATATTGAAAATTGCATTTTGACCTTACATGATGATATAAGCGAGAATGAGACTTTAGTAAGACAGATAAAGGTATCTCAAGAATTAATCACTTTATTAATAAAGGCAGACAAAGAGGACATATATTATAAAAACAATGGCAATCCAAGTGAGAACATAAAAGCTCCAACAGCCAAACTCGTTGAAAGTAAGTATGTATTTAAAAATACACAATTGAATACAAAGGGTAATGAAAGAGCTGACCATTATTTAATTCTACGAAAACTAAAGAAAGTAGCCCAATGGTTTGGCTGGGATTATCTAACAGGATCGAATATCCGTAACTCAGGGATGCTATATATGGCAAGCAGGTTGTATAAGGTGAATAATAAATTGTCCAAAAATGAGATTGATCAGGTGTGTGAGCATTTTAACATATCCAGAATCAATGATAAGCCAAGCAGCTACAATACCACTAGGTTGCGCAAAGAGTTTCTGAATGTTGATACTATATTGAAGTATTACGGTGAGATAGAATAAGTTGAAAAACTTATTCTTTTTTTTGTTGACAGGAATATTTTACCGTGATATATTATCAATATAAGTTTTATTATGTTTGTTAGATAACAATACATATAAGGGGATAGGCGAATGTTAGATGCGATAATCTATGTAACAATGTCAATGATTGAGGGATTTATTCTTTTCTTCTTTGCCTTTGGATTGTTTAGAATCGACCTTAGAGATTACTGGAAAGAAGTTGGTATTGCGGTTACGACAATCTCACTAGGAACCTTTTTTTATAGTACATCTGATGCATTATCTCCAATTTCACCACTGCTAAATATGTCGGCAATGATTTTATTTTTAATCATACTTTTCAAATTACCGATGCTACACTCATTCTATGTGGTTGCAACAACATTTATCGTGGTGCTAGTAATGCAGGGCATAACTGTAGCTTCTGTGGGAAACATTGCGAACTTAACTCTTGCAGAGATTAAAAATAACGATCATCTTCGATATTCATTTCAACTAACAACCGACTTGCTAATATTATGCCTCAGTGTTTTTCTAAGAAAAAAGAAGCTTTGGTATACATTCATTCCTTATGGAAAACAAAAAGTTAAATTAACTATCTCAAACGCTTTGCTTTTAATGACATCGGCTTTTGGAATTGCTATTGCGAGCACCGCTTTAAATATGAACAATTTTATAATTGGAACTATCTTTTGGTCATCTTTTGCAGCCCTGATTATATATATTGGCATAAGAAAAGAGGCTTCAGGTAATGATTAAATTCATTGAATTTAATTCAATAAAAATTAGCGAAAAATTGCTAAAAAGATACGCCGATGAAATGCCCTCTTATGATGTAACTAGATATGCAGTTAAGTTCATACTATCAAATATCGTACCCATATTAATCAGTGTTATTATAGGTTATATACTAGGCATCGGATCTGAGGTACTGATCTTTATCGCTGGGTTTGTGAGTTTAAGAATGGTGTCGGGCGGGTTTCATTTTAAGTCTGCAGAATTATGTTTTATTATTTCTACGGCAATGTGTCTGTGTGCGCCTTATGTAGCAATGCAATTATCCAATACAATATACTATAATCTTATTTCAGTGCTATTAGCATTAATATTTGCTCCTTCCAATATTGAGAAGCAAACACGAGTTGGCAAAAACAAACATATTTATTTCAAGTGGGCATCACTTATAGTGATAGTTATCGCAGTGCTTATAAACAATCCTGTGTTGAATGTCGCAATGCTTCTGCAGTCTATAATGCTCATTAGATTAAACTTGAAAGGAGGTGAGAAGAGATGAAGAAATTTATGAGTTTTACAGGCGCTTTTTTTACACTGATTTCTGTTGGAGCTGTCAGCGCTGCTAGTTGGATGCTGTTTCATAGTGAAGAGGTTCCGCAAGAGCTGAAATAATTTAAGTAACTTGTTCCCTCTGTTATACGTTAATATAAGTAAGCAGGGGGAATATAAACTTTAGAAAAAGAGGGATCAAAGTATGAAAACAGTACCAGTTGTAAAGAAAGAGGGGAAAATCATTTATGACACACCAGAATTTTTAGATATAAGAGAAATTATATGCAGCAAAGCAGAGAAAATTAGCGGTGAATATCGTTCAGTATTTGTTACTGCGGAAGGTGAATACGTGCTTTGTACATCGAATGATCTAATCGCAGAATTGTTAGCACAAGAATCCGAGTTTTTTAGAGTAGATCGCGGCGTTGTTGCTAACCTACAGCAGGACGAAGTGAAGATTGATTTTAAAGAAAGACTAATTTATTATTTCAATCCGAATCACATTATTCCTGTGGCAGCATCCAGGATCAAAGCACTGAAAGAATATGTGGAGAGGTTACTCAATTAAAGCGCTTCTCCTAAATACATAAACATATTTAAAATAAAATATAATATATGACTTGTAAAGTTATACAAATGATCTTATAATAACCTTAATAAATAAGAACAAATGTTCTAGTTCGTTATTCGACACATACCGACATTGTTTTCATACATTTCTAATATATAGCAAATGTCAACAAATAATAGTCGGAAAGTCTTTATAGTTGTCGCAAACGTGTAAACAACTTAGAATTACATATAGGAAGATTACACCAGATGTTAAGACATTGTTAACATCAATGATTAAGTGCACCTTGAGAGGGGATAGAGATAATATAATGGATCATATTTTAACGGCACTAGAAATTAATAAGTCTGCCATCGAATTAGTCAATGCAATACGATTTACATTTAAAGATGCAACTGAGCAGGAGATGCTGGTGCGTTGCTGCCGAGGATTAGATGGTAAAGAAATTTACATGTATGTGGATAGGTCAAGACTACAAACTTTAAAAAGTCGCACGTATACTCAGGATCAATTTGTAGCCGATTTTAACATCAATAAAAAGCAAGCACTAGAGCAATTATTTTATCAGCCTTTGACTGATGCTAAAATCTCCAAACTCATGATAACCGATCCGGTATCCATATATGAGATACATAGCAATAAGCCTGTAGGCATTCGCTTCATGAAATTTGTGCGTGACCTATAACAGCAGGAGTGTACGGCAAGCTGAACCAAAAATTCAGCTTGAAACATTATTAATAAACAAAGATAATAAAACTGTTGACAGTAGTATGGAGAGGTGATAATATGAAGTAGAAGTTGGAAGTGAGGCGATGAAACGTAATCAAATAATAGTTTTATCAAGAATCTGTGCTTGTATAACAGAGCATGAGTAAGGAATCGAGAGAATGATCTAGGTTAAAAACAACGTGCTTCGGCACGATGACATATAACGAGTATTAAGTAGTTATCAAGATGTTTATTATTTAAAGGTGGTGATTAGCATCCAGGATAAGCTGAGAAGTCCTCCCTTATAACAGCGACACATATTAGGATTCACACAAACAAAAATTAAAAAATAAGGGAGATACATATAAATGACAACTGAATTACAACAAACACGAGGTTCTGTAAAAATTGAAGGCATTATCGTAGGATTTGATAAGACACAAGAGAATTCTTATCGACAAGGAACTACCGGATCCGAGAAGCCTTATCGCAGCATTGGATTGAATGCAAAAACTTCTCCAACTAACGTTATTTATCAGCTGAATCAGTTTGGAATGGTTCCCGAGAAACCTGTAAAGGTCACAAAGTTTAAAGGGAAGAACAACAAAGAACAATTTGTAATCGATTATGCCCACAAGGAAGAGTTGCCAGATGGCGCTGGTGTAATGGGATTCGGCATTATTGGAGTAGGAGATGGGGAACAGGGCAAGCAGACCATCAAAAATTACTTTGCTTATGATGCTGTTGAGAAGATTGCAAATGAATATGGCAATGATTCTTCAGTAGTAATTAACGCCGAGTTTGATATTGATTCTTATCAATCTAATGGAGAAACCAAAACAACCGTAAAATACAATGTCAAGAAAATTTGGCTTACCAAAGAACCGATTGATTTTGACAAAGAAGACTTCCAAGAAGTTGCTTCCTTTGAGCAAGAGATTGTGGTTGTAAGCCACGAACTTGATAAAGAAGCCAAAAAACTATATGTTACTGGCCGACTGATTACGTTCAAAAAAGAATGGAATGACATTGTGTTTACAATCGACTTGTCACAGCATGAGACATTGGGACAAAACATCTACAAAAAAACTAAATTCGGTGATCTGCTTAAGGTTCAAGGCAAGATTGTTAACGGGGTAGTGCTCACAGAAGCACCCGCACAAGAATTCGATTGGGGCGGCTCGGTTCCTGCAGGACAACAGAATGTAATTTCCAGTAGAATTTCTGAATTGCAAATCACCAACGTCAAAGAACATAAGCCGAAGTTCTATAAAGAATCAGACTTCTTTAAACCTGACGAATTCTCAGGAACACCATTCGAAGATGATAACGATAATAACTCCAAGGATTCAGACGACATCTGGGGTTAAAAATCAAGAAAGTAAAAATAGTAAAAATTATAAAAATAATAATACATAAAGGGAGACTGATTTATCAATGGCATTGCAAAAAAGAGAGAAAAAACGTGAAGGCGTAACATTTTTGTGGTACGGAGATAGTGCAACAGGAAAGACCCCAACGGGTCTCTCCTTCCCCAATCAGGTTTTGTTCGATAGTGATGGAGGTACAAAGTTCTACGATGAATACAATGACAACATCTTGGTAGAGTCAAACACACTTGTATTTAAAGAATTGAATGATGACCTCGATGACTTAGAAAGCGAAGAAGATCTTTTTGAAAAAGTGGAGACAATTAATATTGATAGTGCTACTCGCTATCATGAAAATCAGAAACACGCTGCGCTAAAAGTTGTTGAACAAAGAGCAAGAAAAAGTGGTCGTCTTCTTGAAGGTGAAGGATTGTCATTTAAAGAGTACGGTGTTATGGGTCTTCATTATGATCGGTTCTTTGCTCGACTGCTTATGTACGTTAAACAGGGTAAGAATCTGTCTTATGTAGCAGAACAAACTGACGAGACAGAAAGCAGAACTGACGCAAGTGGCAATCAAGTAAGTGTAAAAGTTGGAGTTCGCCCGAATCTGCCTAAAGGTAGTAAGTTTGACTTTGATGTAGTGGTTAACACCTTTACGAAAGATGGAAAGTCTTATGGACGTGTCGAGAAGGATAGAACAAAGACATTTAATATTGGAGATATTATTGAAAAGCCTAACTATACTCATTGGAAAGAAGCCATCGAGAAAGCGCAGCTTGGTAGAACTAGAACAAAAGAAGAAATTGTGAGCTTCGATAACATCCTTGATAAAGAGGCATACAATCTTAATTCTGTAGACGGAGACAGCGCTCAAGGTTTGGTTGATGAAATTATGTCAGTTCTTATGCCACTTTCACAAGAGAAAAAAACCAAGTTTCAAGAGTCTTTAGTAGCCAAATATAAGAGCGCTAAATTTAGAGATGAAACTGATCCGGCAAAACTTAAAGATATGCTCAAGATGCTCAAGGCTATTGCTGAGTAATACATAGTTTTGATGAAAGACAGTCTTTATAAAGAAAAATATAGCATATGTAGATAGAATAATAACAATTGATCTCTTTATATAGTAGAAAAGGGGTACTTAAATGAAATTTTTTAATTATTCTGCAGGATCAAACACTGGATACCAAGGTTGGATTGAAGATTGTGGGGGCAATGTGGTGGCATTCATTAAGAATGATGGATTGGTAGTTACAAGTTGGTAAAATAAACATAAAAAAGCCCTGTCATTCTGATGGGGCTACTAAAAAACATAAAACAGGAGGGTGAAAATGGATTATAAAAAAGTTATTGAAAATACCCATTTTTTGATTAACGCCGAACAAGTAGAATACGACAAATGTAATACAGTAATTGGACAAATGGAAATTCATGAAAGAATCGTTAAGTTGCTTGAAATTCAGTTAGAGATCTATAAACAAGTGTTGAGTGCTTTAGACACAAACGTATCTATAGATGATGTTTTTAGAGTAATTGCAACTCATTGGGATAAATACAGTGAAGAAGAAAAGAACTTGTTTACTAAGTTTATGGCAGGAAGCAAACAACAGTAATTTCAACAAATACATAAAACAGGAGGGTGAAATGTTAGAAGTTGTCTTATCTCTACTATTAGCATTATCAGTCGGTAAAACTGGAATAGAAAATGCTAATCAGGCACGAGAAGCGAAAAACACGACCATTAGACAGGATTTAAATGTAACCAAGTTGGTTGAGTCTGAGAGAGTTGAAAAGGAAATTAAGAAGCAAGCTAAGCCGCAAGCAAAAGAAGAAGGCAGTAACAGCAAAAAAGAAGGATACTGGGATACATATACATTGACAGCATATACGGCAAACTACGAATCTACAAGCAAAAAACCAGGTCATCCTGCTTATGGTATTACAGCGAGCGGCGAGGAAGTTAGAGAAAATTACACTTTGGCTTGCCCTAAAGAATTGAAGTTTGGTACAAAAATTTATATTCCTTATTTTGATAATACATATGTATGCACTGATCGTGGGGGAGCGATCCGCAACAAAAGATTAGATGTGTATATGTTTGACTTGCAAAATGCAATGAATTTTGGGAAAAGAAAGTTAGATGTGAAGATTATATATGATTGATAAAAACAACAATAATAATAGTAAGGATTTACGTAAAATAAAACTAGAGGGGAGAAGAGTAGGAAGATTATTGATCCTTGAATATAATAGTAAAAACAAGAGATATCTTTGTATATGCGAGTGTGGAAATTACAAAGAATTAAGATCTGGCGATTTAAATCAATCAAAAGTAAAGTCATGTGGATGCATCCTCAAAGAAAGAACGCCAGATTTGGTAGGTAAAAAAATTAATATGTTGACAGTATTAGAAAAGGTGAGTGAGAGTGGATATAGCTTATTCTTATGTGAGTGTGAATGTGGATCTCAGAAAATCTTTAGAGGAAAAGATCTCAATCAGGACAAAGTTAAGTCTTGCGGCAATCATTATCGCGATTTAATAGGAGAAGCTAATAGCACTCATAAGAAGACTAATACGAGAATTTATAAAATATATCGAGGAATGATGATGCGTTGCTTCGATGAAAATAGTCAGTCTTATCAAGGATACGGTGGTAGAGGTATAAGTGTTTGTTCTGAATGGGCTGACACAGATGGCTTTATGTCCTTTTATAACTGGTCAATGGAAAACGGCTATGACGAAACCCTAACTATTGATAGAATTGACAATGAACGAGGTTACTCTCCATCCAATTGCAGATGGACTACAAGAGAAGTTCAACAAAACAACAGAAGAGGAAATATTCTTTTTACACACGAAGGAGAAACTAAGACATTGGCACAATGGTGTAAAATTTTGAATTTAAAGTATGATACGATATGGAAAAGAATTTATAAATATAATTTTTCATTCGAGAAAGCAATTTTACATCAAATACATAAAAGTAAAAATAATTAAAATGGGTGATGGTAAATGACAAAAACAGTATTGCTGTTAGTTGGTAAATCTGGATCTGGTAAAACAGAAATTGCTAACCTATTCAGACTGAGAGGATATGATGTGCTCCAATCCTACACGACACGCAAACCAAGAAGTGAAGACGAATGGGGTCATCTGTTCTGCAGCGAAGAAGAATATAAACAGTTTAAAGACAACGGCGAGATTGTGGCTTATACGCTGTTTGATGGATATCACTACTTTTCAACCAAAGCTCAAATCTATAACACAGATGTTTATGTGGTTGACCCAGATGGTGTGGACTATCTCAAGGAACAAGTACAAGATATTAAGTTTGTTACAGTGTACCTCAATGTTAATTCAGATGAACGATATAAACGAATGTTGCAGCGTGGAGACAGTGAAGAAAAAGCACATCAGCGACTTGTAAATGATGAATTCAAATTTATTAATCTTACATTTGATTATGCTGTTGCCAACTATGACTTAAGCATTGCATTCGAATTGATTGAATACATAATGGAGTTGGAGACAACGTGAAAAAAAGAATTTCCGTAGATCAAGACCAGGTTCTAGCTAAAACGCTAGAATACTGGCTTGATAAATATAACAATGACTATCATGACTGTCTGATGCCTGAGCAGATAACTGAATGGAACTGGCATCATCTAACTCATCCGAAATGTCAAGAGAAGATTTATGAATATCTGGATGATCCAGACCTATTTCTCAACTTAGCAGTAATGGAGGGGAGTCAAGAAGTATTAAAAGAATTGAGTTATACATATGACATCTATGTTATCAGTGCAGTTTATAACCCCTTAAATATTCTTGCTAAACACACTTGGCTCAAGAAGCACTTCCCTTTCTTAGATGAGAAGAAATTTGTCTTTACACGAGATAAGAGTATTGTGAGAGCTGAATATATGCTCGATGACAAGCCAGGAAACCTAGAGTCATTCTTAGGAGAAGGTAAACTGCTATTTACAGCTCCACACAATCTGAACGAAGACCGTTTTTACCGAGTGAACAATTGGGAAGAAGTAAGAGAAACTTTGTTGGATTGGAAATAGTATGAAACGAGAAAAACTTATTAAGCATATATGCGATAACAGTATCGATGACATGATTAGCAGCGTGATCAAAAATAAATCAGATATTAATCATGTGATTGAGATAAGCAAGGATGCAAGGAAAGAGTTTGGGCTCAAGGTTCAAGAGTTTATAGAGCGACTTGAGTCTATATAAAATTATCATTGATTAGGAGTTGAAGATAGTTGGGTGAAATGGCAGATTATTTTCTAAGTCAAGAAATAGATCGAATTATTTTTGATGATAGACCTTCACACAAACCATTATTAACATGGACTACTTTAGATGGAAAAACTTTAAGATTTGTCGATATGGAAGATACTCATCTCCTTAATTGCATCCATTTAAGCGAGAGAAGAGAAAGATATCGGGGAGAAGAATTCCTGAACAATGCGCCGACATACAGAGGTATGGTGCAAGAGTTAATCAAAAGAAAGAAGCTTAAATATTCATATTTCGATTTAACGATTGATGAGAGGTTGCGAGTTAGAATCTAATAATGGAACTGGAGGCAAAGAAATTGAATCTATGGCAAAGAATTGAGGAGCGAGGACGAGAAGAATTAAAACTAGGTCAGTCATGGCATCTATATTGCGTTGACTTAGATAAAGATGGATATGGTTGGGCTGAAGTTAAGTTTGCAAGAAAAGATACGCAAGGAATCTTCAAGACCGCAGACTCTGCTTTTGGTAATATCAAGTATTTCGATTTGAAATAAAATTAGGATTTCACTGGAAAGGACGGATTAGTTATTAAGTTAATCAAACTAAAAGAAGTAGTTAAAGATTTAGAGAAATTGAAAGAGATTTATGAAGGTTTGCGCTTATTAATTGCAGACCAGGTTAGAGACAAACAAATCACAGAAGCTAGACGAAACTTTGAAAAACTAGAAGGGTTAAAAGCAGCGATTGATCAGATGGAGAATTTAGATGTCCAAATCTAAATGTATCAAATGTGGCGAAGAGATATTTGAATCAGAAACACTGAGTAGATGTCTGAGATGTGGCAAAGCAACAGAACGTGAGGTAAGCGGCAAGGATTACTATAAAAATAATAAGGGTGAGTAATTTGGGGGAAATCACTGTAGTAAAAGATCCAAAAACAGATGTGGGGTTCTGGTTGGATGCATTGAGCAATAAAAATCTAGACCAGGAATCAATCTCTTTGATTAACAAACTTATACATAGAGAGATCAATAATTTTATTAATCCAGTACATTTCTTGATCAAGGAAGAAAATGAATCAAAAAATGCACTTAACTTGAATATTCAACAATTGGCAGAGCAATTGCATCATGATTTAACTAACGATCTTGTACGTGAGAACACAAGCGTAATTGATTCTCTTACTAAGTACTTTAATCAGTAAGTTGTGATAAAAGAAAGATTTGATTTTGAATGGAGAGAGAACTTTGGCGAAAATTATTGAGACAAACTTGTCAATGGTAGATGGTCAAATCCACGACTTTCAATCTAGAGTAATTGAAGTTTCTATTGACTGAGAAAGGAGAGATAGTTATAAAAATACTTGAATGCTCTTCAAAAGGTGACAAACGATACTCAGCCTTTTATGCCAAGGTTAAGGCATGGGGAAAACTAGACTCAATAGAAAATCACTATCAGATGTGTAAGAGGTTTGGTGATTATAGTCCGTCAAACTGGAGGGATGCAAAAGGAAAGCAGCCGACACATATTGAGTTAAAGGATAAAGAGTATGATCTAAAATATTTGTCTCAGTGGTACAAAATGTTGTGGGTGAACTATCTAGACAATCATCCTGAGCTTGTGGAATATGCAAAAGAGTTTGACGACTTTAATGATATCTTCAAAGGAAAGAGTCTCAACTGTCAGGCAGATGTAATTAGACAATACATAAAGCAAGGAAGACAATCTTTAGTAGATGAATACCAGGAATTGATGGCTTTATTTAAAAATAAAAGTAAACAAATAAACAATACTATATCTAAAACTAAAGTTGTTAATAAGTATCATAATGTTCCCTATGACGTATACATTGGACGCGGATCAAAGTGGGGGAATCCCTTCAGTCACATGGATAACACCAAAGCACAATATAAAGTATCTACTAGAGATGAAGCAATCGAGAGATATCGGGAGTGGATCATGACTCAGCCACAATTATTAGAAGACTTATATGAGTTGAGAGGAAGAACGTTATGTTGCTACTGTAAGCCGCAGAGTTGTCATGGCGATGTATTAGCAGAACTAGCAGATAATTTGAATGAGGGAGAATAACCATTTGAACGATGATATCCAGTTCCTAAAAGAATTGCAGAAAGAATTAAATAGTCAAGATAATGATTGCCAAGCAGCTCCGAGATTTTGGGTCATCATGGACTACAGAACCGTCCCAGGACATGAAGATTATGATAGTGGCGAATACGAATATTATCATAATGATGGAGATCACACTGTATTCAGAGGGTTTAATGATCTGAAAGAATTCATAGAAGAATATTATGAGTATGCAATTGATGATGAACTTCGCTGGCACTTAAGTGAATGTGACTTTGAATTTCTATGGCAGTACGTAGAAGACAATTTAAATGAAGATGGATATTTTAGTTCCGTTTTTGTTAAAGAAGAAAGTTTTATTGTGCCAGATACAATGTTCCTAACCAAAGAAGAAGCAAGGCAGCATCTCAAATTAAACCATTATCACTATACAAGTAAGGCACATACATATGCAATGACAGCATGGAGAGCACCAAAAGTTGAACGATTGCTGAAGATATTGAGTGAGTTTAATTTTGATTTGTTGGAAGGAGAATAGCGTTTGAACGAATTGATGGCTTATGTCCAAATGATTAAGCAAATATTAGATAGAGATTATGGAAAGCAGTCAGTTTCATACAATAACGGTCAATGGTATTCAAGAGAGCATAGTAGAAATATCACATATGAAGAGCTGGAAGAATATTTGCTTAAAGTAACAGATCGAGAAGAATACTACGATTGATATAAAGTTGATATTTTATTTAGAAAGGATGAGACAAAAATCAAACAAAGTAATTATAAGCTTTATGTGGTTGTAGTCCAATACTTTGAAACTACAAAAAAATAGCACCTCAGAGCACTTGACAATCAAAGTTTTCCCGTGTGGTTCGTTTGAAGCAGCGCAACAATTTGAAGACTATTATAGAAAAAATATGTCAATCTCTCAGCTATTCAGTGTAGAGATTGCTGAGTGTCCGATTTACGATATTTAAATAAAATCGACATTTCATAAAAGAGGTGAATCTGATGTATTGTTATCTATTTGGAGTCGATGAACACAGAGTTTTTGAGTGGCACAGAACACGCAAAGAAGCAGAAGAAGACCTGATAAGAGAGTTGTTTCTCTATGACATTTGCTATGAAAACCATAAACCTGAATGCGGAGTTGTAACAGATAGAGAATTTTATAGTAGGTTTCCAGAGCACAAGGTAACAATAAGGTCTCGTAGATTAGGAAATAAGCTGTTAGAACGAATAGAAGAAGTTAAAGAATTAAGATAAAGTCAGCATTTTACCAAGAATAAGGAGGGTTAAATGTATAAATGTAAACAAAGTATTATCCTCGAAGATAACTTTGGCGTCGATCATCAATTCCTTAAAGGACACAAATATTCTCTAGAAGATAGCACAGAAGAAAATATTTATGGAATAGGATTTGGATATATTACTATTTCTAAAAAGTCTTGTTATTTTATATCTCAAGATAAGATTGATAAATACTTTAAATGGGAAGAGCCTGTTTATGCAACTGGAAGTTTTGGAGGAAAGAGATTTACCTATTCGTCCATAGATTAATGAAATGAAACTTACAAAAGAGGAGAGATTAAATGAGCAATACTGCATTAGAACGTGAAACTGTCTGTGTGTGCAATGATGAAACAAATGAATGGGAAGTTTATTCTTGCTCTCCTAAGACAATCACAAAAATTAAAAAAGCAGGACTTGATGTTTTGAGAGTCGATGAAAACGGAGGTCATTTTTTCAAAGGTGATTATGGGCAGGTGTCATTTAGAGCCAAAAGCAAACCAAGAGAAATGACCGAAGAGGAAAGACAAGAAAGATCTGAGCGAGCAAAACAAAACTTCTCCAAGAAAAAGGTTGATTGAGATGAAAGAAAACACAACCTATACATATACGTTGGCAGATGTGAGTAATATTGTTGCTGAGAAATTGAAGCAGGAAACAGGTAGGACAGTATACGAGAAGCTGCGTCCAGGGTTTGATAAGAACGGTGAACTGATTTTTGAGTTTGTGTTAGTAATCTGAGTTGAGATAAGGGGATGATTATTTGATCATAAAAAATTCATATAGTTGCGAGAAATGCAGCGAGGAGTTTTCCAGCGAATACTTATGTTATAAACATGAGAAAGAGTGCGGAGTGTTACATAAACACGTTTGCGACAAGTGCGACAAAACAACGTTGTATTCTCTCGATGAAGGACACCGTGAATGGCACTTAAGAAATAAGTGTTGGACGCTTTCTCCAAACCATTATAGAGCTGGATATGGTAGTCGGATGGATGGAAGTGAATTCGTTATTAATATTTGCGATGATTGTCTATTTGACTTCATCGAAAACTGTGTTCATGAAGAACGGTTGCTGGACAGTGGTAGTAATACAGGGAGCTATGCAGACCCTTATTATATGGATGAGGAAGAGTAGATAGAATGGAAGTTTGAGTTGAGATTACAAGGGGAGATGATCAGTATTAAAAAAGTTAAATATGTCGAGTTCATTTTAGAAAACTGTGAGTGCCTTAGAGTGGACGGTCAGTTTATCGGAAACTTTGCTATAGACGACATCAAGAAGAGTATTATGAAACACTACAATAGCATCATTTACCAGGACACCTGTAGCCTCTTTGCGATTGCAATCAACAGAAATGCAAATCGTGATTATCAAGTTTTTGGTATCGAAGTCGAACATCAGAATTTATTCAAGCGATTATCTGAGGGCGATATCTGCTCAGCAAGGATTGTCTATAGCGATGAATCCCTAGATGAAGTTAATGTAGACTGGATTGGTGAGTCAGATTACCACAATGAAGCACAGGACTCATACGTAAGCAAAAATGGAGATTTATACATAGTTATAAATAAAGATAGTAATGTGGAAAAATATTTTGGTTGTTGGGATATTGATCGTCCAGGTATCGCTGATATGATGTGGGACTTGAAATGAGAGTAGTTAATAATAATGAAGAAGCAACAGTGAGTGAAGTATATGAGCTCCTAATACATGCTCCATATGACAGAGGTGTGCCAGAAGAAGTATCTATAAAGACAAAAAGCGGCAAGGAATACAATTATACGGTACACGGTTGGAGAAGAGAGACCAGTGATACGATGACTGTATTTGTTCAAGAGAATAATTGTTAATGAAATGTAAATTTTATTAGAAAAGGAGAGTTGATAATTTGAATCAACCGATAAAACTAATCGCTATTCAAACAAAGGATAAGGTGTATATTTCAGACAACGTTGAAAATTCATCTTATTTTTACACGAAGATCAAGAGTCTAATTTTCGATGGTGTGAAGCCCACTAATACATATAAAAATGATTGGTTTGAGATTGCCTGTGTGCCTGTTGTAATTCAACAGGAATTACCTGCAGAACAAATCAATGTAAGATACGAACTGAAGCCTGCGCACTATCATACAGGGCTTCCAAGGGTGTTGAAGCACTCTGATTTCGATGAAGACACTGGTCAGTATGAATCGGTATATGGGCTATATGAACGCAAGTTTGATCTAACAGAACCTAAACTTGAAAATGTAGCATTTGAATTAAGCGTAATTGCAGAACTTGAAGATTTTGAAGTTGTACGCAGTGATTATCAATTGCAGCATTCTATCCTTGATCGAATCACTACTCATCCCATTTTGTTAACAACTAAGCCGTGCAAACTGACCAGACAAGAAAGCTATGAGATTGTAAGGAAGTATGTTAGACAGAATATTGATCCAAAGTGGGCCAAAGTAACAAGCGATTATGATTTTTGTTTTTCGGTAAGCAAGGAAATCTCGCATGAACCTATCTCATATCAAGTTAACATTGAGAAGAGAAAGCCGAAATACGAGACACGATACAACAGGTCAAGAACTGTGAAGGCGTTTGAGGTTGCTCCAAAAAGATACGATGGATACCCAGTTATTGAGCCTTTTGAAGGAAAGAATGAAGACGATTTAAAGAAAAATATACAGATTTATTTAGATGAGTTGATGCAGGCTATCAACAAGCCTCTTGTCGAGTGTGTACATTGCAAAGGATATGGAGTGATTGAAGATGAAATTTAAGAAAAGTTTCCTAGTGAACGAATTAGACCTGCCCTATACTGCAATGGTCAATGAGATTACCGATACTTCACGCTGGAGTATTCACCATAAGATTGTTTTTGAACATGATGGAAAGTTTTATCAGACACATTATTCGGAAGGTGCTACAGAGATGCAAGAGGAATCTCCGTGGGATAACGAGGACGAAGTGGATTGTGTAGAGGTTGAGTTAAAAGAGGTAAAAGTGATGAAGTGGGTTCCTAAGAAACTTATAGAGGAGAGTAATTAAAATAAGTAAAGAGATCGTATTAAATAACAATATGACTACTATCGTTGATGATGAGGATTACAACTTTTTGAATCAGTGGAAATGGACATATGACAAATGTAAGGGATATGCATATAGAGGGAAAATGACTAATAAGAAACAAAAAATGATTTACATGCATAGAGAAGTAAATAAAACTCCTGAAAAAATGCTCACAGACCATGTTAATGGCGACAAGTTAGATAACAGAAAAGAAAATCTTAGGACGGTTACAATTGGACAAAACAACATGAACCGACATAAATTAAATAATATATCATCGATATACAAGGGTGTTAAAAAAAGAGGGGAGGAAAGGTACTATGCAAGAATAAATAATAATAAAAAAGAAATATATATTGGAACATTTTTGACAGAAGTAGCTGCAGCCAATGCCTATAATTTTTATGCAAAGATATTATTCGGCAAGTATGCTTCCCTAAATAAATGTGAATGTGTAGACTTCGAACAATTTAGGGTTCGAATTAGTAAAACATCTAAGTATACAGGAATCGTTTTTGCACATGGAAAATGGGAGGCAAGAGTTTCACAGGTTTATCTTGGTAGATATGAAACCGAAAAAGAAGCTCTTGAATCGAGAAATTCATATATCACTCAAAACAAATTTTCATCAAATAGACTCAAATTACAGAAATGGGGCGAGTAAAGTGGCAAAGTTATATACATTAACAGAAAAGTACAGAGCGTTTAATCAGTTTATTGACGATGTGTGGGACAATGAGGGCTTAACGGAAGATGATATGCAAATGTATATTGAAACTCTTGAATCTATTGAAGATGAGATTTCAGTGAAAACAGAAAATATTGTCAAGCTACTAAAAAATATCGACTCGGACATTAAAGCTCTCAAGGATGAAGAGGAACGGTTGACTAAGAAGCGTAAAGCATTACAGAACAAGCACGACAACATTAAGAATTATATGAAGACGATGCTTGAATCCAGTGATAAAAACACTGTCAATGCTGGACTATTTAAAGTTAGACTGCAAAAGAGCAATCCTTCACTTAATGTAATTGACGCTACTTTGATTCCTGATACATATAAAATTGCTCAAGATCCAAAGATTGATTCCAAAGGCATTCTTGCTGCAGTTAAAAACGGTGAGAAAATTGATGGAGTACAGCTTATCACAGATAAGAAACACTTAGTTATCTCATAAAAATAAACATATACAAACAAATTAAATGGTGGTATAATGACTTTAGTGGAGTTGTTAGCCATCATTTTATTATAAGGAGACAGAACAGGTATGGGAGAACACAATGAAATCACAGTTTAATAAAGAAAGAGACATCGAACAAGCAAAGGAGTTTGGAATCAAGTTAGAGGAAGACCCGAATAATCCAGGCGAGTATGTTGCTAGCTATGATGATTCAGGTAAAAGCAGTTTTATAGGTTGGTTAATGTCAGATTAATTACTTGAAGAGAACAGCACACTTACATATTGTGACGGTCAGAAAGTTATGCTTGGTGACATATTTGTTGAAGAAGGATTGCAGAACAGTCCTTACGGAGATGTATCATACGTTTATCGTATCAACGAAGATGGGACTATAGATAATTGCTTTGCTTCAAATTTTGCATATAAGGCAAATAATTATCACTTTGACTCAAACATTAGCAGATTGGTCAAGCGTAATGGAGAATTGATTAATCCCTTGTGGGGGTAGATTTAAAAAATTAAAATACATAGGAGGTAACTATGAGTAGCAACATTAGTGTGTCGTATGAAATTATTATGGCAGGGAAACAAGAGGAGTATATACAGCTTGAAATTGAACATCAGCAATTAAAAGATAAACTGTGGGAATTAGGTAGCACTCAAAAGAAATGGTTTGGTAAGATGGAAGGCATCGTAAATAAGTATGGTCACAAAATAGCCTATGATTATGAAGGCTTTATAGCCGCTCATAATTATGAAGATTTTAGAAAACTCAAGGCATGGAAAGATATTGTGATTTTAAAAAGTTATGTTGATGAAGCACTTGAAAGAGAGGGGCTTATTCAGGAGTTAAACATTAAATACATAGATATCAGAGAAAAGATTGAAGAAATATATGCGCAATGTGGATTAGAAGACTTGTATTTTGGTTGATGAAAGAGTTCTTTGATTAAGATACCAATGGGAGGATTATGAAATGAAAAGAGATAATTGGTTTGTAACAGAGTATGCTGCAAGATCTGCAGGTAAACCAGATCGCTGTTTTTATTGCAATAGTATGATTGGAGAATTACATAAAACTGAATGTGTAATAAGAATAAAGACTGCTGTAATGGACTTCACTATTAGAATGGTGGTTGATGTGCCTGAGTTTTGGAAGCCCGAGGATATTGAATTTAGATATAACGAAGGTTCTTGGTGTGCTGATAACCTTATTGACATGATTAAAAAAGAAGAAGGTGACTGTTTATGCTCTCATGTTCAAGCTGAGTATGTTAGAGATGCTACTATAGAAGATGAAGAAACATGGGGTGCGGTTAGGGTTAATGAATTAGAATCTTAATAACAATAAAAGGGTTGTTTCATTAAAATAAAAATACTAAAGGAGATACCTACATGTTCAAAGTCATCAGAGACAGATATTATTCGATTAAAGATGGAGTGTCCAACCTAATCAAATGGCTCCCGATTATTTGGAGCGACAGAGATTGGGATCAGGAATACTTATACATAATTGTACATAAGAAACTCGAACACATGGAAGAGTTCTTCAGAAGTGACAATACCTTTACTGCCGAAGCAATCAGCGTTGCCGATGAGATTAAAGAAGCTAAAGACCTACTGTACAACAAAATCAATTCAACTCACACAAGTAAAGTTGACTTCGATACGAGAGAATTCATACATCTTGATAATAATAAGTTGAACATAGACAGGAGCGATGGTAACTATGAGGCTTGGTTACAATCAATGAATGCTGCTGAGATACAGGAGACCAGCGATATGAAAAGATCCTTTGACATTATCGCCAACAAATCTAAAGGCTGGTGGGATTAATGGGATATAAGGGATTTTAATTAAAATTTGTAAAACAAATAAGGAGTAGGGGTCAATGTTAAAAGTATGGATGCAAATGAATTCAATTATCTTTTTTATTCTGATGTTTTTTGAGTTGCTTATGATGATCAATTCAGAGCTATCATTTCCTATTAATCCATGGTGGTTAATGTGTGTTCCAAGTATTGCGGCTGCAATAGCCATTGTATTGAATAAGTATGGAAAGAGGCACTGGTTTGAAGAACGGTAATGACCAAGAAAGGTAGAGCAAAATGAGGAACAGAGATAAGTTATTTTTAGGCAGCATCTATAAATACCAATATAAGAATACCTCTGACATTGTGATATTAAAGGCTGTATACGAGAAGGATGGGTCTGAATGGTGTTATTGCGTAAGCAGTGATGGCATAAGAGAGTATGAGTGCAAGAGGCAGCATTTATTAAGTCGGTAAGATGTGATTAAGGTCTACTTTAAGAGAAAACACAAAAGGGGATGAAAAGAGTGGAATTAGACGAAAAAAAGATGAGCAAGCAAATTGATGATTATTTTGAAAAAACATCAAGAGAACAACTGATCATTGATTTGTTTGAAACCGATTCGATTAATTTTTTTGAAAATGCCGAAGAAATCATGGCAGAGTATCGTGAAATAATTAAGAATAATACTTAGTAAAAGGCACGTTTCATCTGGTTTTGTAGTGAGAAAAACAGAGTAAATGAGAGAAAATAAGAGTATAAGGGAGATTAAGAAATGAACAAAGAACAGACAGAGATGCTAATGAAAGAGAAAGAAGATTACAACTATCGATGTCTTGATTCAATGATGAATTCACTTTTTGATTTAGCCAATGAGCTACATGATAGATTAGAAGAAGACGAAGAATTAACAGATGCAGAGGAAAGGTTTGTGCGGAACTTCGATGCTTACGTTGGTTCCTGTTGTGAACTCAGTGATATGGAGGAAGCAAATAATGATTGAAAAGTTAGTACACAATTGCTGGTTATCGATTGAAGGTAAGGATGTGAAGAAAGAAGATGTCATCAGATACATAACCGATAGAAGCATTGTATATAAAGTTGAACAAGATCCTTATATGACTGGTTTCGGAGTCTATAATTTTGCATTGTCCGAAACAACAGGTTATCGTGCAGAGTGTCCTATTAATTACGAATATTATAGATGTAGCTCTAAGGAACATGGAGCAAGTTGTGACACTTGTTGCAATTGGAATCCAGAGGATGCAGATAAAGTTCAATTGATTGATCCAAATAAATAACAATAGTGAGGTGTATAAAATGAATCAGGAAGAGTTCAATGAACAATATAAACAGCCTGTAGACTTAGACGAAGTTCATGCGGCATTACAAAGATTCATTAATGGCAAGGGAAGGCTATGTGTTCCTGCAAGGCCTGATGACGATGATATGTTAATTTGTCGATTGATGTATGAAGTAAAAAAGTACAGAAAGGCTTCAAACAAGGTTAGTGCAGCAATTCCTTTTAGTGAAATGAGCGAACGAGCTCAAATTGAGACAATTGCGGCAATGAAAGATGAGTAGATATGAATACGCATTATTAAAATTAATAAAAAAAGCGAGGTGTTATATTTGAGTTTAACATTAATGAAGCAGCAGTATGAACAAGTTAAAGTAGATTACAATAATACGTCTTCACCCATTGCCAGAAGAGGCATTCACGAAGAGATGAAAAGGCTTAAAAAGAAAATTGATGATGAGGAAAGAAGACTAAACTCCAATTTGGAAATAGTAAATATTAACGGCGCGGAATATAAAATGCCAGCCAGGTATCAACATTATCAACATGAAAATCGATATACCTTTGAGGTTAAAGATAGTTGCTTATACATATTCGATAAGATGAAGACGGATAAAGATGGTAGCTTCCATATATGGTGTCATGTATGGATACCTCAACAAGAAAACAAATATGTAGATCTTCTTGTTCGTATTTTAGGTGGAGATATGTATGGTGAACGATATTTTCTAGAGGCTAGTTATTATAAACATCCATCAGATACATTCTCTTACTTGAACAAGGTCATCAGGACGGATAACTATGGATACAAACCATATTATACTTATGTAATTGATAAGATGGGCTTCAAACGAGTTAAACATAACTGGGATACGAATAAAATTGAATGGAAAGATGGGGGCAAGCAATGATTGAAAAATAAAATAAGCGTTACTGTAAAGGAGTTTCAGGAGCTTCAACGTTTGGCAGATATAGTTAATGATAGATGCGAGCCTTCGTATATCAGAAGAATGGCAAAAGTACAATATGAAGCCATTCTCCGTCTAGCAAAATACCGTGCTGGTGATATTTAAGATGCATATTATAATGAAGTACATATTTTAAGGAGAAGTGGAGGATTGTATGATTGATAACTTAATAGTTTGGTCAAATGATTATAGAAAGCGAGCCAAAGAAGTAATTGACATCTTAATCTATCATCACATTCTGCCAGAGGATTCACTTAGAGCAGAGGGCAGAATTCAGGCAATTGAAGATGTTTTGAAATTTATTGAAGACAAAAAAACAATAGAATGCTGTAGACATTGCACCGGTATGCCATTGGTTGATAGGGAACCTTTAATGTGTAGTCAAACAAGTGATTATAGTGTGTTTATTAACAGATGTAATTATTTAGAGGATAGCATAGTTGGTGGGAGTGCTCCACATTCGTTATACGGCGTAAAAATAAATTTTTGCCCTGTGTGTGGAAGAACGTTGTAGTTCGGATCAAATGAACAATTCATAGAGAGGGGAGTAAACAATTGAAAGTTAACTCAGGTGGAATCTGCTGGAACTGCAAGCATTTTGAGCACGAATGCAATGTGGCAGAGGATGATTATGAATGTGCTGAGCGATGTTATTCAAATATAAGTGAGGTTATAGAGCGATTTTTTGATGAAGATGAGATCAAAGAATGTATAGGATTCGAGAAAGATTGTTGAAAAGTAAACTCTTTACATAGAAAGGAATATATATATGAACCAATTAGAAAATGCGATTGTTTTGGCGACAAGCACTCATTATGGACAGGTAGATAAGGGCGGCCTGCCGTATATTTTGCATCCACTCAGAGTTATGATGCAAATGGATACAGAAGATGAGCGTATTGTAGCAGTCTTGCATGATGTCATTGAGGATTCAAATGTGACGATTAAATATCTTGCTAAGATAGGATTATCATCTGAGGTGTGTGAGGCGATTGAGGCTTTGACTAGGAGAGAAAATGAGAGTTACATGCAATTTATTGAACGCTGCAAGCAGAATCCATTGGCTCGAAAAGTTAAGACTCAAGATATTTATGACAACTTAAGTTTGAGCAGAATTGTTGAGCCGACTAAGGAGGATTATGATCGGCAGAAGAAATACAATAAGGCACTGAGGTTGTTATTAGGATGAGAAATTGGTTCTATGGAACAAATCAGATTAAATAATTACCACTTGCATAAAGAGCATTTGTTCGGTATATAATATATACAAACAAATGTTCTTATTTGATAGAGGTGGAATATGGGTAAACTGCAAAACGTTGAAGACATACGGCTAGTAAAAAGCTATTTGGTGCTACCAGTGACCTTGGAGATTATTGAACGCAATCTGAAACTGATCAAGCTACATAATTTCAAGTTATCTGAGGTTTTCGTGGGGCATCTGATTAACTTGAGGAATAAGGTCAACCTGGAATACTATAACGTAAAACAAGAAATGAAGCGCTTGGGTATCAAAGTGTTCGAGGAGAGTCGTACTGATGAAGGTATTACAGGTAAATATCTGTGCCGGGGCTATCAGCACGAGATGACTTTGTTGTGGATGAATATCAAAAGTGAATGCGAAGTGAAAGTAGCTGCTATGCTAGATGTGGATCTGAGCAAGGTGGAATATGATTAAGGGAATATTACAGTAAGGAATAATAAATAAACATATTTAAACTATTTACATGTGCAGGATGATGGTGTATACTGAAAACAGATACATAAGCAGGGTAATTTTAGCAGGAAGTCGAATAAGATGAAAGAACAATTTTATAATCTGGAGGTAGATTCAATGTCTTGGGAAGTTATGAGCGATAGAGAATATCCTTGTCCTTGCAAGAAAGGAACTTACAGAGAGATTTCGGAAAATGATGATTGGAACAATTGGAGAGAAGAAGTGATTATGAATTGCCCAAGCTGCAAAGAAAAATATGTTCAACATTTTTTCACGAAACCTGATGGCGAAGAAAGATGGTACTGGAAAGAAAAATAAGAGAAATCAATTGAAGCAGGTCAATTGTTGATCAAAATACTTTCACGGGGAAGGGGTGATATTAATTGCAAAGAGATATGGAGCTTATTGTGGAAATTCTGAAGGAAATTGAGTCGAAAGAACATCCGTTTATTATGAATATAGAAGGTAGAGATTTTAAGCTCGTTCAATACAATGTTGGCCTTGCAGTAGATCATGGTTTAGTTGTAGCAACATCAAAGTACATTGAAGCCATTCCCACATATTACATAAGCGGTTTGACGTGGGATGGACATGAATTCTTAGATGCAGTTAAAAATGACGGGGTGTTGGCACAAGCCAAAACAATGGCTAAAGAGAAGGGAAGTAAATTATTTGATTTGCCGTATGAAATTATTAAAGGATTGCTTGTAAAAGCTTCTCAGTCATATTTTATGGGATGATGAAATTAGTTCAATAATTGTAAATTTAGAAAGGAGGGAAAAATTTTTGAAGGTCAAACTTAAGGATGTGTTGGGGGATTTGTTTTATACCTGCTGGAAGTGCAAGAAAGATTATAATTTTAAAGCGATGAAGTATATTACAGAGAAAGACGAATGTCCAAATTGCGGAGCGAAAATTAAACTGGATTGATTAAACGAATCTTTTACTGAGAAAGGAGCTTGATAGAAAAGATGAGAATTAATAAAGAGGAAGCAAAAAGGATTGCTGAATTATTAGCTGAAACAAATACAATTCTTTGGAATGCTGCTTGCCAGGTAGAAGCATTGGTGAAGGATGAAGTAGTAAGCAAATTAATAGATAATGAAGAAGGCAATCGGAGTGCTTTTCAAAAGATCGCTACAGCGTATGCTCAACTAGATAAAGATGATGAGGAGTTTGTTCGGATTGAAATGAGAGGAAGAGGATTTCAAGACTTCGATTCGTTTGCAGGCGATATACAGAGTCATTTAGATGAGATTGAAAATTAAGATGAAATATGACTTTCTAAGAAAGTAGAGGTGGCAAATTGGAGAAATTGAGAACATTACCTTTTGACTTAGTTGAGGGTGGCTTATACTCAAATGGCGAACACGTAAGACGCATCAAAAATATCTCAGTAAGAGATAATGCAATTATATATACTGTGGATACAGACGAGGAAAATATTGTATATAGTTGTTACATAAATCGTTTTTATGAGTGGATGGATAAATCTTAATGAATATTTCTCTATTATGAGAGGAGCTAAACAATGAGAGAAGAATCGGAGAAAATTAGATATCGCGAAGCACTTGAGTTCATTGTAGCAAATTCTATTTCCAAAGGCGCATGGTATGTTGAAGCTGCACTAACTGCTTTAGGGGAAGATCATCCATATAACAATGATAAATATGCGATTTCTGAATTGGTATTCAAGGCTAAAAATTGATAAATCAAATATTTTATTAAGAATGGAGATTTTAAATGTTGGAACTATTTATAAAGTTGGTTGATTCTCAAACCGTTAGAAACGAGGAGGCTGCACTATCTGTATTAGAGGAACTTTCCAAACAAACAAAAGAGGTTGAGCTAGATAAAAGTTATTGGGTGTCTCAATGGTCTTGGACTCCAATTTCTGACGGTATTTATTCCTACGAAGAGCATATCAGATCGTCAAAGAACAATAATAACGTGACTGCATTATACACAGACAAGAATTATAGAACTTATTTTCCATGGGATGTATATGAATCAAAGGAAGAATGCGATAAGGTGTGTGAACTCAAGAATAGCTTTGGTTATGACTGGGATATGGCTGTACATAAGTTTATCGAGAAGCATGATTTGAGAGTAAGCCATATTTAATAAATCGCACATTTCGTAATGAAAGAGGTGATTATTGTGATTTTTGAACGAGTAAAGTTACCCAAGAATGCTGTCAGAGTATGGTATTTGGAAAATGGTGATGTATTCACAGTTAAAAATGAGAGTGTCGAGATAATGTGTAAGTTTGAGCATGAAATGCTACATGAGGTTATTTATAGGGGATATTATGAATACGGGCCAGTGTATGATAAAACTGGTGTGACGTATACACCTGAAGAATTGAATCGAATGCTTAGAAGTTAAGGAAGGAGAAATGATAGATGTGGATAGTTGTTTATAAGCAAAAGTATTATCCAAGCGTCTTTGATTGCTCAAGTGAAGCAGAGGCGAAAATCATATTTGACAGGATCAAAGAGAAAGAGTTAGATGATGTGAATATCCATGATGGGAAACTCTACATGGCTAAAGTTGAGCAATTTTACGGAGGGTTAAAGGGAGATGTAGACTGGTATCTCGATATTGATGTTGAGGAAGATCATATGCAATAATACGATCAAATTTTCCTTTCATGGAGAAGTGGGGGCAATATAAATGTATTTTTACTCAGTAAGCGAAGGAGAGTATCCGACTAAAATAACATTAATTTATCACAAAAAGGAATTTACAAAAGAAGAATTCTGCGCCATGTATAATGCTGCAATTCAAAATATTGATAAGATTGATCCTGAATATGGGCCATCTCAAGATCAAATTGTTCGGTCTCTTTGTGACTTATATTCGTTTAAGGTTGTTGAAGTAACGTATGATATATGTGAAGAGAATTTATATGGCAAATATCCCCTAATGTCAGATGAGCTTATTGTTAAACAAGGGAAATTAAAGACAAAAATGATAGTTACACGCGAAGAAGATTTGTGTGATATTCAGTAAAAATTTACTTTTACTAGAAAATGAAGGTGTAATGGAATGCATGTGGTCTCTAAAGATGGAACGCACGATTACGAAGGCAATGAGTTGACATTGAATGATGTGATTAAATTGCATGAGTCACAGGGGCAGCAAGCAATAAGAGAAAGAAAACTGCAAAAAATATATCGCTTTGATGAGAATACTAAGATAGTCTCAAAAACTGAAGAAATTTGCGATGTAATCACATTCAAGTAAAAGTTTTTGATCATGAAAGGGGAGCGTTCAGTGAATCTAGAAAGATTAGATGAAATTGAGAAGAATATTATCAACAATCCAACGATCGATAAGGCAGTTGTTCAGAGCATTTTGCAGGAGTGTATTGATGAGATTCGGAGATTGAATAATAACTTCATATATGCTAAACCGGGTCAACATATTATTATTCGGGCAAAGACAAACAGTCATGAATTTGAAATCGGTCAAGAATGCATTGTTACAGAGTGGTATTGGTTTAGTGAGGAAGAAGACGGGAGTTTAGGTGTAGAAGCGTCTTCTCTTGACAACAAAGAAACATGGCTTGTTAAGCATACTGATTATTTGATTAAGTAGTGCCAAAAAACGTTGAAAAATAAGGACTTTTTGAAGGTAAAAAGATGATAAAAGGATGATTTTATTCTAATTGTACATACGGAATTGACTTTTATAAATAAATATATTAAAATTAATTATGTAGGAGGAAGTATGAATTACGCAGTAAACTACGGAGACAAATTTAAACACTACAAAGGCGGCATTTATACAGTTGTCCCACTTGCCTATCACACGGAGACGCAAGAAGGAATGGTGATCTATGAGGATGGAACAGGCTACAGATGGGCTAGACCAGCCGCAATGTTCTTCGGTTATCTGGAGGATGGCACAAGACGTTTCGAGCCTTATAAAGAGGCCAAGAGTTATTTCAGTGACCGCCTAGATAGCATTTAGCGAGACGATGAGCATTAAGCGTTAGAATAACAGATTCATTTTATAAGGAGGTGATTGTACTGGCGAGACCAGTAAAGTGTCCAGTCTGCGGAGAACGTGGGCAAAGGGAAGATATGATATATGATGAGAAAGAAAAAAGATATTACCATAAAGGCGATTGTCACAACGGACTTTTAAAAGAAAGAGAGGTAACACGCAGAGAGAATGAACAATGGGATGCACTATATCAGTATGTGATAAAACTTCATGATTTAGTAGTGCTTCCAACAGCCAATATTGTTCGCTTCCAGGATCTACGAGCAGGTTATACATATAAAAATGGTGAAAAAGAGAGACAATGGAAGACAGGCCCTGGCTTTGATCTTATGCTAGAAGCTTATAAACTGGCTGAAGACAGTATTAAGTGGTGTATCACCAATAAACTAGACAATAGCAATGACACCAGAAGTATTTATTATTGTATGGGTATCATGATAAACAAACTTAATGAAGCCAATGAAAACAGAAAATTAAGAAAAGAACGGGAATCAGCTAAATTAAAAACAACAACTCTGGATATGCAAATTACTGAACCAGAGATTAAAGAAGTGAAAATAATTAAAGATGATATGGATATATCAAGTTTTCTTTAGGGGGAAGATATTATTACTAACATTAAATACATAGATGAATTTGTTCATCCATCCAAGATTCATGAGTCTCTTCTTATTGGTTATTTGTGGAGTAAACCGTCATTATATGAAAAGTATGCAAACCATGAAATATCTAAAGATACATTTACCGAACCAATTTGGTGGTTTTTCTATTATATCGGATCTGAGATGTATGTGAATGGTGTCAGAAATTTTGATGACAAGACGACATACTCATTCATCGACTCAAGACCAAAGGAAGTCGGAAGAAAGTCATACTTTGACTACTATAACGAGTACGGTGGGTACAATTCAATTGAAGAAATTATTGAGGAATGCCAAAAAGATAAGAGTAATGATGAATATCATTTTTCCGAAATTCAAAAGTATGAGAGTTTAAGAAAATTTCAAGCAGAAAGTTTAATTGATGTCACCAATAAAGCCTTAATCACAAAACTTACCAAGATGACTCTTAAACAAATGCAATCATTCTTTCAGTTTAAAACCAGCAACATCTTCTCACATATCAATTGTGGAGAAGTGGTTGAGTATAATCTATCTGATGATCTAGACAAAGCCATTGAAAAGATGAATCAAGGTGAAGCAATGGGCTTGCCTCTTCACGACTCACCGAGATTAAACAAAAAGATAAAGGGTTGGCGAAGAGGTGAATTAATCTACCTTGTATTGAGTTCAGGAGTTGGTAAGTCCTCTATAGCTATGGAAAAGTTTGTACTTTCTTTATACGAGAATCAGCAAAAAGGACTTATGTTCACCAACGAGGAAAATGTCTGGAAGAGTCGCAATCTATTGTTGGCAACCGTATCATCTAAGAAGTTAAACAAGCCAATTAACAGAGAAAAAATGTCAGAGGGGCAATTCGATGAAGCAACACTAGAAAAACTGAAGGCAGCAAGAGATTGGATCTGGCAACTTCCTAGAGATTTAGTGAAGTTTTATGACTTAAAGAAATACAGAGTCGAAGATGTATTGAGTCGCATTACAATGATGAGACCTTTGAATTATCAATACGGCTTGCTGGATACATTTAAACCAGATAATTCAGCAAAAGAAGCAGCTAGATGGGAAGCATTTAGTAGTGCAGCTCAGTCAATTTTTGACTGTATTAAACCTGAAGCAAATAACATGGGGATGCTTGCCACTGTACAATTGAAGATAGGTAAAGAATTTCGATATCTTGACTTGAGCGCAATTGGCAAATCACTTGAGATTGTTGAGGTAGCATCTGTAGTTCTAATGGGTAGACTTTTGTATGCAGATGAAATGCCAGGTAAAAAAGAAGCCATTCATGCCTACAATTGGGAGAAAAGCGATTTTGATAATAAGTGGCATAGAAAAGAATATCAACTAGACCCAGACAAGACATACATGATCCTTTATGTCGCGAAGAACCGCAATGGTGATACATCGGAGCAAATTATCTATGAGGTAAACTATGGCATCAACAGCTTCAAGGAAGTATCTTATGCTCAGGTTGGTAAGAAATCAAATACTATGTTTTAGAAATTAACGAAACTCCTATGGGGGAGCTTAGATGAGTAATGATTTGCAAAAAATCAAGAAAAGAATATTGGAGGACGATGGAGTAAGAGTCTTACTTGAGGCTATGGAGTGCTCATACATTGATAAGAAAAACAATCGGTATGAAGCTCAGTTGCCACAAAAGTTTGACTCGCCCAACAAGAGATCGGTTCAAGTGTATCTCAATGAGAGTCTATCCAGTAGAATCAGAACACTTGGAGAATCGGATATTGATATTTATGGTCTGGTGTCATACATAGTAAACGACAAACACACAGAATCAGAGAGACAAAAGGATCTATTTAAGGCTAAACGATGGATATGTGACACTCTAGGATATACAGAATACACTAACCAGTCTTATACAGCACCACCAGTAATGGAGCATCTTAAGTGGCTTAAAGATGTTAAGAAACAGCGAAAAAGGAAGCGTGAACTATCTGACCTGGAGAATCAAACTTATGACGATTCAGTTCTAGAGCAATATGTAATGCTTCCACATCAAAAATACATTGATGAAGGTGTATTATATGAGACACAATTAGAGTTTCAGATTGGGTTCGACATAAGAAGTCAGCGTATCATTTTTCCAATACATAACCGTTACGGCGACATTGTATCCATTAAGGGTCGTACCATCTATGATGATTATGAACAACGTGACGTTTACAAGTTTTTATATCTTTACAATTTCAATAAGATGATTGAATTATTCAATTGGCATCGGGCTTTATATTACATCATTGAGAAGAAAGAAATCGTTATTGTTGAGGGTGAAAAGACAGTAATGATGCTGTCTCAATGGGATTGCCGGAACTGTGTATCTATTAGTGGTGATGATTTGAGTGAATGGCAGGTCAACATGATCAGGGAACTTGGCGCTGACATTCAGATCGTTATTGCTCTGGATAAAGACAAGACTATCAATGACATTAAGAAGCAAGCAGCTAAGTTTGGTAAAACCAGAAGTGTCTATGCGCTATGGGACAAAGACCATTTATACGAGGACAGAGATAGTCCATGTGATAAGGGGCAAGATACATTTTCAACTCTGTATAATAACTACAGATTCCGCGTTCCAGTCTAAGTAAAATCTTGTTTTTATCATGAGAATGGAGGAATAAATATATGAACAATGAAACCAAAACTATAGAATTGCCGATTATTCCACGAGAAGTCGCTAATGCTATCGAAACTGCACGCACGCAAGGTGCAATGAACGCTACGATAATTGATGCGTATTATGATGATGTATATATTCCAGGAATAAATAGATTTGATTTGAGTAGTATCCCATTTGACACTCTACTCTCTGCGCTGGTCAATGGATACACAACAGAAAAATCAGTAGAAGAGTTGGCTCATGAGGAAATACGTTATAAATATGAAACTACCGGAACATGGGGCGAGTATAGTACCGGATATTGCAACGGTATTAGATATACACTCGATACACTAAAAATCACAATCGAAGGAGTAAACGACACCCAGGAAGCAGAAAAATAAACTTAAAAACAATGTAAAATGGTGCTTGACTTGAATCATTTAAACAACTATAATAAAATTATCAACAAGAGGGGAATGGTGTTATTGTCTGATCGGGTCATTGAAGCCGAATCTTTACAGGTAACTACCGACAAAGATGAGGCGAGGTTTCTAAGGGTCGATAAGGTGAGGTTCCAGGGCTGCAATTTAACGGAAGGGAGGCTCTACGAAATCAATCGTTATTACGGCAATGAGTTGGTTTTCGCAGATAATGGGGAGATGTTTGTGGTAGATGATCTGGGTAAGGAGAATTACACAGCATTAATGGTTTGTAAGACGACACTTTATAAATAAACATAATACATAGTGTCATATTGGGATGGCACAAAGAGAGGCGAACACACCGATCAGACAATACTTAAGCCTCTCTGATTGTTTTAATAAAAGTTGGAATTCATCAGAATATATAGGAGGAAAGATAATAGATGAGTGATTCGCAAACATATGACATTTCTATGAGCAACAAAGATGAAAATCAAGGAATTACATTCAAAGAACTTTACGAGGATATGCTGGGTGAAATTGACTACTTTAAAAAGTTGGGATTACTGGATGAATTAATGAACCAACCAATTAAATTAAATTTAGTTGACAGCAATGGAAAAGTAGTTGAAGGGCCAGCCACGCTTGCTGTAGGTTGGCTGGAAAGTGATGATGTTCTCATTACCGGGAACATTGAAAATGTATTTGAATAAATTTGAATTTGATCAATAGAAGGAGAGTAAAGAAGAATGGAGTTTACTTTAGAAAAAACAAGCGCCAGTATGCCAAGACTACGAGTAGTAAATAAAGGTCGAGGAATTATCAACCCCAAAGCCAATGAATTCCCATATAAGCAAGAAAATATGTTCATTAGCGAATTTAAAGTTAATGGACGCAAAGAAAGAAAATTCGTAATTTCAATTAGATTGGATGGAGAAGGCAGCGAAATAGGTAGGTTTAAATTGTCACAAATGGACTTTAACGAAGATCAATTGTTAGAACTTAGAAATAAAATTGACGAACTGCTGAATATTCAATAATTCCAAGAAAGAAGAGTTTCATTAAAAATAAAAATAGAAAGGGATACATAAATGAGCGAAATGAAAAAATATATGGACGTAGTTAGATTGGGGCATAAGTCTACTGCAGGTGTGCTTAATAAAGGTGACTATATTGTAATTCAAGAGAAATTAGATGGAGCAAATGCTTCATTTAAACGCGAAGGTAACGTCATTATTGCTTTCTCTCGGAACACACGGCTTAATCCAGAAAACAATCTTCGCGGCTTTTATGAATGGACACAAACACTCGATGTAAACAAGTTGCTAAATGGTGCAATATATTATGGAGAATGGCTAGTAAAACATAAACTTGACTACGGAAACAATGCAAATCAATTTTATATGTTCGATATGTACGATGAGTACACTCAAGAATATGTTAGTTGCTCTGCAGTAAAAGATGAAGCAAATCGTTTAAATCTAAACCTGGTGCCTATTTTCTATGAAGGTGAGTACAATTCGTTTGAACATCTTCAATCTTTTGTTGGTAAAACGAGACTTGGCGTGAACGAAGGTGAAGGCATTGTCGTAAAGAATATCAGTTACCAGGATCAATATGGAAAACAACTTTTTGTGAAACTGGTGTCTGATTCTTTTAGAGAAGTCCAAAAACAGAAAGCTCCAAAAGATCCGAATTTTACATCTGAGGAAAAAGCTGCTGTAAAGTCTGTTCTAACGAATGCCAGAGTTGAAAAAATGATTTATAAACTTGTCGATGAAGGTTTGCTTGATGAACAATTTGGTATTGAAGACATGGGGACAATTCTTAAACATCTTGGTGTGCGACTATATGAAGATATTGTAAAAGAGGAGTATGAAGTTGTTAAAAACTATGAAGAAAAAGAAATTCGTAAGGTGATTGGTAAAATGATTCCCTCAATAGTCAAATCAATTATTCAAGAAAAAATGGTTGCATAAAAACCCTTATAAACACTGAGTTTTTTGAAGACCAAAACATGATAAATACATACTTTTATCAAATTTTAGGAGGTAGTCAAAATGAAAAGAGAATGGATTGACATTAACAAAAACGTTGGAGTCTCCGTTGTATTCAGAGAAGATGGATTATATGATGCCTCAGTAATGACTAACTGGTTTCCGAGTCTCAGTAAGAGCAAGTGGAAGACTGAAGAGGATTATGTTCCTACCAGAGAAGGTCTTTCAAGTATGCAAGTTTATGGATACATAGAATACGAAGTGAAGCCAGCATATTTAAACTAAGGAGGTTGCTTTTTGGACTGGAAATTATATGACGATCAAGGCAAATACCTTCAGGATGTAAACTGCCAATACGACAGCCTTGATTTAGCAACTCTTGAGCACAATGCTGAGAAGGTTGAAGTGGATTTTAAGTCTAAGTCTGCAAGAATCGTTAAGTACAACGAGGGGGAGTAAACATAGAATTTAAAGAATTAGTTGAAGCTGCTACCGCCGATCTCAAGCGAATGTATCTCGATAATACAGATACAAGAGATTGGGCGGTCGCATGGTCAGGTGGAAAAGACTCCACATGTGTAATGAGTATGGTAGTTAAAATGTTGGAATCCTTAGAGCCTGAGCAAAGGAAGAGAAAAATACATGCGGTAATGTCGGATACTGTAATGGAGAATCCGAACCTAGAACAATACATGCACGGTCAAGTTAAACAGCTAACCGCATATGTTGAGAAAAAGAATCTGCCAGTCACAGTTACTTTAGTTATTAGAGAGTTAGAGCAATCATATTTCTACCTAGTTCTTGGTAGAGGGTATTTTCTACCTCAGAACAATGGGGCTGGCAGATGGTGTACAGATCGTCTTAAATTGCAGCCACAGAATAAAAAACTGAAAGAAATCAATCCATCATACATATTAATTGGTACAAGGTTAAGCGAAAGCGCTAAAAGAAGACAATCAATTGAAAAGTGGTCAGGTATGAATGATCTAAGCTATAAAATTGGAGACCATGCAAATCTCAGCAACACAAAAACATTTATGCCTATTGTGGATTTTACGATTGAAGATGTATGGGAGTACTTAGCGAAAGAAAGATTGCCTTGGGGTTCGTCACATGCAGTGCGAACGCTGTATAGAGAAGCAACGGGAGAGTGTGGATTTACAAATCCCAAAGAAACTGAAAAGAAAGCCTCTCAGTCAGAGAGTTGTGGTGCTAGATTTGGCTGCTGGACTTGTCCTGTTATTTTGAACGACAGATCAACTGAGCAAATGTCTGAAACACATCCCTGGATGGAACCATTGTCAAATTGGAGAATGCTTCAACTTAAGGTGTTTGGAGACTACTTGCCAATTAGACCAAAAGAACAAAGACGAAAAGAACGGTCAGAGGTGTTGAGACAGTGGAGAGAGATCAATAAAGAAATTAAAAAGGTGAGTAAATCAGGATACAAGCGAAACGGGAAACCCATGATTGATAAGAATACTGGTATGGTAAGGGTTGATCAGGGAACATTTACGGTTGAGGCAAGAGAATATCTTTATGAGGAGTTGCTTAAAACAGAAGATAGAGTCAACGAGATTAGAGATAAGATGGGTCTGTTTCCATTGCAACTCATAAGTGAAGAAGAAAAAGCCATGATCCAACAAATGTGGGAGTACGACAGAAAGCATTGTCCTCATCTAATCAGCAATGTTAATGGGTTCAATATCGAGCATCTTAAACAATTGATTGAGACTGGTGAAGAAATAAAATAAAGATAATAAAACTATACATATAATGAAAAGTATGATACAATCACCTTAACAAATAAAAAATCGAGGTGATTAAAATGAGTTATGAAGTAAGACCAGTTGGAAGCAAATATGGAGAAGATGAGGAAGTAGTCAAAATAGATAGTAGCTTAAATGAATTTATTTTGTTGAGTGACAAATATCTTAACTTTGCTATCGTAATCAGCATGACATGTCAAAGTCATCAAAGCAAGGTCAAAAACAAACTTATAGTACCTAATGTAACTGATTATCAAGATGCTTATAAGAAAGCTAGAGAAAAGTTTAAACTTAATGGAGAATGGGCAACGAACGTGGGAGTTACTTTGTTTGAGGCTAATAAAATCATTAAAGTCCCAAAGGATTGGAAAGAGTGTGAAGTGCAGTTTGAGAGCTAAAACTTGAGCTGCACTTGATCCATATAAGGAGGTGATCAATACGTATTTCTGGTTGGCAGCATACATATTATCGGTGTTGGTTGTCCTTTATGATGCTAGACTCTTGAGTTTAGAAGTGGGAATCAAGATGCCGATTGAATTTAAGGTGTTGAGTCTCATTCCCGTTGTTAATACAGTTACAGCGCTATTCATATTGTTTCCGCAGAAGAAAGGTATTGAAAAGACATAGCATGAAAGCAATCTTTTATCACAATTAGGGAGGGATCAAGTGAAAGATATTAAGGAGTTTACAGACCGAATTGAACTCACAATCAACAAGCTAAGCAAGCAACGTGAGTTTATTATGAGAGCAATCAATAAACCTGAATTGCTGTTTGACAAAACATCAGAGATGTTCCATCGCAAAGACGCAATTTTTCAAATAATGAGTGTCTTTGAAGACGGTCAACGTAAAATGCATATTCACGAATTTCAAGATTTGCTGGCATCTATTGTTATTGAGTTCTTCAGAAAAGAAGTTGAAGATGAACGAATTATAGTGAAATTAAAAAATCCGAACACTTATCCTTCAATATTTGCCGTGTATTATGATGATTGCGAAGTAATGCAGTTCAATATTTTTGAAAGATATTATGGCATGAGATACAGGAAGTCCAGAGAAGAAATTGAGAAACATTATAGTGATCAAGTAGAGCGGCACCATGAGAGTCTAGAACGCATTAATAACAAGTTGTTGCAGATCGAATCGTTCAAAAAAAGTCCCATTAGATATATATTTAAATATCACAAAGATAGAAATGTTAAATTATACAAGAAGTTGTTTTATGGTTTGAAGGAGCTTTTATCATTTGCAATATTCAGTAAAAGGATGGCTAAGACGATTGATGAAGCCAAGATTAAATATGTAGGGCAAATTGAGGAGTCGAAAGAAAGACAACAGAAGTACTACAACCTGGAAGAGGATTTAGAAAAGATGAAATTGCGAGATGATGTTATCGCTAAGGTGGAACCCATCTTCATTAAATACAATTACCGACTTGAAACAGACAGCCATAGACTATACTAATCATTAAATCTGAGGAGTGATTGATATGAACAAACAAGTTAGTATCAAGATCATCAATAAGACGACTGGCAGAGAGAACAGAAACTTAACTCAGAAACTTATGAAGAAGCTTAACCAGTATGAAAATTTAGAGTTTTCAAGCAAATATAAGATTAGTATTTCATAAATATATTGAAAGGATGTGATATTAATCGAGTGGAAACAGAGGATACCAGCTATCCCGTACAGTGAATATGATACGTTACATGAGAAGTTGGCTAAGATTAATGGAATTGAGGATTTACGTGAATTCTTAAACCCGAGTGTATCAGATATACATAGTCCTTACTTATTAAAGAATGTAGATTTGTTGGTTGAGAGAATCATAGGATCGATCAAGAATAAGCAGAAAATTGTTATTTTCGGTGATTGCGATTGGGATGGAATTGCATCTGGAGTTACATTGTACAAATATCTACTAAACTTTACTGACAATGTAGAACTTAAATTTGTTGAACGCAGCGTAGGACACGGTACGAAATTTGTAATGGATCAAATTCCTGATGATACTAAATTATACATAGCAGTAGACAGTAGTAGTAATGATGTTGAAGAAATGAAGTTTCTTTCTTCTAAAGGTATTGATTGTCTCATTATTGACCATCACACAGTTACAGTAGAAAATCCATATTCTATATTGGTCAATCCACAACAACCAGGTTGTAGTTATCCTAATAAAAATTCATGTGGTGGATTGCTCGTCTATAAGGTGTGCCAGGTGATTGATGATTACATGAATACTGATTATACAGAAGACTTTTCAGACTTACCAGGCTTTGCGCTAATGGCAGATATGATGTCAATGAGAGAGCCAGAAAACCGATATTATGCCAGATACTCATTAGCAAATATCAAGCATGAAGGATTAAAAGCACTTTTTGTAGCGATGAACAAAGACATAAACAATCTAATCTCAACAGATTTTTCATACGCTGTAGCTCCAGCAATTACTGCTGCAACCAGATTAGACAATATTCAATTAGCGGTCAATTTGTTGATGTTGCATGAATCTTGTCCTGAGATAAAACCAATTGTGAAATCTCTTGTGCAAGCAAATGAGTATCGAAAAGAAGTGCAATGGTTGGCTTTGCAACGTCTTAAACCGTCTGTAAACGTTAGCGATAAAACTGCAACTGTTTATGATCCTACACTTGGCAAAGGGATGAATGGTCTCGTGGCACAAGAATTATCCAAACACTTCAACAAGCCCGCAATTGTTCTTGGTGATGGCGAAGAAGAGGATGTGGGCGCAGGTAGTTTTCGAGGGCTAGAAGAGTTCTCAATGTTAGATATGCTTAATGAGTGTCAGGCAATAATATTCGCTGCTGGTCATGATGGGGCTGGAGGATTGGTTGTTAATAAACAAGATGTTGAATCGCTAAAGCACGAACTTAATATCAGATTAAAAGACTTCGTTCCTGATGACACTCTCTATTATGATTTGGATTTTGACGTAAATGAGGTTAATGAGAGGTTGATTGATCAGATTAACGACTTCTATAGAGTTTGTGGAAGAGGATTTGAGGCTGGCAACTTTCTCATTAAGGGTTTGTTCGTAGAAAACAAAAAACCAATGGGTAGACTCAATAATACGGTGAAAGTATTCTGTGATAATATGCACCTTATGAAATTCAAAGCAGATGAAGACTATTACAACAACTTTCCTGTATATAGTTTCGTAGAAGCCATTGGCAAATTGAACATAAACATTTGGAAAGAGTATAAGCCAAGGTTCAAGATTACAAAGACCAAACAATTGCTAATTGAGGATTACAGAAACACCGATAGATAAACAATTAAATAAACATACAAAAAAACATAATAAAAGGAGATTGATTAAATGTTCTACGCAATCGTAATTAATGAAAAAGGTACAAATATGGTAATGGATAACCTGCCTACAGATCGACATGGTGCAACTGTAGCAGCAGAGGAATACGCAAAGCGCAATCGACTTACAGTTCAAGGTGTTTATCCAGTAAAACAACAACAGAAACAGGGGCAAGTGTTGACTAAGAATAGCAAGCAACGTAGAGCAACACTTGGTCATCGGTGATACATATGCAAGTAAAATTTAGTGAACATGCTGTACAACGGGCATCACAAAGCAATGTGAAACTTGGGTCTCTCAAACGTGAGATCCAAGGATTACCCAATATCACAGGTAAATTGAGATGGATGACAAAGTATGGAGTCCTGGTGCTTGAGAGAGTGAGTGAGTCACTGGTAATTGTGAAGACATTTATCGCTCGATACAAATATAAAGGAGGGAAGTACCATAAAGGCTGCAATACATTCTAATGAGGAAGACAACAATACATATTTTGGGCCATGCGTTGATAGTGACGAAGATGTTGAGTATGTGAAGGTTGTAAGTGGAAAAGTTAGCAATGAAAAACCCTTATATTTAAAGGGATTTTTGAACGAAGAATCATGATGAAATTGAGTTTTTATCAAGAAAGGGAGTTGTAAATGAAAATCGAAGATAAAAATATAACAGGCTTTACGGTCAGATCCACAAATGAAAAAGTGATTATTGAAATGCCAATAAGTAATCTTGTTCGTGGCTTTAATCTTAGTCCCAATAACTATAGCGAAGTTAAAATCAAGCGAGGTCATCGAAAAGAGTTTGCAGACTGGTTGATTGGAAATTTGCTAGATGAAGCTGACTCAGAAACCGGAGATAATTTCATAGTTACTATGCTAGATAGTGTTTTTGAGCGCGCGTATGAAGATTATCTTGATTTTGTTAAGTATCCAGACGAAGAAGAATAATTTAATCAAAGAACTGTTTTATCATGAAATAAAAATACTGGGTCAAAGGAGAAATAACTTGAACTTAAGTGAACTAACTAAGCTTGCGAAATTTAAAACGAAGAAAGGCATACTATTACAAGGAGATACGTTCGAGTGGATGGGTAAAATACCCGATAAATCAGTAAATATGATTTTGGCAGATCTTCCTTATGGTACTACACAAAACAAATGGGATGAAGTCTTGCCATTCAACAAACTTTGGTCAGAATATGAAAGAATCATAACCGACAATGGAGCAATTGTCCTTACTGGAAAGCAACCATTCACTAGTATGCTGGTAATGAGTAACCCCAAAATACATAAATACAATATTGTTTGGAGAAAAAACTTAAAAACAGGCAATCTTAATGCAAGAAAAATGCCAATGGGGGCATACGAAGACATTGTAATTTTCTACAAGTCTCCCCCAACATATAATCCTCAAAAGATTCCACGAACATTCCAAGTTAAATCAGGAAACAAAAAGAATTCTAAGACTGAGAACTATGGCAAGCAAAGAGAAGAATACATAGATAGGCAAAGTGATTGGTTGATGCCTGACGATGTAATTGACTATGAAGATGCTTACCCATTAGATGCGCTTGAATTAGAAAATGAGATGCTATACATTAAATGTTTACATAATAGTAGTGGTAAACTACACCCCACCCAGAAACCAGTAGAATTGTTTGAGTGGTTGATCAAAACGTATACGAACGAAGGGGACATTGTTTTAGATAACACAGCCGGAGTTTTGACGACAGGAGTAGCTGCTGAAATTAACAATCGAAAGTGGATATGCATTGAGAAAGAAGAAAAATATTGTCTCTCGGGAATAACAAGATTCGAAAACATTTAATTTCACACGATAAAATGACGTTTTTATTGTAATAAAGTAAACATATAAAGGAGGATACAATGAAAAGAACAAGGCGAATCCTATCTACTTTTATTTCACTGGTCACAATTTTTGCCGCATCTTATATTGGTATCTGGCTTATGCTTGTCGGTGGACTTGCAAATCAATCCACTGACAGTATCAATATTTTTATGAGTGTGCTGAAAGTGACTTTTGCAGGAACCATTTGGTATCTCATTATGCTGATTGGATTGGGCGCAGCAAGATGGCTGTCCGATTGTAAGTAAAAGACGTATTTCTAAGAGAAAGGAATAGTGAAATGAATTTATACAAAATCATGTTTGAGCATTATTCACAAAAAGATAGCAAGGTTGGCACTATAGTTCATCTTGCTGCTAATTCGGATGAGGAAGTATATGAGTGGTTAAAAAAAGAACCGAGGCTTACTGATGGTTCTATCATCTACACTTCATATAAGTATAGCGAAGAAGACGCTGAAACCTTTGAGATATATGATGCTAATTATAACGTAATTGGCACAGAAACATTCAAAGAAAGAACGATTCGATTGCACGGCGATATGTTTGATGAGGACAAGGAGTTAACTGATCTATATTACGGATTGACGCTGTACGGATGGGAACTTGTAAAGAAAAACGTTAAGCCTGATGTACTACAGATGATAAGAGATTATGGGATACCTATATTAAATAGCTGATAATGAGGCGTATAGAAAGGAGTGTTTCAAATAGACTGGGCTGACACTTATCCACATAAGATTCACGCGAATGTGTTGCTGCTAGATAATAAAATAGAGTGCTGGAAAACTGGCAGTTCAAAGGCTGAGGGTTGCTGGCCTTTTAGGGCAAGTTGGAAGACTTACAGGATGAAGCTAGTAAATTATGGTCAATACGAGTCCTATGATTTAGGTGATTACACAGTTGAATCAAAAACTTGGATTGTAAACAATGATCAAGAACACGAAGATGTATTTATGATTCATGCACCTAAATGGTATCGACAATGGAAACATGCTGATGATTATAAGTTAGGTAGAGCATATTAAGAGAGGAGAAGATCATGGGACTTAAACCTGAACGCTTGCAGCAAATTACGGATGCTTACTATGCTGACAATGGTTCTTTTTCAGATGGAATGATTGGCGAGTTGATTGATGGTATTAATGATTTGAGAGATGGATTTAAGTGGATTAAATATGCGGAAGACGATTTTTATAACCAAGTAGAGCAAACAGAATTGGGTGAAATGAGGTTTCTTGATCCTCGATTGAAACCTTGGGCTGACCAGATACATTCTATTTATGGAACAGTTAGTGAAGCGTTGAATCCGAAATATTAATAAAAATATGAGAGCGTGAAGAGGAGTATGTAATATGGGAGTAGATTTTTATGCTTGCGATTGTTGTGGAGAAAGTAGATATGAGGAGTATGTCGCCCATTGTCCAAAGTGCGACCATAGTCTCTGCACTTCTTGTGTTGTAAATGATGATATTAATTCTAGATACGCATATGATTACGGTGTTAAGTTTGATGGAACGGCTGAACAGAAAAGCGAATATCGGATTGATGATGAAAACAAGTATGATTACGAAATCGGAGAAATTATTGATGATACAGGCATCGCCCCTAAATATTGTCCATTTTGCAATGGGACTGAAGTCAATAATGATGATTTGCTGGAGTTTCTGTTGAAGAAGTATGAGTTGGATAAAGAGGTTGTTAAAAAGGAATACTTGGCTTCAAAATAAAAGCCGCATTTGGTGAAGAAAGGAGGAATAATATGAACGATCTCACAAAGGAAGAAAAAGAATTTATCTACTACCAGCTTTCTGCGAGAAAGTTATTCTTTGAAGAAGATATGGTTGATGCTGCTTCCAATAAAAACATCAATCGAATCACAGAGTGCAACAATGCTTTGACAACAATCCGTGTAATCCAGAACAAACTTTTCTAAATAAATTGTACCTTTTACAGAGAAAGAGGATTACTCCTCTTCCTCGACTGGATCATCCTTAACGTCCAACTTGATTTCTTCAACTTCAAAGCCTTCAGCAATCCATCTGAATACATATTTTTCGCTGCATTGAACGCGAGCTCCGGTTTCTTTGTGAAGCATTGTATATTCCTTCATTGTCTACACCACCTTAAGTTTTATAATATCATCATATTTTAATGAAGGTTGAATCTGCAATGTTCATATTTGACGATTGTAACTGTAACGCTCATAGGGAGACAGTAGAAAAATCTCATTAAATCATCCTTTTTCACTGTTTATTAAAAGATGAAAATAACACTTGCTTTTTAAAACCAAACATAATAAAATATAATAAAGGAGGTGAGCGATGAAGACAGAATATGAACTGTTGGATGTGCTGCTGGAATGCTTTGAGAAGGATGTTGGCACAGAGAAAGAAGAGTTGCTTCATGATGATCGGTACGTAACCAAGAAGCTTAAAGAACGCTTAGGGAGTAAGTTGTTCAAAGAGTATGATGCTCTGGATAAGCAAACTTGGAAAGATGCCTGGCTTGAATTTGGCACTCTAATGTGGAAAAAGCGCCAAAATACATAAGTTAATAAAACGATGATTTCATGATGAAAATATGGAATAATAAGGGAGAAAAAGATGAATATTAACCCAAATATGAGCGATTTGATTGAGATTTTCAACGATGCAAAAGAGTTTAACGCTAAATATGTGGCAGTCAAAATTGAAATGGATGGATTTAATAAGCCAGAAGTCATCATTAACGAGAGAGCAAACATTGATACTAAGCTCGCCTATTACAAGAATACATATAATGAAGATTTGACACATAAGTATTCCAGTGGAATCAGAATCGTGAATTACTCTTACGGCAATACATATGATGAGTTCATGAACAGCCTGTAAGAATGATTATATAGATAAAAATACATAAAAGAAGGATGATGAACTTTTGACGCTAGTATTAAAAGATAGACAATCGTATATCCAGAAGACTGAATTTGACAGAGAAAGATTCGAACGATTCTTTAATGAAATTGTTATTGATACAGGAAAAGAGTTTGACGAGCAAGACTTGAACAAACTTAAACAAAAAATTGTAACTGAGGTTGAATCAAAAACTGAAGTTAAAGCTGACTACTTGTTTGATCTCATTATCCGGGAATCGAACGATATGATTAGTCAATTGACTCCACAATTCACATATCTGTCGGCAGCTACATTTAGAAGAAAGAAATATAAAGAAGCATCAAAAGAACGTGGATTTGATTACAAGAATGGATACGGTAACTACTATACTTTAGTTAAAATGCTGACGGAGAAAGGAATTTACTCTGAAGATGTTCTGAATAGTTACTCTCAAGAAGAACTTGAACAGGCAGGACAATTCATTGACAAGGAAAGAGATCGTAAATTTAGTTACGCTGGACTCTTCCTTTTTAACAAAAACTATCTCGCCAAGGGATACAGAGAAGAAACACTTGAACTGTTTCAGGAGCGCTATCTTACTGTTTCACTTTACTTACTCAAAGACGAAGAGAGAAGTAAGCGAATGGGTTATGTGCGAGATGCCTATGATGCATTAAGTAATCACTTACTTGGATTGGCGACTCCTACATTATCTAATAGTGGTCGAGTAACGGGTACGTTGAGCTCATGTCACATCATAACAATCGATGATAGCCTGCAGAGCATTATGGATGCCGTTAAAGATGCTTCAACATTTAGTCAGAACGGTGCAGGATTAGGTATTTATCTAGGCAGATTGAGATCTCATGGTAGTTGGATTAGAGGTTACAAAGGCCGTTCAACGGGCGTTGTTGGGCCAGCTAAATTGTTCAATGAGATTGCAACTTACGTAAATCAATTAAATATGCGCCCTGGGGGAGTGGCTCTGTACTTACCTGTTTGGCACGCAGATATTTTTGATTTTCTTGATTTGCGTATGAAAACAGGCTCACAAGAAAGAAGAGCTCACTCCGTATTTACAGCGGTGAATGTACCTGATGAGTTTATGCGTAGACTTAATAATCGAGACACATGGACTATCTTCGATCCTTATGAAGTAAATAGCAAGATGGGTATTGATATTAATAAGATGTATGATAAGAAGCGTCTGATGGATGGAGAAACGCCGAATGTCAACGATCATGCTTTCTCATATTACTACAGACTTATCGAAGCCAATAATGAACTCGAATTAAAGAAAGTAGTTAAGGCTACTGACATCTATAAGTCAATCTTCGAAGCGCAAAAAACTGGTGGAACTCCTTACATGTATTACATTGATACGGCTGCAAGAATGAATCCTAATAGCCATTCAGGATTACCAATATCTTCCAATTTATGCAGTGAAATTGTACTTAACTGTGATTATGATAACTTTATTTCTAAGGAACTACAACCAGATGGAACAGTAGTGGAGAAGAAAAAAGGTTCAGGGCTTGTTACATGCAATCTTAGTTCTATCTCATTACCAGCGGTTTTCGGTAACGATGATGTGGATCTGCAAAGCGTTATTGATATTCAATTTAGATTGCTAGATAATGTCATCTCCTTGAACAGAACAGTGGTTGAACAAGCAACACATACCAACAATATTTATCGATCTGTAGGTGCTGGGGGTATGGGGCTCGCTAATCTACTAGCTGAAAAAGGAATCAGATGGGAATCTGACGCTGCCTCGGAGTATGTTAAAGAAGTCTTTGAGAAGTTAAACTTTGCTCATATTGCAGCTAGTCATAAATTAGCCAAAGAAAAAGGCTCTTATCCTATGTACGAAGGTTCTGAATGGAATACTGGTGAGTACTTCGATAAGAGAGGATACAGATCTCCAGAATGGAAAGAACTCAAAGAGAAAGTCATGAACGAGGGAATCCGTAATGGTAATTTGAGTTGCGTAGCTCCAACAGGATCAAACAGTCTTATTAATAACGTGTTTGCTTCACTAGATGCGCCATATGAAGTAATTTACCAAGAGGAAAAGCAGGGTATGAATGTTACTGTTATTCCTGCTAACTACAGTGCTAAGACAAAATGGTTTTATAAATCAGGATTCGAGATGGATGAACTGTGGTCACTTAAAATCATTGCAGCGGCTCAACAAGGTATTGATCAATCTATCTCTCATAATGTAATGGTTCATGAATCCGTTAAGGCAAGCGAGATGCTGAAAATTCATACCTTTGCTTGGGATAATGGATGTAAATCACTTTACTATACATACGTTGATAAGAACTCAGTAAATAGAAAAGAAAATTGTGAGTCTTGTTCTGGCTAAAAGATAACAAGGGAGACGTTGTTCTCCCTCCTACAAAAGAAAAGGGGAGAAGATGATTTGGCATTTAGAGTGTTTAATGGAGAAGTTAACAATAAAGCTACAAAGATATTTGGTGGAGTAGCTAGTGGAATTTGTGATTGGGATGATATTAAGTATCCTCATATGCTAACTTTGTATAAGGAATTGTTTGGTAATTACTGGATTGAGGATGAGATCAGACTTACGTCCGACCTAAAACACTATAGGGAATCATTAACCGATAGAGAGAAATATGTCTACAACGTGTTAACTGGAATGCTTACATCATTGGATTCTGTAGCCAATAGGTTCAATTTCACACTTGGGCACACATGTACAGATCCGAGTGTAGCTGCAGTAATTCAAATGATTGGTGCTTTTGAAGGTTTGCACGCTCGTTCATATCAGTACTTAACCTCTACAATGCTGAATTTTGAAGAGAAGAAACAAGCATTCAATGCACCAAAAGATATTCCACTGTTGCGAAATAGAAACGATATTATTTTTAAACAGATTCAAAATTTTGTTGATGACCCTAGCAATATGAAGAAATTGTATTATGCTCTTCTCGCTAACCTTGTGCTTGAAGGAGTCTTCTTTACTGGAGCATTCGTTTACTTCAACTCCTTGGCACGTTCTAACCGGATGATTGGATCAAACAACATGGTATCGTTGATCAAAACTGACGAGAATTTTCACTCAGTATTTTATGGCGATGTGATGAAAATCCTGATGCTTGAAAATCCTGAACTCAATACTAAAGAAAATCATCAATATGCAATTAACTTTATCAAATGCTGCGCTGAAAAAGAGAAAGAGTGGGGAGAATGTATCTTCCAGGATATTGATACACTGTCCATTCCTGAGTACAAAGATTATGTTGAATATCTGACCAATGTGATTTGTCGTAACGCTGGAATTGAAGAAGTGTATCCAAACAACAAAGAACTCAAGTCCAAATGGATTATTACATACGGAACAAAAGGAGGAAATACTAAGAGTGATTTCTTCCAAACTAATGTAATTTCATATGGTCATGAGAGTGGCGATGGGTTTGACTTGTAATAAAGCAATTTATTTTTACTCAATGTCTGGCAATACCAAAGCATTAGTAGAGAAGTGTGATACAACGGACTATGATTTATACAACATGGCCCTCATCAAACCAGAAGATTTAAGTTTTGGTGAGTACGAGACATTATTTATTGGTACATCCACTGTAGGTAGAGGAGTGCCGCATACATATTTTAGAGAGATATATGGTAAACTCATCAGTCTAGAAAATAGAAATATTGGTTTATTCGGAAGTGGAAACTCCATATATGATGTTTATTGTGGCGCTTTAGATGTGTTAGAGGAGCTACTTTCCAGTAAAAACAATGTTATTTTAAAGTTTAAATTTGAAAGTTATCCAACTAAAAATGTTTTACATCAATTTCAAGAGATACTAAGAGGAGATAAATGAATGAAACTGCTTAAATTCTATAAAGAAAACTGTGCTCCATGTAAAAGTGTAGATAGTTATTTGAAGACTCTAAATGCTGATTATCAAGAGGTTCACGCATTCAATGAACCAGACATGTCAGCCAAGTACCGTCTTAACTCAGTTCCTACTCTAATCCTAATTGATGACGAAGGTAATGAAGTAAGTCGTTCTATTGGATTTAAACCAGAAGAGATTAAAGAACTGGTAGCACAACTATAAAATAATCATATAAAAGGGAGTAATGAAATACATATGAAACAACCATTTCATCCGCAAATTAATAAGCCATGCTTTATCAAAGGGATAAATAAGAAGGGGATTGCGAAGGAAGCAAGATTGTCTGATGAGCAAACCAAAGTTACCTATTTCTCTCGTGAAAACGATCAACGTATTACAGCCTGGTTTAGCAATAGTCAACTTGAAGAGTATAAACCTAAGAAACTAAAGGAGAGAGAAGATTTAGATGCTTTATTTAATCTTGTGGGATCTAAATTGGATGATAGTCTAAGTGGCATCTCTGCGGCAATGAGAAAGATTGTTCAATCCGCTATCTCAAACGATATCTCTGTAGCGGAGCCTAAAGCTCAACTCAACGACTATGAGATGATCAAAGACGTTCATACTAAATTCAATAGCAAAGTTGCTAAAATTCCAACAATGCTAACTCGTGATGACTATTGTGATTCATATGGAGATCACATTGCAAGCATTTCAACTCAGATGAAACAATTGTCGGCAGATGGGTATGGTGGTGAAGCGCTTGTTCGTGCTGCTTATATTATCGAAGAGGTTGCTGAGTTTTTGAAAGCCACAACACTTAAAGATCAAATTGATGCTCTAGGTGATGCCAGATACTTTATTGGTGGAACAACTGTAATGGCTGGTATTGATTTAGACCCAATTATGAAGATCATCAATGACAGCAATCTTGGCAAACTGTGGTCTGATGGTAAACCGCGTTTTAATGAAACTGGAAAATGGATTAAACCTGATAATTGGCAGAAGGATTTTGCACCAGAACCTAAAATTGAAGCAGAAATTGAACGTCAAGCAGCAGTAGCAAGCAAGAATTAAAAATAAATTATTATAAGGCAGTGGTTAATGCCACTGTCTTTACTATTGTTGATAGAGGGGTAGATACAATTTGGCAACATTTGATTTGCAATATAAAGAGTTAATCAGAGATATCCTGGAGAATGGATATGAAGATACTAATAGAACAGCCGACAAAAGTAAAAAAGTTTTCGGTAAAGTTATCAGAATCAACTTGGCAGAAGAATTTCCACTTTTGACTCTAAAACATACTGGAATTATTACTCTTACCGAAGAAATGAGATGGATTTATCAGATTGCTTCAAATAATGTTGAGTGGCTACAAGAGAGAGGGATCAAGATTTGGGACGAATGGAGACTAAAAGATGGCACAATTGGTCATGCATATGGTTATCAGGTGGGTAAATATAATCAGGTCACAAACCTAATCAACACATTGAAAAATGATCCGCAATCGAGACGCATGATGATTGACCTGTGGAATGTGGCAGACTTGGATAAGATGAGTCTAACTCCGTGCATGTTTAATCATATTGCTGATGTAAACGATGGTAAGCTCAATTGGCACACTACTATCCGCTCATCAGATACACCGCTCGGACTTCCCTATAATGTTGCTCAAGTTGCTGTTATGGTAAATATGATTGCTCAAGTTACTGGTTTGCAGTTAGGTGAACTAATGATTGTAATCACTAATGCACATGTCTATGAGCAGCAATATGAAGCAATTAAAGAAATACTTAATAGAGAGCCTTATCCAGCACCTAAACTTTGGCTTAATCCAGATATTAAAGACTTTTACGATTTCACCATTGACGATGTTAAAGTGATCGACTACAAGTATCATCCATCAATTAAAATGAGAGTGAGCGTCTAATTGTATGACCTTTTCCCTTATTGTCGCTCACGATCAGAACAGGCTAATTGGCTCTTCTAATGTTCTCCCGTGGAATATTCCATATGATCTACAACACTTTAAATCAACCACACTCAATAAGACTGTTGTCATGGGACGCAAAACTTATGAGTCCATTGGTAAGCCATTGCCCAATCGCACTAACATAATCCTTACTTCTGACGCTTTGTACTCTGCAGAAGGTTGCATTGTCTTACAAAGCTTAGATGAAGTATTGGATTATGCTGTTGCTAATATGCCTAATGAGACCGTGCTTATTGGTGGTAGCCAGTTATACACACAGTTTCTACCGTATGTGAACAAGATGTATATAACTGAGATTGACGCAGCGTTTAAGGGAGATGCTTATTTTCCTGAGATCAGTACCGATGAATGGGTGGCATCAGATACAAAATACATTCAAAAAGGTATTAATACACCATACAATTTAATTATTAAAGAATTGAACAAACAAACATAATAAAACTATTGACTATAAAGTGAATAGGTGATATTCTAAGTACATGAAATAAATCATGTACTTTTTATTATATCTGAAAGGTTGTGGTATCAAATACTTAACGTTTTAATGAATGTTGGGCCATCTGTCATCCTATATTTTATACTCATGCACAGTCAAAAATGGATGAAGAATGACCTCAAATCAGCCAGAGATTCAGAGATGTTATCTGACACGTTAAAATCATTCTATATCTCATTTGTCGGATTCTCAGCTATTGCAATGTTAGTGAACTTCTTATTTGAACCAAGCACAGTCCTAAAGCAGTCAACACCAATGATGTACATATACGCTGTTTTCTTCAGTCCTATATTCGAGGAATTAGTTTGTAGGAGATTTCTACAAGACAAATTAAACAAACATATACAAAGTTATGTTTCGATAATCCTTGTTGCATTGCTGTTCGCCACACTTCATTTTAACCTAACTAACTTTGTAGGGTATTTCTTTGTCGGAATCGTGTGGGGATATTATTATCAGAAAACAAACAATATATTTGTTCCCATCATGAGCCATTTCATGTTCAATTACTTCGCAATCTTAGCACAATCACTTTAGAAAGGAGTGATACATATCAAACTGAGTCATGCTGCAAAAACAATCCTATCTATTTGTTGGGATGGGGAAGAGCCAAGAGGAACAACATTTGTGATTGGTGATACATATAGTTTTAAGGGTACGGAGTTTAAAGCAAGCGAATCAACCTATGAGGAATTAGCAGCATACCAAGAGGTGTCCGAGAAGCCATATAAAATGTCTCGACACGGCAAATCGGTAAATGTGATGGGTAGAAAATTAAGTTAACAAAATTTAAGGAGTTGCATATGAAAATTAAATCAACGGTGATTGAAAAGTACATGGAACTATGTCCGAAGAGTAGTGCAAAGTGTAATTCGTTTAGTGAGATCGAGGATAAAATTATCAGGGCGATACATATGGGGAAAAGAACGATTCTGGATGCTAAGAGTTATCGAGTAAATTACTATCACAACTGTTTTATTGTCAAAAGTATGAAGGTAGTGGATATGTATAAAGATGTTGAAAATCAGTATCATGTTGCCGAGCATTTGAAGAGAGAGTATGACGCTGAAGTTTTGAAAGTAGTTATTTAATACATAAAAATACGTGGGAGTGATTAGTATGTGTATGGCTATTAAACATGGTAAAACCATGATTACAATGATCAATCAAATCAACGAGGATAAGGTAAGACTCACAAAGCTACAGTCTAAATATGATTTGAAAGTATCCAACCTTTATCACGAAATGGAAACAAAAAATTTTAACGCATCCGAAGGATTTAAGAAATACAAGGAATTGCAGGTGATTTTGAGAGAACGGAGAATTGTAAAGAATGAATTGAGCAGCATTCAAGCGCTTCTTAGCACCCTCAATGTAAAAGCTTTTGAATCTCAAATACATAAGAGTCTTGCAAAAGTTAAAAAGTATGATGAATCCAATGAGAAATACACTGATGGCTGGAATATTGGCATTGCAGACATCATGGTTTAACAATATAAAAGTATAATTTTATGAAAAATAGAGAGGAAGAAGAGAAGATATGAAACGTGAAATTAGATTCCGCGGTAAGCGAAAAGATAACGGTGAGTGGGTGAGTGGATCGTTATTAAACAACCTTTGGGGCAAGACGGTCGAAATAGTCGATCCGAGCGAATACCCGGATTATGATTCGCTTGAAGATATTGTGTACCTGGCGGTCGAGGTCGATCTCGAAACAGTAGGTCAGTACACTGGGCTGCATGACCGTAACGGCAAAGAGATATATGAAGGGGATATCGCCATCCATGAGAGCTGCAATACTTGCATCGTCGTTTACGACTCGAATCGAGCTAAATTTAAAATGTGTACTATCAATATGTATAAGTCAAATGTAGGTAATAGCGGCTGGACAGGATTCGCAATCGAGCTGCGGAGTGCTCAGTTTGAAATCATCGGCAACCGCTGGGACAATCCCGATCTATTGGAGGGGTAGAAGATATGAATAACCAAGTAAAGCTAATAGATGTGCTGGAATCGTTTTTGCACGATGTGAGGGAAGGTGAATCGGATATTGAGGAAATCACGAATGTGTTCGGCTACAACGAATTTAAGGAATTGCTTGAACTAGCGAAGCAATCCACCTCACCAGTGCCCACCATTAAGCCGAGAGAAACTGTGGTCAAAGATCTAACAACACGCGGCACATGTGACGCATATGAAATTGGGGAGATTGTTCAAGACATTCTTGATGCTAACCCTGACTACAACAAGGTTTATGTCACTAATTCGTCAATAATTGAATTAGAGAGAATAAGGCTAGCTGCTAACGCTCTACAGTCATCCCTCTATCCAAAGGAGGAAGAAGCAAATGAGTGATGGACTTGTAACAATCCAGTTAACGCCTGAACAACGGTTCCTCATGGAATCCGAAAGCACCGAATTTCTGATTTTAGTTGATGAGATATCGTTCTGGAAAAACCCAGCGAAACAGATCACCTTCTCAGGCAAATGCTTCTGCGTTGATTATGAAGATTCGAAATTGACGGAAAGCAAGGACAAACACCACGCAGTATATGACTTGACGGAAAACACAGTTTATTCGGATGAGGGTTAAGGAGGAAGAAGCATGATCTCATGGCGAAAATATGATCCGGAGAAACCGCCGGAATACGAGCAGCCGCATATCATTTACTCTCAGGACAGCGATTATCTCACCTTCGGGGTATTGGTGCTGGTCAACGGTCGAAACAGGTGGGTCGAGGCATCCAATAACAGCGCATTGGTGCCGGCGGACATCACTCATTACGCCCCAATCAACCTACCAGAGGGAGGAAAGGTAAAGTGTTAAATGAAAAGTATATGGTTGTAACAAATGATCACATTTCAAATCCATTCGGCGCGTTGAAAGAGGCTGTAGAAATGTTCGAGGTACTCCAAAATGACATGATGTCAGAGGGAGTTCAAGAGGGTGAAACATACATTGAAATCATAGCATCAACGGACGATTTCGAGGACGATCGGCGAGTGATTAAAAAGGTTTTTGCTGTCATTGACCATGACCGTACCGAGCTAAGCACACCGAGAGAAGAAGGTATGGACTGGGACTACTGGGCGAAGTGGGTCGAGGTAGAGGATATCAACCTACCAGAGTCCTGTCGCCCATAACCCCCTAAAGGAGAGATAACGGATGAAACATTTTGAAATTAACGACCCATATTATGCAGTTATCAAAGCGCCAAGTCATGAAGAAGCCTATGAAAAATATGTTGAAGTTGTTGCGGATGATTATGACGGGACTTTGATGGATGAAATTAAGGAAATCAGCAGGGATTAGGCACTTGTATTGTTCAGCAGATCCACGAGTGAAGGCTTAACGAAGATGGCGACAGACGAGTTATTAGAAGAATTTAACACAGCCGAGTGTTTTGTTTTGATAATGGACGGCAATCTACTTTAAATAATAAGGAGAGATAACCATGAGAGCGCCATTCGAAATCAGACCAACGTGCTCATGCGGCGTGAAAATGAAGCTTGTGCGGTACAAAGGTTACTATGATGAATTCAAATACTGGTCGTGTGAGAATTGTGACCTTGAAAACCGGGTTGATAAATACAAGGCAGATGACGAATTCAGAGGCGCATACGCCTAAGGGAGAGATAATCATGAGCGAACCAAACAAGATAGACGAGATCAAAGTAGCGCTGGATGCAGCAACAAAGGGAACATGGGTACCTATTGGGTGGAGCGAGATATGGAGTAAAAGTGAAAGTTGCGAATCTGAAATCACCACACACACATACATCACTAAAACTTTTCATACAGGGAATCGCAATCTCATCGCCAAAACCCCTGAATACATCACATACCTACTGGCAGAGATCGAACGCAAGGATGAAGCGTTGAGGTTTTATGCGGATAAGGAAAACTATCAAGTTGAGTTTTCAGATGATGATCCATTTTTCGTTGCGGTTGAAAAAGTGGTTGTTGACGGCGGAAAACGCGCTAGGGAAGCCCTATAAACCCATTAAGAAGAGGAAATCGACTAAAATTCAGATTTAACGAAAATTCACATTCAAAAAACCCTTATAAAACAAGGACTTTTTAACGCTAATTTCTTGATGAAAGTGTAGTTTTATCACAATTTGAAAAAGAGAGGGTTTTTCTGTTATGAGATGGGGATATGTAGTAAAGGGAAGACTTTATGGGGAACCGTATGAGAGCCAACTATTCGAAGATATTGAGGATCGGGAAGAGCATTATGATGTGTTAAAACAGGATGATGATTACGGCGACATTAAGAAGTATACAGTTTATCTTCACTACGAAGAAGATATCGAATAAAAGACTTGCTTTATCATAAAGGAGAGGACTATGAAGAGAGAAATTAAACCGACCATTGCCCATCTAGTTAATCAAGACGAAGAGGAATTCACTGACTATGCATTATCTAAGAACCAAACTAACTCCATCGGAATGAACAGAATGAGAGAAAGAATGCAGCAACACACTGAATCAAGAAGCAAGATTGGGTTGCAAGAAAATTTAACTCATGAAGAATTAAGAGAGATCTTTTACTCTGACCAGATGAAAAATATTAGGTCTTCTTATTATAAAAAAGCATATGAACAAGGAAGATTTGATGAATGGGCAGAATCTAAATATGAAGAACTCGGAGAGGAGTAAACTATATAAGAACTATAGCTATCAGCGATATTCATGGTTGTTGCGATGAATTTAATGCCTTATTAAGAAAAATTGCTTATAAGCCAGATCAGGATAAACTCATTCTTCTTGGTGATTATGTTGATCGTGGAATGAAAAGCAGGCAGGTAGTCGAACAAGTTAAATCGCTGCACGAAGAATGGGGAGTTATTGTCCTTAAGGGGAATCATGATGATATGATGGCTAAAGCACTAACTAACGATAACGAATCAATGGATTCAGATTGGCTGAACAATGGCGCTTACCAGACCATTGAGAGTTACTGTGGATTTGATTTCTTTGAGCAACAGTTTGAGTGGGATACATATTTGGAAGCGAAAGAATTTATTCGGAAGCACTATAAGCATCACATTGATTTCCTAAGTGATTTGCAACTATATCATGAATCAGAATCGCATATCTTTGTTCATGCTGGAGTCAATCCATTGTACTCGGATTGGAAGAAGACATCTGAAGATGATTTCATTTGGATTAGAGAGATTTTCTACAACTTCAAAACTGAACTGAATAAAAAAGTGGTATTTGGTCATACGCCATGTATTTATCTGCATGAGACCGAAGATGTTTGGTTTAGTCCATTAGGAGATAAGATTGGCGTGGATGGTGGGTGTGCTTTTGGTCTACAGTTGAATGCATTACTAGTAAATTCAGATGGCAGCTATGAAACCGCATATGTTAATAAAGGAGATACTTAAGATGGATAAAGATTCATTCATTCTTAATCATGTAATATATGCATCCGATGGCATGTATGACCATAATCAAATTTACGATTACGCAAAAGATGCCAATGGGACACTATATAAACCTAGTTACGGATGGGATGGCTTATCGGACAATAACGACATTACAGCCTTTCGCTTCATAAATGATGAGGGATACGAAGATATAGTTGACTTCAATGACAGAGAGCGAGAAAGCATGATATATTATCGTGCAGTAGACAGAGTGGGAGGTAATAATATGCCAGAAATTAGATTTGCCGATAATCTAAAGAGGTACCGTGAAAACCTGGGCTTAACTAAAGAAGAATTGGCGAGAAGATTGGGTGTTACAGGTGCTACAGTAGGTCATTGGGAGAGTGGTAAATATGATCCTCGCTTAAGTAAACTCAAACATATTGCTGATGCATTAGGTATTACTACATATGAGTTGTTATTTAATAAGGAATAATACGCATAAAAGACGGCTTTTATCAGAATCTGAATAACCGAAGGAGTGATAATAATTAAAACATTATTAGAATATCATGGAGAAGATTTCGAACTACTTGAAACTGAAGAAGAGTATGGTCGAAAAACGTATCTCTTGTCTATTGAGGGATACATGGGATTTGAGAAGTTTGAGCATTTTATTGATGAATACAAACGATTTAATGAATATTTACATACATATATTAATGAGAATTGCGATGAAGAAGATGAAGATTATGGTTGGAAAAGGCTTTATAAAACCAGAGCGATTGAAGTATGTTATGCACACGATTGTTACTGGGTATTCCTTGATGCCTACAAGTCGTCTGATTTGCGTGAGATTGGCAGATATATGGATGATGTAATCAAGCAGCTCGTAGAGTTTGGCAATGCATTGACTTCAAGAAATGAGATATATGCCAAAATTATTAACGAAGGATATATGCCCCATACACTTAATCCTAACATGTTTGATTAAAACGAAATCTCCATTTTATAAGAACGTGTCGAATACATAGTTATTCTGCGATTACCCGAGAAATAAAAGAAAGGAATTGATTAAGATGACCGTGTTGAGTAAGGCCGAGGTTTTAGATATTCTAACCAAACACATTATCAAAGACCAAAAGAGATTTCCTGTAAACATTCAAACCTGTATCAACTGGTACTTTGTGGACTATGACAGAAGTAAATCAGAATGGTTTATTGACCCTAATGCTAGAAAAGACATAAAGATTGTACAATATAAAGACGGATACCGTCATACATATTTAACGATTGAAGCTGTTACCGGATTGTTACAAAGAGAATTTCCAGATGCAAGCAATATACATATTGATATTAGGATTAAAGATAATAATGCCTTGTTACGGAAAGATACAATCGAGGAAGTTATCAATAGCATGAACTTTAAGGCAATCATTGAGTTTGATAATGAAGTGTTGCCCACAAAGAGTGATCTGCAGCAATTAATTGACCTGGCACTCGATATGGGCAACGAACAATTATTTATGGAATACTCTGCTCAGTATAATGCCTATTGCATGATTTAACAAATAAACATATACAAAGTAATAATTATATGATAAGATACCTTCATAAAGTTTGTATTACAATGTTATATCGTTTGATAAACATTGGCGATAACTTGTGACGGAGGTATGTACAATGATAGTCGATGATTTAAGCGTAATTGATCTAGGGTTCAGTTACACCAAAGCCAAGAAGGGCAATCTGGTTTACATTCAACCATCAATATCCGGTGATTCGCAGCCTATGTTTGAACAAAACATCAAGCCCAATGATTTTTTCTACAATGATGAATTGTTCATCGGCAACTTGGCTTTAAGACATAGTGAGATTAAGTATTTCACATTGAAAGACAATAAGAGCGAAGCCATGACATCGGAAGTATTGCTTAAAACTGGATTAGGATATCTCAACAAGAGTATGCCGTTTAACATGGTCACTGGATTGCCGATATCCTTTTACTTTAAACAGTTGAGTGACATGGAAAATATGCTTGAATCCATTAGTCAATCGGAAAAGTATGCGATTAAGAAGGGTAAAGGGCAGTACACAGACATACAGCTGAACATCAACAAATACAAAGTTGTACCTCAAGGCTATGGAATTGCAATGGACTACATACTTGATGAGAATGGAAAGATTGGTAGGCGTGAGATTGCTCGTAAAAGGGTGCTTGTGGTTGACCTGGGATTCTACACATTGAATTTGCTTGGACTCGACAAACTTGAAATTATGAAGGAATCTAACAGTGTTTTTCTTGGAGTAGAGAAGGCATATAAGTTACTACGTAAATATCTCCTTGATAAAGTAGGTACGGCTCCAGCCATTTATGAGCTCGATCCATATGTGTCTAGTGGATTCTATGAGGGATATGACATTAAACCACTCATCAGCAAGGCATTCAAGTCATTAGCGATTCAGGTGCAAAATGAGATTGATGGATTGAACATCAAGTTTGATTATTATCTCATTGGTGGAGGTGCAGCATTCCAGATTTTCGATAGTCTTGATTTACCTAATAAGATCCTCTTTGACCAGATATCACAAATAAGGGGATATGAAAAAGTTGGGGTGAGACTATGGGGAAGAAAGTAATCATTGCACGACTCAGACCAAACAAAGATGATGATCTAAGAAAAGCATTGAATAATTTACCCCCGTATTATGATGAGAGTGACATTGTAAGAGAAGCATTGAGACAGTTTCTATTCAGTCATGAGGGAAGACAACCTTCATTCATTGGGAGTCAAGTATACAGAAATACACCAGTTGAAGGTGTAGAGGATATTGCATTGGAACGAAGTGATGAGGAGTTTGATTTGGAAAGTAATTTAGATAGTTTTATCAAAGAGTAGGCATTGCCTACTTGATACATAATATATTTTGATAAACATAATAAATAATTATAAGGGGGTGGTGAATATCGATTGGGTAATGTTGATTCTGGCTGCTTACTTCATTGTAATAGGGCATACCGACACAGCGTTATTGTTTATGCTCTATGTACTGATAAGCACATTAGTGACAACCAAGACAAAGAAGGAGTAATGGGATAAAACCAATCTTTTATAAAGAAATAAAGAGGAAGGAGTTGGTTGGGATTTGAGTGAAAATAATTATGTTGTATATCATTTGCACTCCGATTTATCGAATGGAACAATGATGGACGCAGCATCAAAATACATAGATTATATTATTAGAGCCAAAGAACTTGGAATGAGGGCGATAGCATTTTCGGAACACGGCAATGTTTATAATTGGATCTCAAAGAAAATGAGTTGTGATGAGTATGGGTTAAAGTATATACATGGCATGGAAGCATATATAACTACAACATTAGATGAAAAACTGAGAGAGGCATACCATCTTGGAATATACGCTAAGAATTGGGAGGGAGTAAAAGAGCTCAATAGACTTTCTTCAAACTCATTCAATAAAGACGATAATCACTTTTTCTATCGACCAAGGTTATCATTAGAAGAGGTATTGAGTACGTCAGATAATATCATCATAACATCGGCTTGCCTTGGCTCTCTGTTGAACAAGGAAAATGAATATGTCGGCAAATTGATTGATTTTATGGTCAGAAATAAACATAGATGTTTTTTTGAAATACAGTATCACTCAGATCCAGAACAGGTTGCTTTTAATCAGTTTCTCTATAAGAAATCATTGGAAACTGGAGTGCCGTTGATTGCTGGAACAGACACTCACGCCTTGAATGAAAAAAGAGCAAAACTAAGATTGGTGCTACAGAAGTCAAAAAACATAAACTTTAGTAGCGAAGACACATATGATTTGACATTTAAATCTTACGATGAGCTTGTAGAGATGTTTGAGAAACAAAATTCTTTGCCTATGGATGTAGTTTTGGAAGCTATAAACAACACAAACAAATTGGCTGATATGGTCGAAGATTTCAACTTGGATCTTTCACACAAATACCCTAAAATATACGATGGTGAAATTGAAGAATTGAAATTAAGAATCAACGAAGGAGTTAAGTCGAGAGGAATTCACCTTTATCCCAAAGAGAAGAAAGATTTGTATTTCAAAAGAATTCGTGAAGAGTTTGACATCATGCAGGGAATGGGAAATTTAAGTTATTTCTTATTGCTGGACGACATTATTAAGTTTTGCAAATCTAAAAACATTGGTACTGCACCCAGAGGATCTTGTAATGGCAGCCTAATATTGTGGGTTTTAGGCATAACCGACATTGACAGTATTAAGTACGAACTCCCTTTCTTTAGGTTTTTAAACCCTTCTCGCGTTAGTCTCGCTGATGTAGATATTGACATGAGTGGGAAGAGGAGAGATGAGGTTAAGGATTTTTTATACAACTACCCAGGAATTAACGGTAGTGCAATTATAACCTATCAAACATTCCAGTGGAAAGGCGCTACAAAAGCGATAGGTAGAGGGCTTGAAATTCCTCTGAGTATTGTTGATATGATATCGAAGGACATTGAAGAGGTGGAGGAAGAGGATGATAATGGCGAAACAAAGACAATAACAACCTTCCACAATAAAGAAAAGTGGATGAAAGAATACCCAGAATTGATGGAATTGGTAGAAGAGGCAATTGGACTGATCGAGAATGTATCTGTTCATGCTTGTGGATTTGTTGTTTCAGATCGGAATCTGGATGAAGAATTGGGCACATTTAGAACAGATAAAAGCAAGTGGCCCATCTCTCAGAACAATATGAAGGCAGTCGATGCCTCTAATTTTGTGAAGATGGATTTACTCGTGGTTGATAATGTTCAAATGGTTGAAGATGTGTGTGGTCTGGCAGGTGTAGGCAAGTTAGAAAACGATGGGATTGACTTCGAAGATGAAAACGTGTGGAATGAAATGAGAAAATCTGGCTTAGGCATTTTTCAGTTTGAAAAAACGGGATGGAGATATTTGAATGAAGCATTAGAAAATTACGATAAGTTTAAGTCTAACTCTAACGGCAAAATGAGTCGCCTTGATATGATGACAGCCCTCAATGGGATAATAAGGCCAGCAGGAGATTCGATTCGAGATAATTTTGTAAAAGGAATTCCGCATGACAACAAAATAAAAGAGATAAATGTCTTTCTTAGTAAAACATTGGGATATCTGATTTATCAAGAACAAATAATGACTTGGCTAAATGAATTTTGTGCTTACGACATGGCTCAGAGCGATATGGTTAGACGAGGAATTGCAAAAAAAGGTGGAACCGAAAAATTAACACCTGAAATTAAACAAGGTTTTTTGGATTATTGTTCAGAAAAGTTTGACTACCCACTGGATCATTTGAATAAGGTTGTGGATGAAAATTTAAAAGTAATAAAGGATGCATCGGACTACGGTTTTTCAGAGAATCATAGTTGTCCCTACTCAATATTAGGATTTAAGGGAGCATATTTGAGACATTACTATCCTCTGGAGTTTATTACAACTCAATTAATTATTAATGAGAACAAAAAGGACAAGACAACAAAAATAGTAGAGTTTATGAAAAACCACACCGACATCAAAATACTGCCAATCAAGTTTAGGAAGTCTCGGTCTGGATACATAATGTCTAAATCTGACAACGCGATATACAAGGGAATTAAAAGCATTAAAGATTTGAGTGAAGCAGTTGCCGAGGAATTGTATGCTTTGAGAGACAATAAATACGATACCTTTATCGATTTGTTGGTCGATATTAATGATAATACAAAGACAAATAAGAGTCAGGCATTGATTCTAATTAAACTCAATTTCTTTTCGGAGTTCGGCAACATATCTGAATTGGTAGAACTTCACAAGCAATTCTATGAAGGGGAGCATAAATACAAGAAGTCCTATGTCGAAAAAACTAGAGAAGCTAGATTGTCGAAACTCAGATTGCTTGAGAATTCAATTAAATCATCTGGCATGCCGGAGATGCCTCCTAATGAAGTTATAATGTTTCAAAAAGAAATGCTTGGCTACGCCGATAAAACGTATCCAAATGTTGAAAGTTCTTGGTGTGTAGTCACTGATTTAGACACAAAGTATTCTCCTAAACTCAAGTTGTATAGTTTGAAAAAGGGAGAAGAGAAGCAATTTAAAATGGATAAGAAAACTTTTAAATCAAAAGATCCATCTCTGCAGATTAATAAAGGCGATTTGATTAAGATTACCGATTTTAAAAAGAAACATAAGCAAGTACCTGACGGTTCAGGTGGGTTTGTGCCAACAAAACAAATTGAGTATTGGATTACAGGATACCAAAAATACAATAAGGAGAATTTAACCTATGAACATTGAAACCACTGAACAACAACTCAGCCAACAAAATATTGAGAGTGTGTTAAATACAACACTCTCCACAGAGGAATACAAGTCTCTCTTACAAAATGCACTTCTTAAACTATTAGAAGAAAAGGAAGTTATTAATGAGTAACTTTGATCGGTTTGAATCCGATTATCACAATCACCGATTCCCTGACATCCAGGACAATAGCCGTAACATAGAATATTCAACTTGCAGTGGATGTGAGGAGTTAATCACCGAGCATGATGTTCTCAATAATGAAGTATTAGATGTGTATGGTATGTCAGTACACGATACATATGATTGTTTGAAGAAGGCTGTAGAAGCTAAATATGCGATTTTAGAGAGGAATGATTGATTGGCTAAATTAATACTACCATTACCCGTTTCTATTAACGATCTATACATAAACCAGTACACATGGGACGCTAAAATTAAGAAAAGAGTTCCTACTGGTAAGAGGATACTCAGCAAAGAAGGAGAGAGGGTTAAAGGGTTAATAGAGGAAGCTGCCAAAGAACAAATTGCTCAACAAGATTGGGATTATGAATATACGAAGAACCATTACATATATATGGATTCTTTAATATATTTCAATCGAAAAGGTAGAGATGATAACAACATTTATAAGCTCAACAATGATGCACTTGAGAAGATAGTATACGACAATGATAGCAGAGTTTTGACTCGTACACAGCGTATACTATACGACAAAACGAACCCTAGAATTGAACTTTCGTTCAAGCCAGTAGAATACATAGGCGTATTTGATGATAAGGATTCATATGAAAAGTTTCTAGGCAATTGTAAGACTTGTAGTAGATACAAACGAAATTGCTCTATCCTTAACGCTGCTATTGAGGGATTCATACAGGAGGAGATATCAGACGGATTATGTGCCAAATATAAGCAAACTAAAATGAAAGAATCATAATTATTACGGAGGCAATAAATACATATGGGGCAAAATAGGTCAATAGTTTACTATTATGAATTGTACAATGAAAAGGCAAGAACCCCAATTGTACTATCTCATATAAATAAATATAATTACAATGAATACAATAGCATGATTCAAGAGGCTAAAGAATATCTTTGCAAGGTTGATAAGACTCAATCTAACAATAATGTTGCAAATTACTTATCAGATAAATATATGTTTCAAATTCTAAAATACGTCTTAAAGCCATAATTCATATGGCTTTTTTGCTTTCTTGATACACAGAGATAATGTATAATAAGTTAGTGAGAATATTTGATATTAAAGGAGAGATAGAGATTTGATAGAACATACTACCGTAGCAGCTTACTGCCGAGTCAGTACGAAACATGACGATCAGTTAAATAGTCTTGGCGCTCAATTAAGTTATTATAATGATTATGTAAATAAAAATAATAATATGCAGTTACATGAGGTTTATCATGATACTCTGTCTGCAACTAACTGGGAAAAACGCCAAGGGTTCAAAAAAATGTTACACGATGCAGGCTTAGATATTGAAGTAAGCAGAAGAGGAAATTTACTTTTAGAGATCAGTGAAAGACCGCCCTTATTTAATAGAATACTCGTAAAAGACGTTTCTCGTTTTGCCAGGAATATTGATTCGGTTGACATAATAAGAAAACTTAGAGATAAGAGAGTATTTATTGATTTCACTAATATGAATTTATCCACTGAAAACATGTCTGAGGATATGATGTTGGGAATGTTTATTTTGTTTGCAGAAAGAGAATCGAAGGACAGATCAGAAAAGATACTTTGGGGATTAGAGAGAAGTGCCGAACAAGGAAGAATTAGAGTAAGAGATAATTATTATGGATATCGCTATCTCAAAGATACAAGGGAATTGGAAATCGTTGAAGAAGAAGCCGAAGTTGTTCGCTTAATGTTTTCTCTGTACAACAAAGGATTTGGAGTTAGAAGGTTAATACAAGAACTGGATAGGCTTGGACATAAAACAAGAGAGGGGAAAAGTTTCTGTCCTACTACAATAAGGCGTATGCTAACGAATCCTGCTTTCTTTGGGACGCTGGTTAGGAATAAAATGGATTCACCATTGGTCTTTACTTCAAAACGTTCAGCCACAGAAAAAGAAGAGAGTAAGTGGAAAATACACGAAGGGGTAATACCAGCAATAATTGATAAAGAAACATTTGATCTTGCTCAATCAATTAGAAAACAAAAACTACACCACAGACAAAGAGTCGGAATTAAACCATCGACCAGCATCTATTCCAAGTTGTTATTTTGCGAGCAATGTGGCAATAACTACACCAAAAATAGAGAGAGACGAACAGGTAGAGACTTTATGAATTGTAGGACAAAAAAAGTATATGGTGTTTCTAAGTGCTCTTCTCCAAACATTGGCTGCAATCTAATAGATAAAGCGATTAATGACTTTGCAAAAAACAGAATTGAAGAGTCGATACTTAAATTTAAAAAGAACTATATCTCGGAACTACTTGAATTTAAGAAAGAGTTGGAAGGAAGAATTGATAATCAGCACACTGAGAAGGCAGATTCATTGAAAATTGAGCTTCAGCAATTAAATGATCAGGAGAAGAAAATCATAAAACTATATAGCATGGGGAAATATGACGAAGAAACTTTAGATGAATTAATGCTTGAAATTACTCAAGAAAGAGATAGGCTGCAAAACGATTTGAATATATGCTCATCCTCAAATGAAGAAATTATCAAAGAAATTGAGGAAGTGGATATAGTCATTTCACAAATAGAACAATTTAAAAATGATGCAGTTTACTCTGATACAGAAGCAATTGAATTGATTGATTTGATTAGAGTGCAAGAGATACAAAGCAATCAAAAAAACAAAAGAAGAGTGTTGTTAATTTTTGAATTCAAGGTATTTAAAAAATTGAATCAGTTAGTAGATAAATATGCCGAAATAAACAAAGTAACTACTGACAATTCGGTTTATGTGCCATACGATTTATACTGATTATGTATCCGATAATGTTAGTTTGGGGCAGGCCATTAGCCAGATCTACTTCGACCTGAATAGGTACCCCCTCAATGCCATACAAGCATGCGCTATGCAGCTTGCCATACATAAAAAGCACCTTCTCTCTGAGATCCATTTCACTTTTGCCTGTCAAAAGTGGGATTGCATCAGAAAAAAGGTGCTTCCTTATTTTCATAGATACTTATTATTGTAAGAAAAGGTGAATTTAAAGTCAACATAAACGTAGTTAGCCGCAGCTCAATATTATAATAATAGGTTAGTAAATATTATTTAACCGTAACTACCATCTCCTTACAAGTGTTATAGGTGTAAAGCTTTCGATGCTGACTGATCGGGAGCAAGACCTGAAAGGGGCTGGGATCCGTTGACCATAGTATGGAGCAATGTATTTCTATTTTTATTTGTACCGGCAGCGCTGCTGGGAACAATTCTAGGCATTATCCTCTATCTGATACTTCGAACGAAGAAGCATTAAGGAGATCTTTTTGATACACAATTGAGGAAAAACCATTCATTAAATAACTTATTTTCCCAAATATTCTCTAGAATGAATCATATCCATATCAAAATACTTTAGATGGATGAAGCGATTTTTAAGGTAAGCGTTTTAAAATCGTGATACAATAGCTTGGGTTTAAGTATAGGTGAAAAAGGCCTTGTTCCAGTCAGTTTGATAGGAGGATTCCAGAATGAATATCCATGAATATCAAGGAAAACAAGTACTGAAGCAATATGGAGTAGTCGTTCCAAACGGAAAAGTAGCATTCACGGTGGATGAAGCTGTGGAGGCTGCTCAAGCACTCGGCAGCCCGGTTACAGTGGTGAAGGCTCAAATTCACGCAGGCGGCCGCGGTAAAGCGGGCGGTGTTAAAGTAGCGAAGGGCCTGGATGAAGTACGTGCTTATGCAGAGGAAATCCTGGGCAAAGTGCTCGTAACACATCAGACAGGACCGGAAGGCAAGGAAGTTAAGCGCTTGCTTATCGAAGAAGGCTGTGATATCCGCAAGGAATATTACGTCGGCGTCGTTGTGGACAGAGGTACAGGACGTGTAGTCATGATGGCATCGGAAGAAGGCGGCACCGAGATTGAAGAGGTAGCAGCTGCAACGCCGGAGAAGATCTTTAAAGAGGTTATCGATCCTGCGGTAGGTATGCAGATGTTCCAGGCACGGAAGTTGGCTTATGCCATCAACATTCCGAAAGAGCTGGTCAATAAGGCCGCTCAATTTATGATTGCGCTTTACACTGCATTTGTCGAAAAGGACTGCTCGATTGCCGAGATCAATCCACTGGTTGTAACCGGAGACGGGAATGTTATGGCTCTGGATGCGAAGCTGAATTTCGATTCCAACGCCTTGTTCCGTCATAAGGACATTCAGGAGCTGCGCGATCTGGAAGAAGAGGATGAGAAGGAAATCGAAGCGTCCAAATACGATCTCAGCTACATAGCTTTGGACGGAAACATCGGATGTATGGTTAACGGAGCCGGATTGGCGATGGCAACCATGGACATCATTAAATACTATGGCGGCGACCCTGCGAACTTCCTTGATGTTGGGGGCGGTGCTACAACGGAGAAGGTAACCGAAGCTTTCAAGATCATTCTGTCTGATCCACAGGTTAAAGGAATTTTCGTCAACATTTTTGGCGGCATTATGCGTTGTGACGTTATTGCTACCGGTGTTGTGGAAGCGGCCAAGCAGATCGGACTTACTCGCCCTCTCGTTGTGCGTCTGGAAGGAACAAACGTGGATCTGGGCAAACAGATTCTGGCCGAATCCGGACTGAATATTGTACCTGCTGATTCAATGGCGGATGGAGCGCAGAAGATCGTTTCTCTCGTTCAATAATATTCATTCCTGCAGAAGCATGCATGTGAGGCACGAAGGAAGAAACATTCCGTCCGTGCGATTGCTGTCCTTTTCAAATAACAGTTAGGGGATGTGAATCAATCGTGAGTATTTTGGTCGACAAGAATACAAAAGTGATTACCCAAGGAATTACCGGCAAGACGGCTTTATTTCATGCCAAAGGCGCGCTCGATTACGGCACGCAGATGGTAGGAGGAACTTCTCCGGGCAAAGGTGGAACTCAAGTAGAGATTACACTTGAGAATGGCGAACTGGTGAGCCTGCCGGTATTTAATACCGTAGAGGAAGCTAAAGCAGCTACAGGCGCTACAGCAAGCGTCATTTATGTACCTCCAGCATTCGCAGCCGATTCCATCATGGAAGCGGTCGACGCTGAGATGGAGCTTGTCATCTGTATTACTGAAGGCATTCCGGTGCTTGATATGGTGAAGGTTTCCCGCTACATGGAAGGCAAGAAAACCCGCCTGATCGGCCCTAACTGCCCAGGTGTGATCACACCAGGCGAGTGCAAGATCGGTATTATGCCTGGATATATTCACATGCCAGGGCATGTTGGTGTCGTTTCCCGAAGCGGAACGCTGACTTATGAAGCGGTTCATCAGCTGTCGGCTCGCGGTATTGGCCAGTCCTCCGCTGTCGGTATCGGTGGAGACCCGGTGAAGGGCTCTGAATTTATCGACATCCTGAAGCTTTTCAATGAGGATCCTCAGACAAAAGCCGTGATTATGATCGGGGAAATCGGCGGAACCGCAGAGGAAGAAGCGGCGGAGTGGATCAAAGCGAACATGACCAAGCCTGTCGTTGGCTTCATTGGCGGCGCAACAGCGCCTCCAGGAAAGCGCATGGGACATGCCGGTGCGATTATTTCTGGCGGTAAAGGTACAGCAAGCGAGAAGATTTCCGTTCTGGAATCCTGCGGCATCAAGGTTGCGCCAACACCATCCGAGATGGGCTCCACCTTGGTTAGCGTTCTGGAAGAGAAGGGCATTCTGAATCTCTGCACAACGCACTAGGATGAATTGAATGCTTCTACATCGCAATAGTTAAACAATCGCAGTACAGGTAAGCAACCTTTTATTTCCTAATGGAAATGAAGGGTTGCTTTTTGCGTTTTTTTACTACTATATATATGGGAGGAATAGCTATGTCAACAAGTCCGCGGTACGAAAAAGCAATGCTGGTAGCTTTGCATGAAACGGAAGGTATTGGCTGGAAAACGATAGATAATCTCTATGCTTCTGGCTTGCATATGGACATGTGCAGTTATGGAGTCAAGGATTGGACGGCGATGGGGATTCGTGTCGAGGCTGCCCATCGGCTGTCCCTACATTTTGCAGAGGCTGTCGAGAACGCAGGCAATCGGCTGTCGAGGGAGCAGAATGAGGGAATTAGGGTGATCTGTATTCTTGATTCCATGTATCCGGATATGTTAAAGTCTTCTCCCCGACCGCCTTGGGTCATGTATGCCCGCGGAAGCCTGAATTTGCTGAACGGTCCGTCGCTTGCGGTGGTGGGCACCCGCGTTCCAACGGCGTATGGACGCAAAGTAGCCACGCTGCTGACGGAGGATCTAGTTACAAAAGGAGTGACTATTGTCAGCGGCCTTGCCCGCGGTATTGACAGCATCGCCCATGCTGCAGCGCTGAAGCAGAAAGGAAAGACCATTGCCGTCCTGGGTGCGGGCGTGGATACGATTTATCCGCCGGAGAATCGTACTTTATATGAAGAAATCGCTCAACAAGGACTGCTGTTATCGGAATATCCGCCAGGCACCGGGGCCCATCCGGGCTATTTTCCACAGCGCAACCGGATTATTGCCGGAATTTCATTAGGAACGCTCGTGGTAGAGGCCGACATTCGAAGCGGCTCTTTAATTACGTCGGATGCAGCGCTGGAAGCAGGAAGGGATGTTTTTGCAGTTCCGGGTCCAATCACTTCCCCCAAAAGCAGAGGAACGCTTGAGCTGATCAAGCAGGGTGCCAAGCTGGTTACCGCTATTGAGGATATTACAGAAGAGTATCAGCGCCAGCTGAAGGAGGCTGCGGAGAAGTCTTCTGTAGGTGCCCATACATACACAAAAGATTATGCCAGCAGTGTCGATGGGTTGACAAAAGAGGAAATGGAACTATACCATATGTTGCAGCAGGGTCCCGGATCTGTGGATGAGCTGCTGGAGCGTACCCGGTGGGAATTTGGACTTTTGCATTCAGTTCTGTTATCTTTAATCATAAAAAAGCAAATTACCCAATTACCCGGTGCTATATATAAACTAATATAATAGGTAGTTAACTTTTGGAGGAGGATGAACCTGTGGCGGATTCACTCGTCATCGTCGAATCGCCGGCCAAGGCGAAAACGATTGGCAAATATCTCGGCAGCAAATATATCGTGAAGGCTTCAATGGGCCATGTTCGTGATCTGCCCAAGAGCCAAATCGGCGTTGAGGTCGAAAACGATTTCAACCCGAAATATATTACGATCCGCGGTAAAGGTTCGGTTCTCAAAGAGCTGAAGGATGCCAGTAAAAAGGTAAAAAAAGTATACCTGGCAGCTGACCCCGATCGCGAAGGAGAAGCCATTGCCTGGCATTTGGCGCATGCGCTGGAACTAGACGAAACTCAAAGCCTGAGAGTCGTATTTAATGAAATTACCAAAACGGCGGTGAAGGATGCATTCAAAACACCGCGTAAAATTAATATGGATTTAGTAAACGCACAGCAGGCGCGGCGGATTCTGGATCGCCTTGTAGGATACAAGATCAGCCCTCTGCTGTGGAAAAAAGTGAAGAAGGGGCTCTCTGCCGGCCGTGTTCAATCCGTTGCCGTCAAGATTATTCTGGATCGGGAGCATGAGATCAGTGCTTTCGTACCTGAGGAATATTGGACGATTACAGCGAAGCTGGCGGTGAAGGGCAGTGCCTTCGACGCCAAATTTCATAAGCTGGACGGCAGCAAGAAGGAGCTGGGCAGCGAGCAGGATGTTAACGAGGTGCTTTCGATCATTCAGAAGGCTTCCTTTGAAGTGAGTGAAGTGAAGGAACGAGAGCGCCAGCGTCACCCGTCGCCTCCATTTACAACTTCTTCTTTGCAGCAGGAGGCAGCACGGAAGCTGGGCTTCCGCGCGGCAAAGACGATGTCGGTGGCCCAGCAGCTGTATGAGGGCGTAGAGCTGGGGAAAGAGGGAACGGTCGGCTTGATCACCTATATGAGAACGGACTCCACGCGGATCTCGGAGACCGCTCAGGGTGAAGCCAAGGAATTTATTACGGGTAAATATGGTACGGATTATGTGCCAGAAAGCCCGCGTCAATATGCCAAGAAAGCTTCTAATGCTCAGGATGCGCATGAAGCTATTCGTCCGACCTCGATCGAGCGTGATCCGGAGAGCATGAAGCCATTCATGAGCCGTGATCAGATGAGGCTGTACAAGCTGATTTGGGATCGGTTTATTGCGAGCCAGATGGCGTCCGCAATCCTGGATACGATGTCTGTAGATATTGTTGCAGGCCGGGCAACCTTCCGGGCAACGGGATCGAAGGTTCGGTTCCCGGGCTTCATGAAGGTATATGTGGAAGGGAATGATGACGGTACGACAGAAGAAGAGAACTTTCTTCCTGCTCTGCAGTCCGGTGACAAGCTGGAACATGACAGCATTGAACCGAAGCAGCATTTTACACAGCCACCGCCAAGGTATAGCGAGGCACGGCTCGTACGCACGCTGGAGGAGCTCGGGATTGGCAGACCAAGCACTTACGCGCCAACGCTGGAAACGATTCAGAAGCGCGGCTATGTCGCGATTGAAGAGAAAAAGTTTATGCCTACCGAGCTCGGCGAATTGGTCATCGAGCAGATGGAGCAATTTTTTCCGGAGATTCTGAACGTAGAGTTTACAGCCAATATGGAAGAGGATCTCGACCATGTAGAAGAAGGCGCAGAGGATTGGGTAAAGGTTCTTGGAGAATTCTACAAGTCCTTTGAGAAACGTCTTACGGTAGCTGAGGAAGAGATGAAAGAGATCGAGATTGAAGATGAGGTCTCTGATGAAATCTGCGAGAAGTGCGGCAAGCCGCTAGTGTACAAGCTTGGCAGATTCGGCAAGTTTCTGGCCTGCTCCGGGTTTCCGGATTGCCGGAATACGAAGCCGATCATTAAGGACATTGGAGTAACCTGCCCGAGCTGTAAGGAAGGCCATGTCGTGGAACGGCGCAGCAAGAAAGGCCGGGTGTTTTATGGCTGTGACAGATATCCGGAATGTGAATACGTCTCGTGGGATAAACCGTCACTGAAGCCCTGCCCGAATTGCAGCAGCCTGATGACGGAGAAGAAGACGAGACAAGGAATAAAGCTGCAGTGTACGTCCTGCGATCATTCTGAAATGATGGAAGAGCCGGAGGACGGTTCAGATTTGTAAGGCATAACAGGGGGTAAAGGCAAACGTGAAGGATGTACAAAAAGTTACCGTGATTGGAGCAGGACTTGCGGGAAGCGAGGCGGCCTGGCAGCTAGCTAGCCGCGGGGTTCCGGTTACATTATATGAAATGCGTCCGGTCGTCAAAACGCCGGCACATCATACCGATCAATTTGCGGAGCTGGTATGCAGCAACTCGCTGCGTGCGAATGGCATGAGTAATGCTGTTGGGGTGCTGAAGGAAGAAATGCGCATGCTGAATTCCCTCGTGATTGGGTCGGCAGACCGCAATGCCGTTCCGGCCGGTGGAGCGCTGGCTGTGGACCGTGACGGCTTCTCCGGTGAAATTACAGAGACGCTGCATCAGCATCCGCTGATTGAAGTCGTAAATGAAGAGCTCCAGCATATACCTGAAGAAGGGATTGTCGTCATTGCTACAGGTCCGCTGACCTCTCCTGCGCTGTCCCAGCAAATTCGGGAGCTGATGGGCGAAGATTACTTTTACTTTTATGATGCCGCAGCACCGATCATCGAAAAAGATTCCATTGATATGAGCAAGGTGTATCTCGCCTCCCGATATGACAAGGGTGAGGCGGCCTATCTGAATTGTCCGATGACCGAAGAGGAGTTTGACCGCTTTTATGAAGCGCTGATCTCGGCTGAGGTTGCCGAGCTGAAGGAATTTGAGAAAGAAATCTATTTCGAAGGCTGTATGCCCATTGAGGTCATGATGAAGCGTGGCAAGCAGACCGCGTTATTCGGTCCTATGAAGCCGGTAGGTCTTCCTAATCCGCACACCGGTACTTTGCCTCACGCTGTAGTCCAGCTCCGTCAGGATAATGCTGCAGGTACGCTCTACAATCTCGTCGGGTTTCAGACTCATTTGAAGTGGGGCGAACAGAAGCGGGTATTCTCGCTGATTCCTGGACTTGAGAATGCGGAGATCGTCCGATATGGCGTTATGCACCGTAATACATTTGTGAATTCGCCGAAGCTGCTAGAACCGACTTATCAGGTAAAGGGGCGTCCGAACTTATATCTGGCCGGGCAGATGACCGGTGTCGAGGGCTATGTGGAATCTGCGGCATCCGGGCTGATTGCAGGAATTAATGCTGCAAGAGCAGCGCTTGGCAAAGAGGGTATTGTATTTCCTGAGGAAGCCGCCATCGGCAGTATGGCTCAGTATATAACGAATGCCGACCCGGAGCATTTCCAGCCGATGAACGCAAACTTCGGTTTGCTGCCGGTTCTGCCCAAGCGAATTCGCAACAAGAAAGAGAAGAATGAAGCGCTGGCGAACCGGGCTATTGAGAAGCTGAATGAATTTATTCATACACACGAGCTCCGTCAATTTTAATCATCCACTCGATTGAAGTATGTGAGGAGGCGGTTATACCATGGAAATGAGTTTTCATGCGACGACCATCTGCGCGGTTCGCCATAATGGCAAATCGGCGATCGCCGGAGATGGTCAGGTGACATTTGGACAAAATGTTGTGATGAAGCAGACCGCCAAAAAAGTACGCCGTTTATACCGGGGACAAGTTGTCGCCGGTTTTGCCGGTTCTGTGGCCGATGCTATCACGCTGTTTGAGAAGTTTGAAGGAAAGCTGGAGGAGCACCAGGGAAATCTGCAGCGGGCTGCCGTAGAATTGGCCAGAGAGTGGCGTCAGGACCGGATCCTGCACAAGCTGGAGGCCTTGATGATTGTGATGGATCCGAGCGGGATGCTCCTGATCTCGGGCGGCGGCGAGATCATCGAGCCGGATGATGAGGTGCTGGCGATCGGCTCTGGCGGAAATTTTGCCTTGTCCGCAGGCAGAGCGCTGAAGCGCCACGCTGTTCATCTGGAAGCCGCAGACATTGCCAGAGAGGCGCTGTTGATTGCGTCTGAGGTATGTGTATATACGAATAGTAATATCATCGTAGAAGAAGTGTAGATATCGCTCAGTAACGATTGCTGCGACATGCAGGGTGGAGGAATGAGATGAATAACGAATCGATGACGCCTAGACAAATTGTAGCCGAGCTGGATAAGTATATCGTCGGTCAGAAGCAGGCCAAAAAATCCGTGGCTGTAGCACTCCGCAACCGCTATCGGCGCAGCCGGCTCAGTGAAGCCGAGCGCGAGGAGATCGTGCCGAAAAATATTCTCATGATGGGACCGACCGGTGTCGGCAAGACCGAGATTGCTAGGCGCCTGGCTAAGCTGGTGCACGCGCCGTTCGTGAAGGTGGAAGCGACCAAATTTACTGAAGTGGGCTATGTCGGTCGTGATGTGGAATCTATGGTCCGGGATCTCGTTGAAACCGCTATTCGAATGGTCAAGGCGGAGCGGACTGAGAAGGTTAAGGATAAAGCGGAAGAGATGGCGAATGAGCGGATTGTCCACATTTTGGTGCCGTCCTCTAAGGGTCAGAAAACGCAAAAGAATCCGTTTGAAATGCTGTTTGGCGGCAGCCAGGGCCAAGAAAACGAAGAGTCGGAGAACAAGAGTGAAAATGACAGCAGTATAAAGGAGAAACGTCGTCAGGTTCGCTTCAATTTATTATCCGGGAAGCTGGAAGAGGATCTTATTGATGTGGATGTCGAGGATCAGACGCCTCCGATGTTTGATATGTTTGCCGGTCAAGGGAACGATCAAATGGGTATGAACATGCAGGAAATGTTCGGAAGCCTGATGCCTAAACGCACCAAAAAGCGAAAGCTTCCTATTAAGGATGCCCGTAAGGTGCTGATTCAGGAGGAAGCTGCCAAGCTGATCGATATGGATGATGTAATCCAGGAATCGGTGAGAAGGGCGGAGCAGTCCGGCATCATTTTTATTGATGAGATTGATAAGGTTGCCAGTCAGGGACGTGCGTCAGGACCGGATGTGTCTAGAGAAGGGGTACAGCGAGATATTCTCCCGATCGTTGAAGGCTCTACCGTGATGACCAAATACGGACCTGTGAAGACCGATTTCATCCTCTTCATCGCTGCAGGTGCATTCCACATTGCCAAGCCTTCAGATCTCATTCCGGAGCTGCAGGGGCGCTTCCCGATCCGGGTAGAGCTGAGCAGCCTCACTCTGGATGATTTTGTGTCCATATTGACTGAGCCGCAAAATGCTTTGACCAAGCAATATACAAGCCTGCTCCAGACTGAGGATATTACGGTACAATTCTCGGATGAAGCCATTCGAGAAATTGCGCAGATTGCTGCCTCCGTCAATCAGAATACGGAAAATATCGGAGCAAGACGACTACACACGATCCTGGAGAAGCTGCTGGAGGACCTGTCCTTTGAAGCCCCGGAGCTCACACTGGATTCCATGGTTATTACGCCGCAATATGTCCGCGAGAAGCTGGGTGAAATTGCTCAGGATCGGGATTTGAGTCAATATATCCTGTAGATGCATCTTCAACAGCGCCATTTGACCCAGGAAATTTAGAACATAAACGTACTCTCGAGTATGTCATTTAGCCAGTACTACGTCGCTGGCCATGTAGTAAATTGGAAATTTGGCAGGTCTGATTCGTGTCAAAAATACTCAGATTCTAACAGTAATTTCAATAATTTAGGATAAAAATGCGTGAAAATGAATCCTAAGCCCTTCTTTGTGGTAAAAGATAGGGCTTTTTTCTTATTGTAAAAAGTTCCAATGTTTAAGAAACTTAGTTTAGGTGACAGCATGTTGTCTTTTTCAACTAAAGTCCCAGGTTGACACAGGTGAATTATTTTTTTTGTCGAATAAAGAGGATTTTAGGTAAAGATGTTGAATTGGTTGTGCAACGACTATGAAGAGAGGATGGGTCTGGTGAACTTGTTAGGGAGCAGCAGCTTTCAACGACTGCAGGGTGGTTTGGACGCAGCAAACGCTAGAAATGTGGTTATTACCAACAATATCGCGAATGTGGACACGCCTCATTTCAAGCGTTCCGAGGTAGCCTTCGAGAGTATTTTGAAAATGGAAATGAGCGGAATGAAAACAAGTCTAACAGGTAAAAGAACCGATCCGCGTCATTTTGTGATCGGCCCAAGCAGCAAGCTCCCGAGCTCTAACCTTCAAATGGATCAATCCAGTGCAATGAACAATAATGGCAATAATGTCGATATTGATCGGGAAATGTCTTTATTGGCCGAAAATCAACTTAGATATAACTCTTATGTACAGGCAGTAAACGACCAAATTCGATTAATGCGCGCAGCAGTAGAAGGGAGATAGGTCATTTGAACTTCACAGGAAGCTTTAACATCAGCGCTTCGGCCTTGACGGCCCAGCGGTTCCGGATGGATGTCATCTCCTCGAACATTGCTAATGCGGAAACGACCCGGGCCAAGGTTGAGAATGGTGTGTCCGTGCCATACCGCCGTAAAACCGTCGTTATGGAGCCGATGAAGCAGAGCTTTGACGCCATGCTTCAGGCCAAGATGAATGGCAGCAACCAGCCGGTGCAAGGGGTGAAGGTCAGTCAGATCCGTGAGGATCAAGCCCCGCTTAAGCCCGTATACAATCCGGGACATCCCGATGCGAATGCGGAGGGCTATGTCTTTATGCCTAACGTAGATATTACTAGAGAGATGGTTGACCTGATTTCTGCAAGCCGATCCTATGAGGCCAATGTAACAGCATTGAATGCGACAAAAGCCATGGTGATGAAGGCACTTGAAATTGGAAGATAAGATTTTGTTACATAACATGCGACAGGAGGAACCATTTTGATCCAGAATACTATGTTCAATCCCGGGAGCTTGCCTTTGCAGGCATCATCCTTGGCCAAGCCCGCAGCTACACCTTCAGATTCCATTCAGCAGTTTGGTGCATATTTGCAGGAAGCGATTCAGTCCGTGTCCGCGCAGGAGAAAAGTGCACGCCTCATGAGTGACAAGATGATCACCGGGCAGGTGAGCGTGGATCAGACGATGATTTCCGCCCAACAGGCTTTGCTGAGCGTACAGCTCACCACTCAGGTCCGAAACAAAGTAGTAGAGGCCTATCAGGAGATTATGCGTACGCAAATGTAAGCTTCAGCAATGACTGTGATGAGGTGACAATGTGAATGAGCGATTAACCCAGTACCGGGAGAAAGCTTCCGGTTATTGGAATCAATTTAGCAGCAAGCAAAAAATCATGCTTGTATCGACAATCGTCTTTATCCTGATTGCGATTGTCGCATTAACCATAAGGTTCTCGAAGACGGAATACGAAGTGGCCTTCCGAGACCTGGATGCTGCAGATGCAGCCGGAATTATGAGTCATCTGGATTCGCAAAGCATTCCTTATCAGCTGGGACCTGACGGCACAACGCTCTCCGTTCCGAGCAAGGATGCAACTCGCGTTCAGATTGATGTAGGTTCTCAAGGTCTCGTACAGAACGGGACGATCGGACTAGAAACGTTCGAACAGAACTCTTCCGCAATTGGGATGACGGATAATGAGTTCGAAGTGAAATATGTAAATGCTCTAAATGGCGAGATAGAGCGCATGCTCCGGAAGATGAGCGGAGTACATGACGCTACAGTCCTATTGAATCTTCCTAAAGAGAGTCTCTTTGCATCTCAAGCCGACCGTGAGAAAGCAACAGCTTCTGTGGTCATGACTTTCAAGCCGGGCTACCGCCCTATTCAGGAAATGATTGACAGCTATTATAATCTCGTCAGAACCTCAGTGCCGAATTTACCGGTTGAGAACATCACAATTACAAATGATGAAGTAGAGCTGCTCGCTACTGCCAAAGGCGGTCAAGGTGGATTGATTGGCAAAGTCGAAGAAAACTTCGCACTGCAGAAGCAGTTTGAGAACAATGTACGCCAGAACGTGCAGCAATTTTTATCCCAGTACATGGGTCCGAATAAGGTCAACGTGCTCGTCATGTCCACACTGAACTTTGATCAGATTCAGAGCAAGGAAAATTTAGTTACGCCGGTCAATGAAGAAGAAATGAAGGGGATCGAAATCAGTGTGCAGGAAATCCAGAAAAACTATTCCGGTACTAGCAATCCTACTGGCGGTGTTGCAGGGGTAGGCGAGGAAGAAATTTCAGGATATCCCAGTGATTCTTCAAGCGGCGAGAGTAATTCGGAAGAAAGCTCAAGCACCATCAATTATGACGTCAACCGAATTACCAGAGACGTAATCTCCAGTCCTTATTCTGTAAGAGATTTAACCATTAATGTGTCCGTTGAACCACCGGGCGGCGAAGAAAATTTGGATGAAGCTACGCGCGGGGCGATTGAGAACATATTAATCAATATCGTCAGAGCCTCGTTAGCGGATTCGAGCCTTGCTTATACAGACGCTGATTTGGCTAAAAAAGTTTCGGTCGTGTCTCAGGTTACAGATAACAGCTTGGCTGAAGAATCCGAGTCTCTTCTTTCGAATCCGATCATTTGGGGAGCAGCCCTGGCGGCAGCCGCTTTGCTGGCCGGAGGAATTATCTTTATGGTTCGAAGACGAAGAGCGCAGGACGAAGAAGAGGAACTGGAGCTTCCTCCGATTACCGAATTGCCTTCCATTAATCTGGAAAGCGTCACGAACGACAGCCAGGTTCGCAAGCAGCTGGAAACTCTGGCGAAAAAGAAGCCGGACGAATTCGTCAATTTACTTCGCACGTGGCTTGCTGAGGAATAGGAGTGGAAGCATTGTCCAGAGTTACGAATCCCATGTTAAGCGGCAGGCAAAAGGCTGCCATCCTGTTGATTACACTCGGGCCGGAGGTATCCGCCCAAATCTTCAAGCATCTGAGAGATGATGAGATCGAACAGCTTACTCTGGAAATTGCGAATGTCCGCAAGGTAGACGGTGGCGAGAAAGAGCTCATTATGTCGGAGTTTCACCAGATCTGTCTTGCCCAGGAGTATATTTCTCAAGGCGGCATCACGTATGCAAAAGAAATTCTGGAGAAGGCTTTGGGAAGTGAAAAAGCGCGGGAGGTTATCAACAGGCTGACCGCGACCCTGCAGGTCCGTCCGTTTGATTTTGCGAGAAAAGCAGACCCGAGCCAAATTCTCAACTTTATACAGAACGAAAATGCTCAAACGATTGCTCTGGTGCTGTCGTACCTCCAGTTTGAGCAGGCTGCTTCGATTCTATCGGCATTGCCGCAGGACAAGCAGGCAGAGGTTGCCCGCCGGGTTGCGATCATGGATAGCACCTCGCCCGAGGTCATTGCTCAGGTTGAGCGAGTGCTGGAGCAGAAGCTGTCATCAACCGTCACGCAGGATTACACGAGCGCCGGCGGTATTGAATCAATCGTTCAGATTTTGAATGGAGTCGATCGGGGAACCGAAAGAACGATTCTCGATGCGCTGGAAATTCAAGATCCGGAGTTGGCGGAAGAGATCAAGAAACGGATGTTTGTCTTTGAGGATATTGTCAATGTGGACAACCGCTCGATTCAGCGTATCATCCGCGATATCGAGAATGCGGATCTGCAGCTGGCACTGAAGGTGGCAAGCGAGGAAGTGCGCGATGTTATTTTCCGGAATATGTCCAAACGGATGGCGGAAACGTTCAAGGAAGAGATGGAATATATGGGTCCTGTGCGTTTGCGTGACGTTGAAGAGGCGCAGACGCGCATCGTAAGCACGATCCGCAGACTGGAGGAAGCTGGAGAAATTATCATCGCCCGTGGTGGAGGAGATGACATCATTGTCTAATTTGATCAAGCCTTCTCAGTACATGCCGATTGATATGTTGAAAGAGCTGGATTTGTCCCGGAAGTACGCTTCGACAGAGCTGGAAGAGAGAGAGCCAGCAGCATTTCAAAGTGAGCTCCAGCCCGAAGTACAGCACACCTTGGAATCGGCTCAATTGGCTAAGCAGGAAATGCTGCAGGATGCGAAGGAGTTTGCCGAGCGTCAAATCAGGGAGGCTGCAGAGGCTGCGGAGCAACTGCTTTCCCAGGCGCAGGAGCAAATTGCTGTCTGGTGGGAAGAGCGTCGAAGCCAGGACGAAAGCATCGCAGAGGGTGCTCGCGCGGAAGGCTTCCAACAAGGCTATGAGGCGGGGGTGCTTAAGGCTCAGCAGGAGATGAATGAGCTCCTGCAGCAAGCAGCCCAGGAAGCCCAGGGCGTCTTGAGCCAAGCTTATTCAGCCAAGGAAGAGCTGATTCAGGAAGCCGAGCCGTTTCTTGTAGAGCTCAGCTGCTCGGTCGCCGAGAAGATTGTCGATCACCAATTGACATTGGAGCCTGATTTCGTGCTGAAGCTAATTCGAAAGAACTTGGCCCGCAAGAAGGAGAAAGGGATGATTTCGCTCTGTGTGGCTCCTTCCCAGTTCGCATTCGTTCACGCCGCCCGGGAGGAGCTTGCATTAAGCGTCGACTCCCAGGCGGAGCTTCAGGTGCTGCCGGACTCCACTGTAAAGGATTTGGGATGTGTGATCAGGTCATCCTTCGGCAGTGTCGATGCCAGAATTGATACACAGCTGTCCGAGATCAAAAAGGAATTAATTCGGATCTCCCTAGATGATACGCAGCGGAGAGCTGCCGATGAGTAAGCTGGACAGCAGTCGTTATAAAGATCATCTGCAGCATGTGGATCCTGTACGGATCAACGGTAAGGTGACTCAGGTTATCGGCTTGATGCTGGAATCGGAAGGCCCGGATGCAAGTATTGGCGAGGTGTGCTACATCTATCCCTCCAAGCAGAGCAAACCGCTGCAGGCCGAAGTCGTAGGGTTTCGTGATAATAAGGTGCTGCTGATGCCTTTGGGGGATCTGCATTCGATTGGTCCCGGCTGTGATGTTGTTGGCACCGGCAAGCCGCTTAATGTTCAAGTGGGATCGGAGCTGTTAGGTAAAGTGTTGGACGGACTGGGACAGCCTTTAGACGGCTCTGTGCTGCCGGCTCGAATGTCTCACAGCTCTACCAATAATATTCCTCAGAATCCATTAAATCGTCCGCGTGTGCAAGAGCCGATCAGCATCGGGGTGAGAGCAATTGACGGCCTTCTCACGGTCGGTAAAGGGCAGCGGGTCGGGATTTTTGCCGGCTCAGGGGTCGGAAAGAGCACCTTGATGGGAATGATTGCCCGAAACACCTCCGCAGATGTAAACGTCATTGCTCTAATCGGTGAGCGGGGCAGAGAGGTGCTTGACTTTATCGAGCGCGACCTGGGACCAGAGGGCTTGAAGCGTTCGGTAGTCATCGTAGCCACCTCGGATCAGCCGGCGCTCATTCGGATCAAGGGCGCATTGATTGCAACGACCATTGCTGAATATTTCAGGGACCGCGGCTTAAATGTCATGCTAATGATGGATTCGGTCACCCGTTATGCAATGGCACAGCGTGAAGTCGGGTTAGCGGTTGGCGAGCCTCCGGCAATGCGGGGATACACCCCGTCCGTGTTTGCCAGCCTGCCAAAGCTGCTGGAACGCGCCGGTACAGGTCCAAGCGGCTCGATTACTGCTTTTTACACGGTGCTTGTTGACGGCGATGATATGAATGAACCGATTGCTGATGCTGTCCGCGGCATTTTGGATGGACATATTGTGCTGAACCGCAGCATTGCTAACAAAGGGCATTTCCCAGCGATTGATGTGCTGGCGAGCATCAGCCGTGTCATGAAGGATATTGCACACGAGGACCAGCTGGAAGCGGCCGAGAACGTAAAACGGCTGATGGCCGTATACAAAAATTCCGAGGATCTGATCAACATCGGAGCTTACCAGCCAGGCTCTAATGCGGAGATTGACGAGGCTATAAATATGATCCATCAGATTTGGAATTTTACGAAGCAGAAAGTCAATGAAAAGGTAAGTCTGGAAAAGGTGCAGGAGCGTCTAATTGCTGAATTTTCAAGGAGATGACGATGATTCATGAGGTTTCACTATGCATTTCAAAAAATCGTAGATCTTAAAGGCAATGAGAAGGCACAGGCCGAGTGGATGCTGTCTGCGGCAATTGGAGAATTGAAGGCGCAGGAGCAAAATCTGCATCAGCTGCTTCAGAAGCGGGACGAGATTGGCCATTCCCTTCAACAAGCAGCCCAGAAAAGTACTCCGATCTCGGAAATGTGCCGCCTGCAGTCTTATGCAGAGTATCTGGACACCCTCATCGAGCAGAAGAATACGGATATTGAGCAGGCCCACAGCAACGTGAAGCATAAGCAGGGAAAGCTGACCGAGAAAATGCTGGATGAAAAGGTCTGGATGAAAGCAAGAGAAAAATCACTTGAGAAGTTCCGGCACGAAAGTCTCCTGCGGGAACAAAATGAGCTGGACGAGCTGGCTACAGTCCGTTATACGGTCCAAAGCCGCTAGAACGGAGGCGTTTTTCGAATGAACGCATCCTTAGCCCGCAGAGGAGGATAACATTAATGGCTCGCAAGGATATGCCGCTGGATCAAGAGGAATCAAGCGGAGGCTTGGAGAAAAGCCTGCTGTTCCTGATCCCGATTATGTTCACAATCGTTTTGGTGGGCGTTCTGCTCACGCTGTTTAACATTGATTTTCGCAATAGTGCAATGAATTTAGGAAACAAAATTCCTATCGTGAAGGATTGGATACCGGGCCCGGAGCTAACCCCAGAAGAAGCAGCTGCCCAGGACAAGGAAGATAGCACGGCAAAGGAATTGGAGGCTCTGAAGCAGCAGCTGGCCGAACGGGAGCAGGAGCTTGAAGAAATGACCAGTCAGAAGAACTCCCAGGAGACCAAAGCTGCGGAGCTGCAGGCACAGCTAGATGCAGCCCAGAATGAGGCTGCGACAGAGGAAACAGAGGATCTCTATTTCCAGCAGATTAGTGACCTGGCTAAAATGTATGCTGGCATGAGCCCCAGCAAAGCAGCTCCCATTATCGAGAGCTTGACGAAAGAGGAAATGGTGCTCATCCTGGGAGCCATGAAGAATGATCCACGAGCGGCGATTTTGGAAAAAATGAACCCTCAAACCGCAGCGGATGCAACCATGCTATTAAAGGATGCAAAGCCGGCGAGGGATCAAGCGATCGCGGCGCTGCAATCCCGTCTAGCTAAAGAAGAGCAGGATGCATCGGAAAGCCAGCGAAGCAGTCTGGATCAAAAGGAGCTAAGCCAGACCTTCTCCAGAATGGCGCCCAAGAGCGCTGCAGAGCTGCTGATTCAGACCTACAAGATTACACCTGACAAAGCGATTACGATCCTTAAATCCGTCGATGATGCAGCCAGAGCCAAAATTCTGGATGAGCTGTCTGGCGCTGAGCCTGAAATGGCTGCCAGAATCCTGAATCGTCTGATGGGTGCCCAGTAGTTTTTTATCCCGGGAAAGCCATGGGAAAGGAGGTGAATAATACATGTCATTAATCTTTCAAAAGCTAACGGCCTCATCCGGTGCATCCTCCAGTCCGATAGGCAAAGGCTCTGAAGCGGGTCAACAGGGGCAAGGTGTACTGCTCGGGATGTTCGGCGAGGCTTTAAATCTCCAAATGGGTGCGGAAGGCAGCAAGAAATCGATGCCTGCCGATGTCAGCGGCAATGGCTTGAATCCGCTGCTTGCGTTGTTACGCAGCACGCCGGCTGAAGGCTCTGATCGGATTGCCGCGGGAGAGAGTACACTCTTTATAGAGAGTGATAATAGCAGGCTGGCCGAGCTGCTTCGTACTTCCGGGAGTCTGGCAGATGCGTTAAAGGACCTGAGGCTTGCCGGAAGCCAGGAGCTGGATCTGTTAGAAAGGGCACTGCAATACACTCAGGCCCCTCATTTGGAACAGCTGGAGCAGGCATTAGAAGAAAATTCAGACCTGCTACAGGAGCTGCAGGCCTGGCTGGCTACAGCTCAGCTGGTCATCCAACGCCTTCAATCCATGCAGCAAGAGCAAGGATCAACAGGCTCGGTTAGTTCTACTTGGACATCAACCGAGGAATCCCTGATTCAACTGCCGGCGCTGGCTGCACATAAAGAAACGATACGCTTTGCCGTTCAGGACGTACTGACGCAGCTTTCTCAGCTCAAGGTAAAGCCAGAGGCTGCAGAGGAGTTCAGCTCCCAGTTGCGCAATTTGTTTAAGGGATATGAAGAGATGCTTCATGCTGCGGTCCGCGGCAAGTTCACGAAGCAAGAATTCTCTGAGGTTTCTATCAAAGCAAATGTATCGACAACACTGCCGCTTATGGAAGAACAGTCAGAATTTTCTGAGCTGCTGCCAGAGCCGGAAGTATTAACAGCCGGACAGCTGGCTATCCGTTCGGGAGGCAGCACGCCGATCAAGACGACAGAACCGATTCCAGTGCATCAATTTGCAAGGGAAATGACCCAGTTTACGGTAAACAAGCTGGAATTTATCAAGCAGCAGGGCTTCACTGAAGCCAGAATCTCTTTGAATCCAGAGCATCTGGGCAAGGTCGACATCAAAATAATGATGCAAAACGGCCAGCTGGTGGCGCAGTTTATGACTCACAGCGCTGAAGCCAGGGAACTGCTTGACCAGCAAATGACCCAGCTGCGTACGGCATTGCTGGGACAAGGCCTGCAGGTTGAGAAGCTGGAGGTTACTCAGAACAGCCAGACTTCCACGTCGCAATTTCATATGCAGGACGGCAGACAGTCGGGTTCAGGACAGCAGCAGCCGGGCAGACGCTCCAAAGAAGCCGATACGACGACTGACGACGCTTTACTCACCGCAGAGCTGACCGAGGAATGGAACGAGTGGAGGGCCGAAGCGGAGCAACTCAGCCAGTTAGGCTGGGAAGGTGGCTTCCAGGCTAAAGCTTAGAACACGGAGGTGAACACAATTATGGCCTCAGGCTACATCAATCAAGCAGTATGGCCTCATTATTCGCCAAGCAATATCCAGCAGGCCGGCAAGGCCGAAGATACGAGCACGATGGGCAAGGATCAATTTCTGAGTATTTTGATTGCGCAGCTTCGTTATCAGGATCCTATGCAGCCCATGCAGGATAAGGAATTTATTGCCCAGATGGCCCAATTCACATCCTTGGAGCAGCTTATGAATATCTCATCCCAGTTGACCGATATGAGGCAGTCTCTTGGCAGTGCGTCCGGTCTAATCGGGCAAAAGGTAAGCTGGATTGCGGTGGATCAAAGCGGAAACTCTTCCGTGAAATCAGGCATCGTGGACTCGATCCTCATCCGGGGAGGCATGCATTACGCAAGTATCGGAGCGGCAGAGATTGCGCTGGAGCACATCGTACAGATCGAGAACGCACCGGCATCAGCCCCTTCCCCATCACCAGAGACGCCAACACCAGCGCCGGGTGAGAGCAGCAATGAGGATATTCAGCTGGCTGAAGATGACGGGAGCTACAGTGATAATACAGCGGATTCTCAACAGCCTGCTGACGGTACTGAAATATGAATGACCGGATAACCATTGGATCGATGTATCCAGGCTCCCTTCATCCTGCTTCGCTACACAACAAAAGACAGTCTTCTCTGCCAGGCAGCTCTGCAGAGAACGGGGTGTTCAAGGAGCTTCTAAGAGAGAATCAGATCAAAATCAGTCAGCATGCTGCCAAGCGAATGGAGCAGCGAGGCATTCAGCTTCAGAGCGACCAGCTGGCTCAGATCAGCACCGCAGTTGAGCAGGCAGCAGCCAAAGGCAGCAAAGAATCACTGATTCTGCTCAGAGACATGGCATTTATTGTGAACGTGCATAATCGTACGGTGGTGACGGCGATGGATGGCAAGGCCATGAAGGACAATGTGTTTACACAAATTGATAGTGCGGTCATCATTTCATAATTATTAAACGGCTGGCCCGCAAGGAAGCCATAGACCGTGGATCGACAGAAGCGGTCTTCATAAGGAGGATAAATAAACATGCTGAGATCAATGTATTCAGGCGTATCCGGGATGAGAGGATTTCAAACCAAGCTGGACGTGATCGGTAACAATATCGCGAACGTAAACACGGTGGGCTTTAAAGCCAGCCGCGTGATGTTTAAGGATATTTTGAGCCAAACGGTTTCCGGTGTCACTGCTCCGGTTGAAGGGGAACAGGGCGGCGTCAACGCCAAGCAAATCGGTTTGGGTGTCACGATTGGCTCCATTGATACCGTGCACACTCCGGGCAGCGCGCAGACAACGAACAATCCGACGGATCTTCGTATCGACGGTGACGGATTTTTCATGGTCAAGATGAGTGAAGATCAGGAAGTCCCGTTCCTGACACGTGCCGGTAACTTTATGCTGGACGGTAACCGGGCTCTGGTTACTTCCGACGGGATGTTCGTCTGTGATATTGATGGCGCACCGATTGTACTGGGAGCGGAAGTAACCAGCTTCTCGATCGGACTCGACGGATCTATTCTGACGCAAGGCGGAGACGGTGACGCGGTTCAGATTGGCGTAGCTAAGGTTGCGAATCCTTCTGCTCTGGAAAAGGTCGGAGGGAACCTCTACCGCGTAAATGCAAATGCACTGGGTGAAGACGGAGACGCAGAAGCCATGGGCCTTGCAGCTAACAGTGAAGAGAACGGAACGGGTGCTATTGTTGCCGGCCAGCTTGAGATGTCCAATGTGGACCTGACGGGCGAATTTACGGAAATGATCGTGGCCCAGCGTGGATTCCAGGCAAATTCCCGGATCATTACAACTTCGGATGAGGTACTGCAGGAAGTTGTTAACCTGAAGCGTTAAGCATTGAATGACTAAAGGGGGGCTTGTTCCCCCCTGATGATCTGGAGGAGGCTTTCAATGATCCTGGTAACAAGATTAAACGGTTCACAAATGTGGCTGAATGCGCTGCTGATCGAGATGGTGGAGGAAACGCCGGACACCTACATTACGCTGACAACCGGCAAAAGACTAATTGTGCTGGAGAAAGCGCCTGAAGTAATCCAGTCCATCAAGGCTTTTCACAAGGAGATCGGCATGCAGCAGGCATCCATTAAAGTGCAGCATCAGACGGAGGAATCCCCATGAAAAAAATGCTTCCCTGGCTCATTACCATATTGGTATCCATCACTTTGATTGTGTTAGTCGTCTTTTTATTATCTGACAAGCTGCTGGGTGGGGATGACAAGCAAGCGGCTCCGATGAAGCAGGAGGAGCCTGTAATGACGGCAGATGAAATTGTCGAGGTAACTTCGGAGCTGGTGGATATTACGACGAATATGTCCGATCCCAGCTATATTGCGAAGATCAGCTTCGCTTTTCAGCTGAGTGACAAGAAGGCGAAGGAAGACTTTGATAAGATCAAGGAAATTCGCATCAAGCCGATCATTATTAAGACTCTGATGGATACCAAGCCGGAAAGCTTGAAAGATTCTAAAGGAGTCGAGCAGCTCACCAAAGTATTGCAGGACGAAATTAACAAGAATGTGAAGCAAGGTGAAGTCGTGCAAGTGGACGTTACGAACAAGCTGGTCACTGGCATTTAAAATGAGCATCCACAGCTTGCACATAAGGGGGTGAGGTAATTGGTGGACGTATTATCGCAAAATGAAATTGACGCCCTCCTGGCTGCACTCTCGTCCGGTGAAATGGATGCAGATGAGCTGAAAAAAGAAGATACGCAGAAAAAAGTCCGCTCCTATGACTTTAAACGCGCCGTGCGATTTTCGAAGGATCATATCCGAAGCCTGACACGGATCCATGAGAATTTTGCTCGTTATCTGACGACCTATTTTTCAGCCCAGCTGCGCACATTTGTCCAGATAAATGTCGTTCAGGTGGAGCAGCTCCCTTATGATGAGTTCATCCGGTCCATTCCCAAAATGACGGTCCTGAATATATTCGAAGCGGAGCCGCTGGAAGGGCGGATGGTGCTGGAGGTTCACCCCAACATCGCCTATGCCATGCTGGATCGCCTCTTAGGCGGATCGGGAAGTGCACCATCCAAAATTACATCTTTGACTGAAATTGAAACGATTATTATGGAACGGATTTTCAGTCGTGCTTTTGAAAGTCTGCAGGAGGCCTGGAAGACCGTGCTTGATATTTCACCGCGTCTGGAGGCTATGGAAACCAACCCGCAGTTCATGCAGATTGTATCACCGAACGAGACGATTGCCTTGATCTCGCTGAGTACCAAAATAGGAGATACCTCCGGGATGATTAACCTTTGTATTCCGCATGTGGTACTAGAGCCTATCATGTCCAAGCTCTCTGTTCATCAATGGTTTACATCAGAGAAGAAGGTCAGGGATCCCGAAGAGGTAAATGCATTAAAGGCACGCGTAAATAAAGCCGAGCTTCCGATTATTGCCGAGCTGGGCGAATCGCGAATTACGATATCCGAATTCTTGGGATTGAGTACCGGTGATGTGATTACGCTGAACAAGCCTGTCCATAACGGTCTGTCGATCAAGGTCGGTGACAAGGTGAAATTTTTGGGAAGCCCGGGCACCTTAAAGGACCGGATTGCGGTGCAGATTGATGAAATCGTCAGCGAAGGAGATGAAGAATTTGACGAGTAAAGATTATTTATCCCAGGAAGAGATTGACGCCCTGCTGCAGCAATCAGGAATGTCTTCGACTCCATCCTCCCCGCTGAGTGTGGATGATGTGCTGACACCGCTTGAACAGGATGCTTTAGGCGAGATCGGAAATATCACATTTGGCAGCGCGGCTACGGCCTTGTCCACACTGCTGGGCAAAAAGGTGGATATTACCACACCAAAGGTATCGATTATTACAAGAGATCAGTTCGAAGCGGAGTTTCCGAAGCCTCATGTTGCGGTCCACGTCACTTATGTAGATGGCTTTGAAGGAATAAATTCGCTGGTGATCAAGACAAGAGATGCTCAGATCATTGCAGATCTTATGCTGGGAGGAGAAGGGGCACCTCAGGATGAAGAGCTGAATGAGATTCATATCAGTGCCGTTCAAGAAGCGATGAACCAGATGATGGGCTCGTCAGCCACGAGCATGTCCACCATTTTCAACCGGTTCGTCAATATTTCTCCACCGGGAATTGATATCCTGAACATGTCGAATGGAGATGGCGTCAGCAATCTGCCGGGGGATGAGACATTGATCAAAATTTCCTTCCGGCTTATTATCGGGGATTTGATCGACTCCACCATCATGCAGCTTCTCCCGGTACAATTCGCTAAGGATATGGTGAACATTCTTATGAATGGCGGTGAAGCTGAGGCTGAAGAGCCAGCTGCTGCTGAAGCCGCTCCTGCTGCTCAAGCCCCAGCTGCCCCAGCACAGCCTCCGCAGCCAGATCTGGCGCCGCCAGGACAGCCTGCGCCAGGCTATGGATACGGTCAAGGGATGCCGGGTGCAGAGATGCCGGGTCAACCAGGCTACGGCCAGCCACCATATGTGCAGTCGCCGTACGGCCAGCCAGGATATGGACAAGCACCGTATGGTCAGCCGCAAATGCCTTATCCTCAGGCCCCGCAGCATTTTGGAGGAGTACCAAACCGGAATGTGAATGTGCAGCCGGTGCAGTTCGCTAATTTGCAAAATGCACCTTTTGGCCCAGCCGATGAAAACAATTTGAACTTACTGATGGACATTCCTCTTAAAGTCACCGTAGAATTAGGAAGGACCCAGAAGCAAATTAAGGATATCTTGGAAATGTCACAAGGCTCTATTATTGAGCTGGACAAGCTTGCGGGAGAGCCTGTAGACATCCTGGTGAACAACAAGCTGATTGCTAAAGGCGAGGTCGTCGTGATTGACGAGAACTTTGGCGTCCGTGTGACAGATATCGTAAGCCAATGGGACCGAATACAAAAATTACAATAGCACACATTTAGGGAGGATTTTAAATCAATGGCTAATCGAATTCTAATCGTGGACGACGCTGCATTTATGAGAATGATGATTCGTGACATTTTGACCAAAAATGGGTTCGAAGTGGTAGGAGAGGCGCAGGACGGCGCGCAAGCAATTGAGAAGTTCAAGGAGCTGCGTCCGGATCTTATCACAATGGACATTACAATGCCTGAAATGGACGGTATTGCGGCATTGAAAGAAATCAAGAAGAATGATCCCAATGCGAAAGTCATTATGTGCTCGGCAATGGGTCAGCAGGCCATGGTTATTGATGCCATTCAGGCGGGTGCAAAGGACTTTATTGTGAAGCCATTCCAGGCTGATCGGGTGATTGAAGCGATTAACAAAACGCTTGGCGTGTAAGACATGCCGTTGTCATCCGATATACCAAGACCGGATACGTCGGGCTTTTATCTGCAATTGTTCTACGTATTCGTTGTGCTTGCCATCATTGTGTTCCTCATTATTACACTGTTCCGCTATTTAGGCCGGAAGAATCAAAGCTGGATGAAAGGACGCTCTATCAAGACATTAGGTGCCTTGGGAATGGGGCCGAACAAATCTGTCCAGGTCATTGAGGTGGGAGAGAGCATTTATGTTGTCGGTGTCGGTGAGGATCTGTCACTGCTCGACAAGATCACCGACCCTGATGAGGTGGCACGGTTAAGGGCAGCAATGGAACAGGAACAGCATCGCGCGGCGGGCACCATGCCTCCGTTCATCAGCAATTTTGCTGCCAAGCTAAAAAAGAATCGTCCTCCGGAGGATGTTGAACTTGAGGATACTTCATCATTTCATGAAGTGTTTGAATCCAAGCTGCGCAATGTACCGAACCGGAAACAAAAGGTCGAAGAATTGCTGCGGGAGGATCAAAAGGATTCATGAACAAACGAATTGCTAGTCTGATGCTACTGATCCTCCTTGTCGGTGCGGCCTGGGCCACTCCCGTCTTGGCGGATCCCATTCCGAATATTGATATTCAAATCGGCGGAGAAGCCGAGCAGCCCGGCACAAGTGCACTGTCCCTGATCCTGCTAATCACCGTGCTAAGTGTCGCTCCAGCCATTCTGGTGCTGATGACGAGCTTTACACGGATTGTCATTGTCCTCGGGTTTGTCCGTACTTCCCTGGGTACACAGATGACACCGCCGAATCAGGTTCTCATCGGGCTTGCTTTATTCTTCACACTGTTTATCATGGCGCCTACGTTCTCAACAATGAACGAGCAGGCACTGCAGCCCTATCTGCAGGGAGAAATTACGCAAAGCGAAGCCTTGGAGAGAGCAGAGGATCCCATTAAGCAGTTTATGTTTGCTCATACACGTGAAAAGGATCTTTTACTGTTTATGAAATATACCGGTGAAGATAAACCGGAAACGTACGAGGACATCCCTTTGACTGTTCTTGTCCCTGCCTTTGCGATCAGTGAGCTAAAAACCGGGTTTCAAATGGGCTTTATGATTTTTATTCCGTTTCTGGTCATTGATATTGTCGTAGCCAGCGTTCTTATGGCCATGGGGATGATGATGCTGCCACCGGTCATGATCTCATTACCCTTCAAAATTTTACTGTTTGTGCTGGTAGACGGCTGGTATCTGGTTGTAAAGTCCTTGCTGATGAGCTTCAACACATAGCTGCAGGCAGCAGAAATAATGATCAGGAGGACAAACCGTGAATGCTGAATTTATTATCGGCTTAGCCGGTCAGGCTGTGTACACCGTTTTGAAGGTGAGTGCGCCGATGCTGATCCTTGCCCTTTTGGCGGGTCTGGCTATCAGTATCTTCCAAGCAACAACACAGATTCAGGAGCAAACCCTGGCCTTTGTTCCCAAAATTATCGTGGTTCTGCTGGCCTTGCTCATATTTGGGCCCTGGATCTTAACCACATTGGTGGATTTCACGTTTGGGATTCTGGACAATCTCTACAAATATATCGGATAGGCTGAATGTCCATGGAATGGTTAGAGCAAAGTGTTCCCGTTTTTATGCTTATGTTTTGTCGAATAACAGCATTTTTTGTGGTCGCTCCGGTCTATTCTTCACGAACGGTGCCGACCACCCATAAGCTGGGCTTGTCGTTTATTGTCACGCTGCTTGTTTATCTTTCGTTTGGCTTAAGTCAGGCAGTGACAGACAATATGTCCTACATCTTGCTGATCCTTCAAGAGGTGCTGATCGGACTGCTGCTGGGCTTTACGGCCTACCTGATGTTTGCCGTCGTACAGACGGCAGGAGCATTGATTGATATCCAGATTGGCTTTGCAATGGCGAATGTGATTGATCCTGTATCAGGCGTATCCTCGCCACTGATCGGCAACTTTAAGTATATGCTGGCCATTCTGGTATTTCTGAGCATGAACGGCCACCACTATTTACTGGATGCTATTATGTACAGCTATGAGTGGGTGCCTGTAACGGGAAATGTGTTTTTCAAATTTGAGGACGGCAGCACTTCGGAATTTTTGATCAAGACCTTTTCGTATTCATTTTCACTGGCGCTGCAGATGTCGGCTCCGATTGTCGTATCTTTATTCTTAACGGATCTGGGATTGGGCTTTCTGGCAAGAACGGCGCCGCAGTTTAACGTGTTTGTCATTGGAATTATTGTCAAGATACTGGTTGGTTTGGGCATGCTCTTTCTTTTAATGCCTGGAATGGTGACGCTGTTTGATCATCTGTTCGACAAGCTGTTCAGGGCGCTGCAGGGACTGCTTGGTGTTCTCGGGCAAAGGCCGGAATAGCGGCAGGGGAAAGCGAGGAATACAATTGAGATTTGAGATGGATCTTCAGCTGTTCGCGGGGGAGAAGACCGAGAAGGCCACGCCGAAAAAGAGGCAGGAAACACGTAAAAAAGGACAGGTTGCTAAAAGTATGGAGCTTTCCGGCGCTTCCATCCTGCTTGCTGCGTTCATTTGCCTTATTTTTTTCGGAGGCTATATTCAGAATCATCTGGTCCGGCTGTTTACGGATGTATTCATCAATCGTCTGGAGATGGCGGTTACTACAGATAATGTAGTCATGCTTCTGGGAGAGTATGGCATACAAATTCTGATTCTCGTGGCTCCGATATTTATTAGCGTGCTGGTTATTGCGATCATTGTAAACTACATGCAGGTCGGGTTTCTGCTTACGGGAGAGCCATTGAAGATGAAGCTGAACAAGCTGGATCCCATTAAAGGGTTCAAGAATATATTCTCGCTTCGCTCATTGGTTGAATTCTCCAAATCCATACTCAAGCTGGCCATTATCGGATACCTTGTATACACCTCACTTTGGAGTGCGAAGGAAGACCTGTCCAAGCTGGCCACTACCAGTCCGGGACAAATACTACATTTTACAGCCGATGTTACGCTTTGGCTGGGGATTAAGATCGGGGCCGGCTTACTCGTTCTGGCGGTCTTCGATTATATGTATCAGAAATACGATTACGAAAAGAACATCCGCATGTCCAAGCAGGACATCAAAGACGAGTATAAAAAGATGGAAGGCGATCCCTTAATCAAGGGAAAGATCCGGGAACGTCAGCGGCGGATGGCACTGCAGCGAATGATGCAGGAGATTCCAAAGGCGGACGTCATCATTACGAACCCGACCCACTTTGCTGTAGCACTGAAGTATGACGGCTCCAGCATGGAAGCACCGCAGGTGCTTGCCAAAGGACAGGATTACATGGCATTGAAGATCAAAGAAATTGCCAAGAATCATGGCGTGATGACGATGGAGAACAAACCGCTTGCACGGGCATTATTTCAACGGACTGAGATCGGCGACGCCATACCGGGTGACTTGTTTCAGGCCGTAGCTGAAGTGCTGGCATATGTATACAAGCTTAAAGGCAAGGCGAATTAAAGCAGGGAACGGAGGCCGGCAGCAGTGAAGGTGAAGGATTTATCGGTTTTAGTGGGTGTCATCGGAATCGTGCTTATGATGATTCTTCCCATTCCGGACTGGCTTTTAGATGTGCTCCTCGTGATCAACATCTCACTGGCCCTGATCATTTTGTTAGTTGCAATGAATACCAAAGAAGCGCTGGAATTTTCCATCTTTCCTTCATTGCTTTTGATTACAACCTTGTTCCGGCTTTCTCTGAATGTATCCACAACCAAGCTGATCCTGTCGGAAGGAGAGGCCGGTGAAGTGGTATCGACGTTCGGAAGCTGGATTGCCGGCGGACAGATTGCGATTGGCTTCGTCGTTTTTCTGATTCTGGTTGTGGTTCAGTTTATCGTGATCACAAAAGGCTCGGAGCGGGTAGCCGAGGTAGCAGCCCGCTTTACGCTGGATGCGATGCCAGGCAAGCAGATGAGTATTGATGCGGATCTGAATGCCGGGATGATCAATGAATCACAGGCCAGAGAACGCAGGCAGAAGGTTGAACGAGAGGCAGACTTTTATGGAGCAATGGACGGTGCCAGTAAATTTGTAAAAGGTGATGCCATTGCCTCTATTATTATCCTGCTCATCAATCTGATCGGCGGCTTTATTATCGGGATGTCCATTCACGGTATGGCCTTTGGAGAGGCCATGAGCACGTACTCCATCCTGACCATTGGCGACGGCTTGGTCAGCCAGATTCCGGCATTACTGATTTCAACAGCAGCGGGCCTGATTGTAACCAGAGCCTCCTCCGATGGAAACCTGTCTGATGACCTGGCAGGTCAGCTTCTCTCTTACCCTAAGCTGCTGTACATCGTTGCCGGAACGGTTGCCCTCTTGGGACTGCTGACCCCAATCCATTTGATTACAACCTTGCCTATTGCTTTCGTTTTGTTTATCGCCGCTCGAACGATGCAGAGCAGCCTGGATCGTAAGCAGGTAGAGGTGGAGCAGCTAGAGGAAGAACAGCAGATTGAAGAGGTCCGCAGTCCGGAAAGTGTCATTAACCTGCTGCAGATCGACCCGATTGAGTTTGAATTTGGATACGGATTGATCCCGCTGGCAGATACCCAGCAGGGAGGAGACCTGCTGGATCGTATTATTATGATCCGGAGACAATGCGCATTAGAAATGGGACTGGTTGTTCCTGTCATTCGGATTCGGGACAATATACAGCTCAAGCCGAATGAATACGTCATCAAGATCAAGGGGAATACCGTGGGCGGCGGTGAATTGCTGCTGAACCATTATCTAGCGATGAGCCCCGGCTACGAGGATGATATGGTGACAGGCATTGAGACGATGGAGCCGGCCTTCGGCCTTCCAGCACTCTGGATTGATGAGGCGGCAAAGGAACGCGCTGAGCTTGCCGGATATACGGTTGTAGATCCTCCTTCGGTAGTGGCGACTCATCTGACAGAGCTGATTAAACGTCACGCGCACGAGCTGATTGGACGTCAGGAAACGAAATCACTGATTGACAATCTTCGCGAAACCTATCCGGTGCTGGTGGACGAGCTCATTCCTTCGATTCTTTCTGTGGGGGATGTACAGAAGGTGCTTGCGAAGCTGCTCAAGGAGAAGATTTCAATTCGGGATCTGGTAACGATCTTCGAAACCTTGGCGGATTCAGGACAGTATTCGAAGGACCCAGACGTCTTAACAGAGTATGTCCGACAGGCATTATCGCGACAAATCACCCAGCAGTACGTTCGGGAAGGTGAAGCCATGCGTGTGATCACCGTGGGGCCGGCGCTGGAGAGGAAAATCGCAGAAAGCGTACAGCAGACAGAGCAGGGAAGCTACATTGCAATGGACCCGGCTGCGACGCAGAGTATTTTCCAGAAGCTGAGTGAACAGGTGAACCGCATTATTCAAATGGGACAGCAGCCAATCCTTTTGACCTCTCCAGGAATCCGGATGTATCTTCGGCAGGTCATTGAGCGCAGCATGCAGGATATCCCGGTGCTTTCTTATAGTGAGCTTGAGCCCAACGTAGAAATTCAGAGTGTCGGAGTGGTGAACTTATGAGAGTGAGAAAGTATATCGTGGACACCATGCCGGAAGCCATGCTAAGCATTCGGAAAGACCTGGGCAGTGATGCTGTCATTCTTAGCTCCAAAGAAATTAAAGTGGGCGGCTTCCTCGGTATGTTTACAAGTCGAAAAATTGAGGTCATCGCAGCTGTAGAGAAAAATGAGACCGTTAAAACAGAGAAGGCTCAGCCTAAGGCAGTCAAGCCAGATGGAGATCAGCGCGAAGCTGAGGCGGCAGCCATTGCGCCAAAGCCTCACATTCCCCGGCAGGCTGCAGCCAGCGTCTACAAGACATCAGCCAGGGTGAACGCTGAAGGTCTGAAATCGCCGGAGGAGCTGGATAGCAAAGCAAAGACGCCTCAGCAAAGCGAGCCTCAAGCCCCAAGAGCAGATAAACACTTGAAACGTGAGGACGAAAGCAAATCAAGTGCAGCTGCGGAAACGGCGGCAGGAGCTCTGAACACCACGGGATCTCGTTCAGATATCGCTTCGGCCAAATTTGAAGCGTGGAGCACTGAAGGAGAGCCATCCTTTAATCGAAGTGCAGCGGAGCAGAAGCTATTTGATGAAATTCGGGAAATGAAGGATTGGATTGCACGTCTGTCCCGCCAAACGGCAGCCAAGGAGGTGCTTCCGGACGGAATCGCCTCCATCCGTGACAGCTTGATCGGACAGGGCCTCACACCGGCAATTTGCCAATTATGGGTTGAAGAAGCCGTCATGAAATGGAATGAAGCTGGCGGTGAGCTGAGTGCAGAGGAATTAAGAGACTTGTTTATTTCTCAGGCCGCCAGCTTTCTAGAAGGTAGAATCGGCGGGGGGATTCAGCCGGATACCCGTATTGTTTATGTGGCTGGCCCGACGGGGGTCGGAAAGACGACCACAATCGCCAAGCTGGCAGCGGAGCAAATGTTTAAATATCGGCGAAAGGTTGGCTTTATTACAGCGGATACGTACCGAATTTCGGCGGTAGAGCAGCTGAAGACCTACGCTTCAATCCTCAATTTGCCGATCGAGGTAGTTCAGACTTCTGAAGACATGCAGAGGGCACTGGAAAATCTGAAGGCGTGTGATCTGATTCTCATGGATACGGCAGGACGGAATTACCGGAGTGAGCTGTTCGTCTCCGAGCTGCACAGCCTGCTTCCTGAAGATCATGAAAGTGAAACTTATCTTGTGCTCAGCTTGACATCAAAAAGTGAGGACATGGAGCACATTACAGGTCATTTCATCAAGTATGGACTCGATAAGGTGATATTTACAAAGCTCGACGAAACGGGAAGCTGCGGAGCCATCTATAATCTGTTATCCTCTTTCCCGGTTCAGCTATCCTACATGACGAACGGACAGAATGTACCGGATGATCTGCTGATGCCGGATAAGAATATGCTGGCTAGGATGCTGTTCGGGGAGACTCCCGCATGAGCGACCAGGCAGAAGCGCTGCGGCAGTTAGCTACATCACAGGCCCCTGCAGACATGACTGCGGTTCCGCGTTCAGCCCGATTCATTACTGTTTGCAGCGGGAAGGGCGGAGTAGGCAAATCGAACTTTACTTTGAATTTTGCGCTGGCACTGCAGCAGCTGGGCAAGAAAGTGTTAATTTTTGATGCAGATCTTGGCATGGCGAACATTGACGTTCTCATGGGCGTTTCCTCAAGGTATAACGTGTATCACGTGCTGCGCCAGGAGAAGAGTCTTGCAGAGGTGATTCATCACGGACCCTATGGCCTGCCATTTATCGCCGGAGGCTCGGGCATCGCAGATATGTTTGCAATGACCGATAAGGATGTTAGCCGCTTTATTCAGCAGATGGAAGCGCTGGCCAGTGATTTGGATTATATTCTGTTTGATACGGGAGCAGGGTTATCCCGGGAGAACATTAATTTTATTACGGCTGCGGATCAATGTCTGGTCGTGACGACACCGGAGCCCACGTCGGTTACGGACGCTTATGCCTTGATCAAGGTGGTTCATAATAATCATCCGGAAGTTCCCTTTACCTTAATGATTAACCGGGCAGGGGATGCTCAGGAAGCCCAGGAAACGTCCAGCAAAATCATTTTGACTGCGAAACGGTTTCTGCAGCTGGATATTTCTCTTCTGGGATATGTCCGTGATGACCAGTCCGTATCCAGGTCTGTGAAACGGCAGGTTCCCTTTCTGGTCGGATATCCGAAAAGCGAGGCATCCAGGGACATTGAACGCCTGGCGGCGAATTATGCCGCTGTGCCATTCAAGGGCAGCGACGCTGTCCATAAGGGTGTCAAGGGTTTCGTGCAGCGTTTTCTTAAACGAAAATAGCCGTATCATGCGGACGAATATAACTGAGGTGTAGACATCTATGAGGCCTTTTCGTGTGCTGGTGGTTGATGATTCCAAATTCATGAGACAAATTATTACGGATTTGATCCAAAAGGATTCCCGATTTCAGGTCGTCGGAACGGCTACCAACGGGATTGAGGCTTTAGAGAAAGTAAGAGAGCTGAATCCTGATCTCATTACCATGGATGTTGAAATGCCGGAAATGAACGGGCTGGAAGCGCTAAAGCGCATTATGCAGGAACAGCCAAAGCCTGTCATAATGCTGTCCGGCATTAACGAGCAGGGAATGAAGGAAACCATCCTGGCATTGGAGTCCGGCGCATTTGATTTCATACGCAAGCCTTCTGTCGTGCATGACCAGGACATCAATAATGTGGCCAAGGAGCTGAACAAGCAGCTCAGCGCAGCGATTCAGGCTAAAGAGCGAAGAGCGCTTTGGGAAGAGGAGCAGAAGGTAAAGGAATCCGGTGAGCCTCGGACGCAATCTTCACGGAAAGCCACCGGGACATTACCATCTAGGGATGCAGGTCCTGGTATTTCCGGGAAGGACCGGCAAGATAAGGCGCAGAGCGAGCAACGGCGAGGAGCCGGCAACCTGAAAGACATTGCATCAACGCCGAAAGGTCAAGCAGTACGGAAGCCTGCTGAGGCCCGTGAAGCTGCTGAGCGTAATGTGAGCACTAACGCTGGCCGCGATCACTTCAAGCGAAGCAAGCCGAAACCGACGCAGCAGGCTGACCCAGCCGCAGCCCCGGAGACGACAAGCAAGGACCGGGGGCATCAAAGTAGACCGGTTGAGCCTGTGCTAGAACGCGATACAGGGAGTCAGCATAAGGCACATCAGACAAGTCCGGCCCTGGAGCATATTGTTGCAGTTGGCTGCTCTACCGGTGGACCGAGAGCTTTGAGGGCGCTGCTAGAGCGGCTTCCGGCGAATTTCCCGGCACCGGTCGTTATTGTACAGCATATGCCGCCTAAGTTTACAAAATCGCTGGCTGCACGTTTAAACACATTCAGCTCGTTACATGTGCAGGAAGCCGAGCAGGGGATGGTTCTAAAGCAAGGCTGTGCATATGTTGCACCGGGGGGACATCACATTCGTATTGTGCAGTCGGCCGGCGGAGAATGGATCATCAGGGTTTCTCAGGAAGAGCAGGTAAACGGCCACCGCCCATCGGTTGATGTCCTGTTTGAATCACTGCTCCCTTTTCAACATATAAAGCGTCACGCCGTATTGATGACCGGTATGGGCAGTGACGGAGCCAAGGCAATGAAAATGCTGTATGACTCGGGTGTGTCTTCAACCATAGCTGAAAGTGAAGAGACCTGTGTTGTCTATGGTATGCCTCGTTCCGCCGTTGAGCTGGGCTGCGCGAGTCATGTGCTCCCGCTTCATTCCATTCCGGACAAGTTGATTCAAGCAGTGAAAAACGGAAAGTGAACTCATGGAGGAGGTGTCTCGCAATGGACATGAATCAGTATTTAAGCATGTTTATTGATGAGTCCAATGATCATCTGCAATCGCTAAATGAAAACATGCTGCAGCTGGAAGCCAGCCCGGATGATTTGAGTATTGTTCAGGTCATATTCCGCTCGGCCCATACTCTTAAGGGTATGGCAGCCACAATGGGCTTTGAGGATCTGGCCTCACTGACGCACAAGATGGAGAATGTGCTTGATTTAGTGCGGAACGAGAAGCTCAAAATGCAGGATTATATTTTTGATACGTTGTTCAAAAGCCTTGATGCACTGGAGTCCATGGTGCAGGACATCGTTGAGGGCGGAGAGGGCAAGGCCGATGTATCATCCATCGTGTCATCTCTGCAAGCGATTGAGCGCGGTGAGGTTGCCGTTGCCGCTCCTGCCGCAGCGGCTGTCCCGGACCATAGTGCAGCCGTCACAGGCATTGAGCTGGACGAGTTTCAATTCTCGGTGCTGAGCCAATCGATATCAGAAGGGCATCAGGTGCTGTACATACAAGTCAAGCTGCGGGATGACTGCATGCTGAAGGCGGTTCGGGCTTTTATGGTATTCGAGCTGCTGGAGCGCTCCGGAGAGATCGTCAAGACGTTCCCGGATGTGCAGGACATCGAGCAGGGGGAATTTGAACAGGGCTTTACGCTCTATATGATTACACAGAAGCAAGCAGGAGATCTTCAGGACCAGATCATGAACATTTCTGAAATTGAAATGGCTCAGGTCATCGCTTTGGATCAGGAATCGCTGCAGCAGATGAATCAACGAAACTTGGCCGCAGCTGAGACGGCGGCAGCACAAGCACCCACTCTTCCTGCTGCCGAGGAGAAACCTGCTGTACAGTCGCCGGTAAACGCTCCGCCTGCAGTCAAAGCACCGGCCAAAGCCTCCTCTGCAGCCACACCATCAAGAACGATCCGGGTCGACATTGAGCGTCTGGACGTACTGATGAATTTGTTTAGTGAGCTGCTGATTGACCGATCACGGCTGGAGCAGCTGGCCAATGAAGCCAAGAATCAAGAGCTGACTGATACGGTGGAGCATATGAGCCGGGTCAGCAGCGATCTGCAAAACATTGTGCTGAAGCTTCGGATGGTTCCTGTAGACACCGTGTTCAACCGCTTTCCGCGGATGGTACGCGATCTGGCCAAATCATTAGACAAAAAAATAGATCTGGTCATCACGGGTGCCGAAACAGAGCTGGATCGAACCGTCATTGATGAAATCGGTGATCCGCTCGTCCATCTGCTGAGAAATTCAGTGGACCATGGTATTGAGTCACCTGCAGAGCGGCTTGCTGCCGGCAAACCCGAGACAGGCACTGTAAATCTGAGAGCTTTCCATAGTGGTAACCACGTATTTATTGAAATTGAGGACGATGGCAAGGGAATCATCCGTGAGAATATTGTCCGCAGCGCGGTCAAGAAAGGCGTGGTCACAGAACAGGAAGCCGCAGCAATGTCCGATTCTGAGGCTCATCAGCTGCTCTTCGCTCCAGGCTTCAGTACGGCTGAGGTGATCTCGGACGTATCTGGCCGGGGGGTCGGCCTGGATGTCGTAAAATCCAAGATCAACGCGCTCGGAGGGAACGTCACCATCTATTCGACACCGGGAAAAGGAACCAATTTCTCGGTTCAGCTGCCGCTTACGCTTTCGATCATTGCTGCTATGCTCATCAGGATGGGCAGTGAAAAATATGCGATTCCACTGAGCTCGATTGTGGAGACCGGCATTGTGAAGCAAACCAGTATTCGTACGGTGCATGGCAGTCGTATGATTCCTTTCCGGGAGCATCATATCCCACTCATTTCCTTGAGCCGGGTATTCAGCATTCCGAGCTATAACGAGGCAGATGAGGCGGAGACCGAAATTGTCGTCATTCGAAAGGGAGAACGGCTCGCTGCGCTGGCCGTGGACGATTTTATTGGCCAGAGCGAGATTGTACTGAAGACGCTGGGTAAATATCTGCCTGCTGTTCAAGGGATTTCCGGAGCTACGATATTGGGAGACGGCCAGGTAGCCTTGATTCTTGATCCGAACGCTTTTATCAAGTGAACCGGATCTTGCGGGTTCTCGTAAGGACTGGTTACTCATAAGGAGGGTATTAACATGGGAGAAGAAATAAAGGTTATTGTGTTTACGCTGGGTAGCGAGGAGTACGGAATTGAGGTAGACAAGGTTCAGACGATTGAGCGGATGATGCCGATTACCCGGGTTCCCAAAACCTATTCTTTTGTCAAAGGGGTTATTAACCTTCGCGGGGTTGTAATTCCTGTCATCGATCTTCGTGGCCGCTTCAGCCTGCCGGAGGTAGAGCCTACAGAGCAAACCCGTATGATTATTGTCGCTGTCAACGACATGCAGGTCGGCTTTATCGTAGACTCTGCGAGCGATGTGGTAGACCTGAACAGCGACAGCATCGATTCGCCTCCCGAGGTTGTGGGCGGAATTAAGGCCAAGTATCTCCGTGGGGTCGCGAAGCTCGGCGAAGAGCGCCTTCTGGTTATGCTGAACCTGTCCGAGGTGTTGAACAAGAGTGAAATTATTCAGCTAGAAGGGCTGGAGGAATAGCCGTGGAACTATTTAAACACGGGAAAGATTTCAAAATGGATGTGCTGAAGGAGGTCGGCAATATCGGAGCCGGCAATGCTGCGACCGCATTGTCGCAGCTTCTGAATAAGCCGATTGATATGGCAGTGCCGAAGGTTCAGCTGCTTCCATTCGAAGAGATTGCTGACTGTGTCGGAGGACCAGAGGCTATCGTTCTTGCCGTGTTCCTTCGCGTAGAGGGTGAGGCTCCCGGCAACCTGTTTTTCATTATGACGCCGGAGGCTGGCAAGAAGCTGCTGAAGCGTCTCGCCGGCATTGAGGTGGAGGAGGGCGACAGCTTCAATGAAATGGAGCAGTCGGCACTTAGCGAAATTGGCAACATTTTGGCTGGCTCCTATCTCTCATCTTTAGCTGATTTTACGAGGCTGTCCATGACTCCGACGGTGCCGGGACTGGCCATTGATATGGCCGGTGCTGTTCTGGGCTATGGCTTGCTCCAATTCGGAGAAATGGGCGATGATGCCCTGCTGATCAACACGACATTTTTAGAAGGCCAGTACGAAGTGGAAGGCCAGTTTTTTTTAATCCCGGACCCGCAAACTTTTGCACAAATATTTGAAGCACTGGGAGTGCCTCTAGAGCATGATTGAAGAAAAAAGCATTATCAAGGTTGGCATGGCAGATCTGAATGTGTCCACCTCCGGCGGAATATTAAGAACCACAGGTCTGGGATCCTGTGTGGGGCTGACATTATATGATCCGGTTCAAAAGGTTGGCGGGATGGCTCATGTCATGCTGCCCTCCTCTGCCATTGCAAGAGAAGGTCAACTTAATCTGGCGAAGTATGCGGATACGGCGCTTCCGATCCTGCTGAACAAGCTGAGGGAATTAGGCGCCTCCCCGCTGAGGCTTGTCGCTAAGATGGCCGGGGGAGCGCAGATGTTCACTTTTGCAGGCTCTGGCGATAGCATGCGCATTGGCCCCCGGAATGTCGAGTCGTGTAAAGAGGGGCTGCAGCAAATGAATATTCCGCTGATCGGCGAGGATACCGGCGGAAATTACGGAAGAACTGTGGAATTGGACTGCACAACGGGTAAATTTACCATACGCAGTGTACAAAAGGAAATAAAGGAATTGTAGCCATGAAGGGAAAAATCCGATATTTTTTGTTAGCCGGAGCAGCAGGATTCATATTTACCTTTATTGTTAGCAGCGGGAACAATCTTTGGTCGACTGCCATCACCCGTGCTTGCCTTGCGTTTGTAGTTTGGGCCCTGCTCGCGGCTGTGTTAGGCGGAGTATGGTCGGCCGTGTTCCGGCCGGGGCAGGAAGCTGATGCTCAAGATGCAGAGCGTAGCGCGGAGCCTTTAAAGGGCGCAAAGCTGGATATATCGACTATAGAGCAAGACGATCAGGAGCTGTTAAACCTGATGAAGAATGAGCAGGAGCCTCAGAGGCAGGAGAATGGATTCACTCCACTCTCCCCACCCAAGCTGGTCACGACGAAAAATCCTGAGGAACTGGCCAAGGCCGTTCGTCACCTGAGTGAAAAATAAGGATGGTGAGGGCAATTGGACTCAAAAAAAGCATCAGCCTTGAATCATGCAGAATTATGGACGGCATGGAAGGAAGATGGAGATCTTTCAGCGAAAAAACAGCTTATCGAGAAGTATTTGCATATCGTGGACTACGTTTCGGGGCGGTTGGCCATTGGCCTCCCCCGGAACGTGTCTAAGGGAGACTTGGCAAGCAATGGAGTTATGGGTCTGATTGACGCCATTGATAAATTTGATTACAAACGCGGCCTGCAATTCGAAACCTATGCATCCTGGAGGGTGCGGGGGGCGATTTTGGATTCTCTAAGGCAAGGTGACTGGGTGCCGCGCTCGGTCCGTGAAAAAGCGAAAAAAATCGAGACAGCATACCAGCAGCTGGAACAGAAATATTTGCGTACCGTCAGCGATACCGAAATGAGTGAATATTTACAGGTATCTGAAAAGGAATTCCGCCACATGCTTCAAGAGGTTGCCGTGATGACGCTAAACTCTCTGGAGGATCCCATTCGGGAAGAAGAGTCGGAAACGAGAATGACGCTGCTTGTGGATGAGAAGGCCAAAAATCCGGACCATAAGGTACACGAGTTTTATCTAAAAGAGGCACTAATCAAGGGCATCGGTAAGCTTACAGAGAAGGAGAAAACCGTTGTTTCCTTGTTATATTATGAGGACCTGTCTTTAAGTGAAATTGCGGAGGTCATGTCTTTATCTCCATCGAGAATATCTCAGCTGCATTCGAAAGCCATTCTACGCTTAAGGGGGGCTCTTGAGAAAGACAAAGAGCTGTTAATGCACAATGAATAAGGCGTAAGATGGAGAGGGGGGAATTATAATGTCGGTCAGCTTTGCATTGGAGCAATTCTTTCAGATCACGATTTCAGACGACAAGGCAACGGCATATATCGAGCTGGTTAACTGGGAGGAGGACTTTCACTGTGACGTCGAAAGTATGGAAGCCCTCCTGGCTGACCACCAGGTTGTCCATGGCATTCAGCGTGAGGCGCTGGAAGGCATTGCTGCCAAGCCCGCGGGTTACCAGTTTCAAAAAATAGCTGTTGCATACGCTACCCAGCCGATTCCTGGAGAACACGGTAAAATTGTTAGCATGCTTCAGAGTAAGCCGGCCGATCATCGGCCGCTTGAAACCGATGACGGAAAAGTGGACTTTAAAGAAATTACACGGCTGAACAATGTCAGTAAGGGCCAGCTAATTGCGACCCGCATACCTCCTTCGCCGGGAAAGCCGGGGATGTCTGTCACTGGAGCAGAAATGCCTCCCAAGGCCGGCAAAGAAGCGCGCTTTAAAATTGGAAAAAATGTCGTTGTGGATGCAGAGCAGGTGCATATGTACGCCGCTATTGATGGTCTGTTAACCGTGACAGATAACGGAAAAATCAACGTGTTCCCGATCTACGAAATTCACGGCGATGTGGATTACAGCGTAGGCAATATTGATTTTGTGGGAACCGTCGTGATTCGCGGCAACGTGCTTTCTGGCTTTCGCATCAAGTCTGCCGGCGATATTCGCGTCACAGGCTTTGTAGAGGGGGCGGATCTGGAGGCCGGCGGCTCGATCGTAATTAACGGCGGTGTGATTGGCTATCACAAAGGCTGCATTCAAGCGGCACAGCATGTGAAATGCGCTTTCGTGCAGGACGGGAACATCGTAGCAGGCGGAGACATTACAGTATCTCAGAGCATCATGCACTCTACCCTTCGGGCTGCACAGAGCATATATTGTAATGGCACAAAGGGATTGATTGTTGGGGGAGTTATTCAGGCTGGTGAGAAGGTCACTGCCAGAACCATCGGGAACAGCATGTCGACCGTTACAGTCCTTGAGGTCGGTGTACTGCCGGAGCTTCGTAATGAGCTGAAGGAGCTGAGAGCGCGTCAGCGGCAGCAGCTTGATCATGTCTCCAAAACAGAAAAAGCGTTGAACCTATTGAATCAGCTTGCGGCTGCGGGCCAGCTAACCCCGGACAAGCTCGGGCTTCGGATCAAGCTGAATGCTACGCAAAAGTCTCATATGTCAGAGCTGGCGGAAACCAAAGAACGTATTTTTGAAATTGAACAGACCCTGGAGGATACCACCAAGGCTCGAGTCGAGGTTCTGAATTCGATTTATGGCGGCTCCAAAATCGTCATCGGCCGCTACACCCGATTTATCAAGGATGCGTCTCAAAGAGTAGTGTACACCTATATAGATGGTGATATTGCAATGCTTCCTATGACATAAATGGACAATTTATAATTCCGGTGAGGTGATGCATCGTGAGCTTGAAATCTGTTGAGATGCAAATTGCAGTGCCGCGAACCACGGAGGCTGGAAAGATTCAGCAGGAGCAGCATCAGCGCCCGTCGCAGGAGCAGCTGTTCTTGTCTGCGGAGCAGCTAAAAGACAGCAAGGAAGCCTCTCAGCGTAGTACTGAGGTGGATCAGTCGTCTGATGCCATTTTGCGTGATGGCGGCAAAGGCGGATCCCAGTCTCAATCTCAGAAGCAAGGGGAAGAACTTCCAAAGGATCACAAGCAGCCGGCGGCTGATCACCCCTATAAAGGAAGAAATTTGGACATCACGCTATAAACTATATTGAATGATAAGAAGGAGTTAACCGGTATGGGCCCATGGATTTACGTCGCCATGCTGGGATTGGCAGCTCTCATCTATGCCCGGATGCTGCCACAGCAGAAGGAACCACAGAAAGCTTCGGACCAGATTGTAAAGGAAGTTGAAGCAACGCTAGAGCAATATGCGGCTGAAATTCAGATTGAAAATGAACAGCTGGTGGAGCTGGTCGCTCGAATGAAAGAGGAGCATTCCCGTACGCTGTCTCACCATGAACAGCAGCTTCAGAGTGTTAACAATCAGCTGAAGCAAGGGGAACAAGAGATGATTATGGTGCGAGAGCAGCTAGCCGGACATGAGGCCCTATTCCTCCAGCTCCAGCAGCAGCTTGCGAAGGAAGAAGCACCGCCTGAGCCCGCACTGGATCCCACGATCAAGGACAGATACAGCGAGCTGTTTGCGATGTATCAGAGCGGTAAATCCATAGACAGAATTGCGAAGGATACCGGGATGCAGAAAGGTGAGGTTCAGCTTATTATTCAGCTGGCGAAGCGGGAGGAGCTGTCATGATCAAGAACAAGAGCTTTCTAAACGGCTTGGGCCTGGGCCTTATTCTGGGTGCTGTGCTGCTGCAGCTCATGTTTCTGGGACAAACGGCTTCAAGCACTGCGGAAAGTAAAACGGAGTGGACCCGGGAGGAGCTGGAGCAGGCGGCAGACAGCATCAACCTGCGCGTCCTAGAGTCACAAGAAGAGCTGATGACGGAGGAAGAGTGGTCCGAGCTTCAGAAGCAGGATGAACAGCAGCAACCAACTGCTTCTGATAATCAGCAGGGCGGCGCTGCTGCACCAAAGGCGTCTCCTACTGATCAAGGCGGCAGCTTGGAGCCTGCTGCGCCTTCCCAGCCTGAGAGTCCTGAGAAGACGACAGCACCGAAGGCGAAAGCACCTGCCCCCGCCGCAGAGCCGGCGCCGCAGAAATCAGCCCCTCCGGCGGCGCCCGAAGCACCTAAAGCTGTCTATATTAAATATAGCATTCCCCCAGGAGCACATTTAAGTGATGTCGCTGCAGGACTGAAGCAGTCCGGGGTGATTCAGGATGCCGCAGCTTTTGTGACAGCCGCGACAGAGAAGAAGATTAACCTGTCAATTCAACAGGGCACCTTCACCTTCCGCAAAGGGGAAAGCTTCGGCTCAATTATGGAGAAGATTACAAGCAAGCCTCAATCCTGACGTCTGCGGCAGCCAATGCCCGGGCGTTTTTGCAACTATTGCAGCCGTCCGTCAAAGGGCTTGTAAAATAAATTGCATCCCGTTCGATGATATGTTATAGTAATTGACGGTGTTAAAACACACGCTTTGGGAATTTCGTTGAGGGTGCTTTCTATGGAAAGTCTCAGCGGGAGATGAACCGGGCGGAGGGCACACAAAAAACCAAATCTAGGAGGTGTGTGAAGATGGCAGTTATCTCCATGAAACAGCTTTTGGAAGCTGGGGTACACTTCGGTCACCAGACTCGTCGTTGGAACCCGAAAATGGACAAATTTATCTTCACTGAAAGAAACGGTATTTACATTATTGACCTGCAAAAGACAGTTAAGAAAGTCGAAGAGGCATACAATTTCGTGAAAGGCCTGAGCGCTGACAACGGAACTATTCTTTTCGTAGGTACTAAGAAGCAGGCTCAAGATTCCGTGAAAGAAGAAGCTGAACGCTGCGGCATGTACTACATTAACCAGCGCTGGCTCGGCGGAACGCTGACTAACTTCGAAACCATCCAGAAGCGGATCAACCGTCTGAAGGAACTGGAAAGATGGGAAGAGGACGGCACGTTTGAAGTGCTGCCTAAGAAAGAAGTTATCCTTCTTCGCAAGGAGAAAGATCGTCTGGAGAAATTCCTCGGCGGTATCAAGAACATGAAGGGCCTTCCAAGCGCGCTGTTCATCATCGATCCTCGCAAAGAGCGTATCGCTGTTGCAGAAGCACGCAAGCTGGGCATCCCAATCGTAGGCATCGTGGACACGAACTGTGATCCGGATGAGATTGACTACGTGATTCCGGGTAACGACGATGCAATTCGCGCTGTCAAGCTGTTGACTGGTAAAATGGCTGACGCAGTTGTCGAAGCACATCAAGGCGAAGAGACTACTGCTTAATTCAAGCAGGTCACATACTATGAATTAAATGAAAAGGGTGGTTGGTAGGTGGATAACCTTTCACTGCCCTTTTTTTAAGGAATAAAAGCCTATACTTAGTTGTAAATCAGGACTGAATAGTCATAATAACTATTGGAGGGATTTGAAATGGCAGTATCCGCTAGTGCTGTAAAAGAGCTTCGTGAAAGAACAGGAGCCGGTATGCTCGACTGCAAGAAAGCGCTCGACGAAACAAACGGTGATATCGACAAGGCCATCGCGCTGCTTCGCGAAAAAGGCCTGTCTGCTGCAGCCAGCAAAGCTGGCCGTGTGGCAACGGAGGGCGTTGTTGAATCTTACATTCATGGCGGCGGCCGTATCGGCGTCCTGGTTGAAATCAACTGCGAAACCGACTTTGTAGGCAAAACCGATCAGTTCAAGGAATTTGCGCGTGATATCGCAATGCATATCGCAGCAGCAAGCCCGAAATATGTTCGTCGTGAAGAGGTTCCTACAGAAGAGCTGGAGCAAGAGAAGGAAATTCTGAAGGCTCAGGCTCTGAATGAAGGCAAGCCAGAGAAAATCGTTGAGAAAATGGTAGAAGGCCGCATTAACAAGTACTATGAAGAGTACTGCCTGATGGAGCAATCCTTTGTGAAGGACCCGGACAAAACGATCAGCGTATTGCTGAATGAGAAAATCAGCACTATCGGTGAGAACATCTCGATCCGCCGCTTCGTACGTTTTGAGCTGGGTGAAGGCCTGGAGAAGAAGCAGGACAACTTCGTTGAAGAGGTAATGGCACAAGTAAACAAATAAGCTGCTTGCAGCTGACATAGTATAAAAGAGCTGGAACACATTGTGTTCCTTCTTTTATAAAGTGGAACCAAGACGGATGCGTCAAGCTGACGTTTTAAAGTGGAGGGTATACATTTGGAACAGCCTGTATTTAAACGTGTTATATTGAAGGTCAGTGGGGAGTCTCTGTCAGGTCAAAACGGTTACGGCATTGATGCTGAAACCATATCTTCCATTGCAGAGCAGGTTCGCGACGTCGTTGAGCTGGGTGTTGAAGTAGCCATCGTATGCGGCGGCGGAAACATCTGGAGAGGCATCGCCGGCAGTGCGAATGGCATTGACCGTGCAACGGCGGACTACATGGGAATGCTGGCCACCGTGATGAATTCACTCGCGCTTCAGGATGCTCTGGAGCAGATCGGCGTGCCGACCCGCGTACAAACCTCGATCTCCATGCAGCAGATTGCTGAGCCTTATATCCGCCGCAGAGCCATTCGCCATTTAGAAAAAGGACGTGTCGTTATCTTTGCAGCCGGTACGGGTAATCCGTACTTCTCAACGGATACTACCGCAGCACTCAGAGCGGCTGAGATTGAGGCAGAGGTCATCCTGATGGCGAAGAACAAGGTAGATGGTGTATACTCAGCGGATCCATTCAAGGATGCAACCGCAGAGAAATACGAGCAGCTGACTTACCTTGAGGTCTTGAACAAAAATCTAGGCGTCATGGATTCCACGGCATCGTCCCTGTGTATGGATAACAATCTTCCTCTGATCGTGTTCAATATTACGGAGCAGGGGAACATCAAGCGTGTGGTCCTGGGCGAGAAAATTGGAACCATCGTTAAAGGGAGTGTAGATTAATGCCGCAAACGGTCAAGAAAAATGCTGAAGAGCGCATGGAGAAAGCGATTCTGTCTTTGAAGCGCGACCTGGCCAGCCTGCGTGCTGGAAGAGCAAGCACCGCGCTTCTGGACCGGATTCAGGTGGAATACTACGGTGCTCCGACACCGGTAAGCCAGCTGGCGAACATTACGACACCGGATCCGCGTACATTAATGATTCAGCCCTGGGATAAAACCTCCCTGGGAGATATCGAAAGAGCGATCATGAAATCAGACCTGGGTCTCACACCGGCAAATGACGGCAGCCAGATTCGTCTGTCGATTCCGCCACTTACGGAAGAGCGGAGAGCGGAGCTCGTGAAAATGACCAAGAAATTTGGCGAAGAAGCCAAGGTTGCGATCCGTAACATTCGCCGTGATGCCAATGACGATATTAAAAAGATGGAAAAAACAGATATTTCTGAGGACGAGTCCCGGAGACATCAGGACGATATTCAGAAGACAACGGACAAGTTCATTGCCGAGGTTGACAAGGTGCTACTTGCCAAAGAAAAAGAGATTATGGAAGTATAGAGACTTTTGGCCCCTCCGTTAGCGGTGGGGTTTTGGTCTCTTTCAAGCAGAGTGATGCTGGAGGAAATAGAATGATCAAACGGGTTCGTTCGTGGTTGAATCGTGGGGACAGTCAGCCGGAGCTGCAGCTTGCCGCTGACAATATTCCAGAGCATGTCGCCATCATTATGGATGGCAACGGCCGGTGGGCTAAGAAACGCGGTATGCCGCGCATTATTGGTCATCAGAATGGAATGAAGGCCGTCAAAAGAGCAGCGATTGCAGCGGATGATTTGGGGATCAAGATATTGACACTGTATGCTTTTTCAACGGAAAACTGGAAGCGTCCTAAAGAAGAAGTCGAATTCTTAATGAAGCTTCCGCAAGAATTTCTGGCCATTGAGCTGGAAGAGCTGATTGACAAAAATGTCCGCGTAACGATGATGGGACATCCGGAGGATCTTCCATCGCATACGCTGGAGGCAATGAAGGAAGCTGTAGCAAGAACGGCAGACAATGACGGAATGGTCTTGAATTTTGCGCTGAATTACGGAAGCCGCAAAGAGCTCACCCGTTGTATTCAAGAGATGGGTCAGGATATACACCGGGGAAGCCTAAAGCCGGAGGACATCACAGAGGAGATGATCGGCTCACGTCTGCTGTCAGGCAGTCTGCCGGACCCGGACCTGCTCATTCGTACAAGCGGAGAACTGCGCCTGAGCAACTTTATGCTATGGCAGCTGGCCTATAGTGAGCTCTGGTTCACTGATATTTTGTGGCCGGAGTTTACAGGTGCTCATCTTCAGGAGGCCGTGGCAGAATATCAACACCGAACACGCCGTTACGGCGGGTTGACCTAGTAATGGAGGTAGCTTCGGAATGAAAGAGCGGATCGTAACAGGTATTGTGGCTGGTGCCCTGTTTCTGGGGCTGTGCTTGGCTGGAGGGCTTTGGTATCATTTATTGATTTTGGCCATGTCACTGGTCGGTTATTATGAATTTGCCCGATCGGCAAAGCTTGCTCCTTTCGGTGCGACAGCCATCGTCGGTTATTTGGGAGTGCTATGGTTTGTGTTTCCGTGGTCTCTCCTTGAAATTCAGCTTCAGGTGTCATTCATCCAGATCATGTGGACATTGCTGCTTCTGTTCCTGCTGGTGACCGTATTTAGCAAGAACAAAACAGGGATCCAGCTGGTCTCTGTCATGTTTCTGGGGGTTGTCTACATTGGTACTGGTTTTTCCTACATTGCCGAATCGCGTGCTGCCTCTGACGGAAACGGGTTATTCTGGACCTTTCTCCTGTTTGCTTCAATCTGGGCCAGTGATGCCGGCGCCTATTTCGTAGGGAAAAAGATCGGCAGAACCAAGCTGTGGCCAGCGATCAGCCCGAACAAAACGATTGAAGGCGCGCTCGGGGGTGTGTTCATCGCGATCCTCACCTCACTTGTGTTCTCGGTATTCTCCGGCGGGATCCTGCCTGTAGGCCAGGCGCTGCTGATCGGTCTGGTTAGCGCTGTGATTGGACAGCTGGGTGATCTGATCCAATCTGCTTATAAACGCGTGTACGGCATTAAGGATTCAGGCAGCATTCTGCCTGGACATGGCGGGATCCTGGATCGCTGTGACAGCTGGATCATTGTGTTTCCGTTTGTACATATTTGGGGGCTGCTGCCTTACTGAGAAAGGATAGATAACTGCTCATGAAGAAAATCAGCGTGCTCGGTTCCACGGGCTCGATCGGAACACAAACCCTGGATGTTGTCGCTAGCTTCCCCGAGCATTTTCAAATCGAGGGCCTGGCTGCCGGAAACAATATTGAGCTGCTGCTGCGCCAGGTGCAGGAATTTAAACCGAAGAAGGTATCCGTGTCCACGCAAGAGCTGGCTAATCGTATCGCTAACGATCTTCCGGCAGGCACCAAGCTCTATTACGGCAGCGAGGGTATGATTGAGGTGGGCGCCGGGAGTGAAGCGGATACGGTCGTGACCGCGGTGGTAGGCAGCATGGGGCTGCCTTCCACGCTGGCTGCGATTGATGCCGGCAAAAGCATCGGTCTTGCGAACAAGGAAACGCTGGTGACCGCAGGCCATCTTGTAACGGCACGGGCGCGAGAGAAGGGTGTGTCCCTGCTTCCTATTGACAGTGAACATTCTGCCATCTTTCAGTGCCTGAATGGCGAGCGGATGGAAGATATTGATTTCATCACCTTGACTGCATCCGGCGGCTCGTTTCGACATTTAAGCCGGGATGAGCTTAAAAATGTCACTGTGGAGGATGCGCTAAAGCATCCTAACTGGTCCATGGGCTCCAAAATAACGATTGATTCGGCAACGATGGTGAACAAAGGGCTTGAAGTGATTGAGGCGCATTGGCTGTTTGGACTGCCCTATGATTCGATCAAGGTGCTGCTGCATCCCGAAAGCATTGTCCACTCCTTCGTTCAATTCCGCGACTCCAGCATTATGGCTCAACTGGGGAATCCGGATATGAGAGTTCCGATTCAGTACGCCTTGACGTATCCGGAGCGCTGGCACTCAGCCTCGCCGCAGTTATCCCTGGCTGAAGCCGGGAAGCTGCATTTCAAAGAGATGGACTTCGAACGTTTTCCTTGCTTAAAGCTGGCCTATGAATGTGGTAGAATAGGGGGTACGGCAACGACCGTATTTAACGCAGCCAACGAGGTTGCGGTGTCCCGTTTCTTGAACCGCGGCATAGCCTTCCTTGATATTGAAAGAATCATTGAAGCTGTGCTGGATCAGCATGAATCCATTGCTGAGCTTTCGCTAGAGACCATTGCCCACAGTGATGCATGGGCCCGAAAAGTGGCTGCTGAAATCTAGAGGCACGGGCGGTGTACTCCGGTCATGTCCAAGTTTCCCCTAAAAAAGCTAAGCGTCTTTGATTCTCTTGTCCGAGACGTGAGAATAATGATAATCTAGAAGAACCTGCTGCGTTCTCAGATGAAAAGGGGGATGTCAATTTTGGAAATGGTTCAGGTTGTTTTTTTGACGGTGCTGATGTTTTTCGTCATCGTCACGGTGCACGAGTGGGGACATTATTATTTCGCCAAGCGCGCCGGGATATTGGTACGTGAATTTGCGATTGGTTTCGGTCCGAAACTGTTCTCGTATAAACGTAATGAAACTCAGTTTACGCTGCGGCTGCTGCCGTTTGGGGGCTACGCCCGCATGGCCGGGGAGGACCCGGAGTTGGTTGAGATTCAACCGGGGCAGACGATTGCCGTTCGACTGGACAAGGACCAGAAGGTAAAGCGGATTTATCTGGATCAGCTGGACACCCGCAAGAATGTGCTGCGCGGGGAAGTTCAATTCATTGATCTGGAGGAGCGCTTGTCGCTGCGTCTGGACGTAGACGGAGAGCTTCAGCAATATGAGGTGCATCCTCAAGCCATGATGGTAGCCAAAGGCACAGAGACGCAGATTGCACCAAAGAACCGTCAGTTTGGCAGCAAGACGGTGGGACAGCGATCGCTGGCGATCTTTGCCGGACCGCTGATGAACTTTTTGCTGGCCTTTGTGCTCTTTGCTCTCCATATCCAGATGGCAGGAATTCCGATTGAGAATCCGACATATGTACAGATCGGCGAGATTACAAAAGGGATGCCGGCTGACGAGGCGGATTTGCGTGAGGGAGATATCATTGAAACGATTAACGGTACGGCTATCGGACCCGATTACGCCAAGATGATCGAGCTGATTGCCGCATCGAAGGACAAGGCGATGGATTGGACCGTGCGCCGGGGGGATGAAGTGTTCAATGTGACGCTGACACCGCGCTCTATGGAAGGCCAGGAAGGCGGCAAAGTCGGCATCATACCAGAGCTTCCCAGCCGCTCAGCCGGCTTTGGCGAGACCGTTGGCGGGGCAGGAAATGCAATGGTGGATACCACCGGCATTATTTTTCAAGGGTTCCGCCAATTAATTCAGCAGTTTAATATGGATGATCTTGGCGGTCCGGTGCGCACCTTTGAGGTGACGGGTCAAATTGCGAAGCAGGGCATTGAGCAGCTGACCTATTGGGCAGCCATTCTCTCTCTGTACCTGGGCATCTTCAATCTGCTTCCGATTCCTGCGCTTGACGGAAGCCGCCTGATCTTTTTGGGAGTGGAGGCGCTGCGAGGCAAGCCGATCGATCCCAACCGGGAAGGCATGGTCCACTTCGTAGGCTTTGCTATGCTGTTCCTGTTGATGATTGCTGTAACCTATAACGATATTTTACGCCTGATTAACGGGTAGTGTAGATGTGCGGCTGGTTCGGCTTCGCCGTTCCGGCCGTCTTTTGTATTTATATTTGAGGGCCATATGGGAGGACAAGAATTCTTATGTCAAAGGATAAAGCGTTTGTGACCGAAATTACGCCGCAGGGAGAGGATTTTTCCCGCTGGTATATTGATGTCATCAAAAAAGCAGATTTAATGGACTACTCGCCGGTACGCGGCTGTATTGTCTTCAAGCCGGACGGCTACGAAATCTGGGAGCATATTAAGGAAGAGCTGGATCGCCGATTCAAGGAAACCGGTCACCGCAACGCATACTTCCCTCTTTTCATTCCCGAGAGCTTCTTTCAGAAGGAAAAAGAGCACGTTGAAGGCTTTAATCCGGAATTGCCTTGGGTTACAGAAGCCGGAGGCGAGAAGCTGGAGGAGCGCCTGGCAATTCGTCCGACCTCCGAAACGATGATCGGCCATATGTACTCCAAGTGGATTCAATCCTATCGTGATCTGCCGGTGCTCATTAATCAATGGGCCAACGTCGTTCGCTGGGAGAAGCGGACAATGCCGTTCCTCCGTACGAGTGAATTCCTCTGGCAGGAAGGACATACTGCCCATGAAACCGAGGAAGAAGCGCGTCAGGAAACGATGCAAATGCTGGACATCTACACGGAGTTTGTGGAGAATATCCTTGCTATTCCGGTTATCAAGGGCCAGAAGACGCCGTCCGAGAAATTTGCGGGTGCTGTGGATACGTATTCTATTGAGGCGATGATGAAGGACGGACGTGCTGTTCAGGCGGGAACGTCCCACTATATGGGGACCAATTTCTCTAAAGCGTTCGAAATTCAATACTTGAACCGTGAGAACACACTTGAGTTTGCCCATACGACCTCCTGGGGAGTGAGCACGCGCTTGATCGGCTCTCTTATTATGGTGCACGGTGATGACCGCGGACTGGCATTGCCGCCGAAGGTAGCGCCAACCCAGGTCATTATGGTGCCGATCGGCCCTCCAAAAACCTGGGATGCTGTCGTCGAGCGTACGGACGAGCTGTATCGTGAGCTGAGAGCATCCGGAGTGCGCGTTCGGGTCGACGATAATAAGGACGCTCGTCCAGGCTGGAAATTTAACGAATATGAAATGCGCGGCGTACCTGTTCGTCTGGAAATCGGACCTCGCGATATGGAGAACGGAGTCTGCGTTCTGGTCTCCCGCATTACCGGTGAGAAGAAAATCATTCAGCAAAGTGATCTGGTCCAGGAGGTTCAGGATATGCTGGAGCAGGTACATCAGGAAATGTTTGCACGTGCGAAGCAATTCCGGGAAGACCATTTCTATGATGTAGATACGCTGGATCAAATGAAGGAAAGCATGGAAGAAAAGCGGGGCTTTACGCTTGCCGGCTGGTGCGGCTCTGAAGCCTGTGAGGATACGGTAAAGCAGGAAACCGGAGCGACAAGCCGGAATATACCATTCCAAGCAGCTCAGCACAAAACACACTGTCTGGTTTGCAAAGAGCAGGCAAAACATACCGTCCTGTTCGCAAAAGCTTACTAGTATGTTAAAGTAGTAACTAAACGCATATCTTCCGGAAAGCTTCTGGATGGCATAACGCTCTGTAGGGTAGAGGAGCTTGCGGTGCTGCCCGGAAGCTTTTCATTTTTTATAAGTAAGTGAACCAAGGATACTGCAGGGAGGGAGCCATGGGCACAGCGGACATAAAGGAAAAAAGAAACAGGTTTGAGCTATTGATGAGGCAGGGCGAGGTGCCGGCCGGCTTGGTGGATCCGTATTTTTTGGACGGAATCATTGAGAAGGTTGAGATCTCGCAAGAAAACCGGGAGTGGCTGATCACCTTGCACAAAGACAGCTTGGTGCCTGCTGAGGTATATCGGTCCTTCTGTCTTCGTATTCAGGAGAAGCTGAATCATATTGCAAAAATCCGGTTTCAATTCGTGTATCAGGGATCAGTAACACCAGCTGAGGTGATTCAGGAGTATTGGCGGCTGTTTCTGGAGTGGGTACACCGCCAAATCCCGTCCGTGAACGGATGGATGGCGCGGGCAAGCCATGAGCTGAATGACGGGCTGCTGACTGTTCAGATGCCCGATAGCATGGCGCTGGAGCTGGCACGGAAGAAGCAGATCGACGAGGCGCTGATGACCTTTTTCAAGCAATATTTCGCACTGGAGCTCAGGGTGAAGCTGCAGCTGGGTGAACAGCAGGATCAAGCCGCCCTGGCAGAGTTTGAGCAGAAGAAGCGGGAGGAAGAGCGGGAAGTCATTGAGCGCATGATGTCCACGCTGGAGGCAGACCCGCTGCCGGAGGAAGAAGAAGGAGAGGTAAGGCTGCAGATTGGCTATGACATTAAGGATCATCCGGTGTCCATTCAGAATATTCAGGATGAAGAGAAGAAGATTACGATTCAGGGTACCATCTTCGGGCTGGACCGTAAAGAGCTTCGTAATGGCAGCACACTGTTTACGTATAATGTGACCGACTTCAGCGACTCCCTCCAGATGAAAATGTTTGCCAAAACTAAGGATGACCTCAAGGTCATGAGTCTGCTGGAGAACGGCAAGTGGGTTAAAGCACGGGGACGGGTGGAGTATGACCGGTTTATGCAGGTGCCCGAGCTGGTCATGATGCCGTCGGATCTGGTGGAGGTGAAGGCTCCTGCTGCACGTAAAGATCAAGCGGAGCTCAAGCGGGTAGAATTTCATCTCCATACGACAATGAGCACGATGGATGCTGTCACTCCGATTGATAAGTATGTCAAAACAGCAGCAGCCTGGGGGCATAAAGCGATTGCGGTCAGCGATCATGGCGGGGTCCAGTGCTTTCCCGATGCGGACAAGCATGCCAAGAAGAATGGCATCAAAATGATCTACGGCATTGAGGCGAACGTCGTAAATGACGCGGTCAACGTAGTCGAGCAGGCCAAGCCTTTGGAATTGCATCATGCCACCTATGTTGTATTTGATATCGAGACGACCGGCTTATCCATCACGCAGAACAAAATTACGGAGCTTGCCGCCGTAAAAATGCAGGAGGGTAAGGAAATTGACCGCTATGCGACCTTCGTAAATCCGCACGAGAAAATTCCGTACCATATCCAGCAGCTGACGAACATTACTGATGAAATGGTCAAGGATGCTCCGGACCTGGAGCCTGTGCTGGAGGAGTTCGTGAAGTTCGTGGGCGATGCGGTGCTGGTTGCGCACAATGCGAGATTCGATATGGGCTTCATTCAGGCTTCCTTGAAAAATGCCGGCATGAATACGCTGGATAATCCGTACCTGGATACGCTGGAGCTGGCCCGGATGCTGCATCCCGGCATGAAGAACCACCGGCTGAACACGCTGGCTGACAAATACAAGGTGCTCCTCGAAAGTCATCACCGGGCCATTGATGACACTATAGCGCTCGCGGGAATCCTCAATGGATTGCTGTCTGATGTTGAGAAGCTGAAGGGCATCAAGATGCTGGACCGACTGAACGATTATGTCGGTACGGATCTAAGTAATACGAGACCGTTCCACTGCGGCATTTACGCCCAAAACATGATCGGGAAGAAAAACCTGTACAAGCTCGTATCCATGTCGCATACTCAGCATTTTAAGCGGGTGCCGTGCATTCCAAAGTCAAAGCTGGTCGAGATGAGGGACGGTTTGATTATTCTCTCCGGGTGCGAGAAGGGCGAATTTTTTGAATCGGTACTGAACAAGACTGTAGAGGAAGCAGAGGAGGTTGCCCAGTTCTATGATGTGCTGGAGGTGCAGCCGCTGACGATGTACATGCACCTTGTGGACAAGGGACTGGTCGGCAGTCCGGAAGAGCTGAAAACAGCGGTCCAAAAAATTATCGCCATTGGAGAAAAGCTGGATAAGCCCGTCATTGCTACCGGGAACGTTCATTATCTGGAGCCTCGGGACAAGCTGTTCCGCGACATTACAATCCATGGCATTACCGGCTTCAGCCCGCTGAAGGATCTTCGAAAGCCGGATGCCCATTTCCGCACGACCCAGGAGATGCTGGATGAATTTCAATATTTGGGAGCAGAGAAGGCCTTTGAGATTGTCGTCAAAAATACCAACGATCTGGCAGACCGCTTCGAAGAAATCGAGCTGTTTCCGAGCAAGCTGTTTACACCAATTCTGGACGGAGCAGACGAGGAAATCCGCAACACCTGCTATGAAACCGCGAAGTCTATCTATGGAGAGGATCTGCCGGAGGTTGTGGTCGCCCGTTTGGAGAAGGAGCTGGAGCCTATCATCAAATACGGCTTCTCTGCGAACTATCTCATTTCCGAGAAGCTCGTTAAAAAATCGAACCAGGACGGATACTTGGTCGGCTCCAGGGGCTCTGTAGGGTCCTCTGTAGTAGCTACCTTCCTAGGCATTTCCGAGGTTAATCCGTTGCCTGCGCACTATATCTGTCTGGACAAAGAATGCAAGCACAGCGAGTGGTTCCTGGACGGCAGTGTCCCGAGCGGCTTCGATTTGCCGGATAAGGCTTGTCCGAAGTGCGGAGGGCGATTGAAGGGCGAAGGGCAGGATATTCCGTTTGAGACCTTCCTTGGCTTTAAGGGAGATAAGGTGCCGGATATAGACTTGAACTTCTCCGGCGAATATCAGCCTGAAGCGCATAACTACACGAAGGTCATGTTCGGTGAGAAAAATGTGTTCCGAGCGGGAACCATTGGTACCGTTGCGGAAAAAACCGCCTTCGGCTTTGCCAAGAAATATGAGGAAGAGCATCAGAAGCGCTGGCGCGGCGCTGAGCTGAACCGGCTGGCCGGCGGCTGTACCGGCGTTAAGCGCAGCACCGGCCAGCATCCGGGCGGGATCGTGGTTGTGCCGGATTATATGGAGGTTGAAGATATTACCCCCGTCCAGTTTCCGGCGGATGACGTCAAGGCGGAATGGAAGACCACGCATTTCGATTATCATGCCTTTGATGCCAATTTATTGAAGCTGGATATTCTGGGCCACGATGATCCAACGATGATGCGGATGCTGCAGGATTTGACTGGCGTAGATCCGACAACGATTCCAATGAATGACCCCAAGGTTATGAGCATGTTTAACTCTACAGAAGCGCTGGGAGTAACTCCGGAGCAGATTCGCTCTCCGGTAGCAACCTATGGTGTGCCGGAGATGGGTACCAAGTTCGTTCGGCAAATGCTGATTGAATCGCAGCCATCAAGCTTTGCCGATCTGCTGCAAATATCAGGATTGTCCCACGGAACGGGCGTGTGGCTCGGCAATGCGCAGGAGTTGATCAAGAATGGAACTTGTAACATCAAGACGGTTATCGGCTGCCGTGACGATATTATGCTCTTCTTGATTTACAAGGCAGGGATGGATGCCAGTCTGGCGTTTAAGATTACGGAAAGTGTACGTAAGGGCAAGGGATTGTCGCAGGAATGGATCGATGAGATGAAGCGCTGCAAGGTACCGCAGTGGTACATTGATTCCTGTCTTAAAATTCAGTACATGTTTCCGAAGGCCCATGCGGCCGCATATGTCATCTCGGCCGTGCGTACGGCTTACTTCAAGCTGTACTACCCGATCGAGTATTATGCCACGTATTTCTCAGTCCGGGCAGAGGACTTTGACATTGAGCTGTGCTGTCAGGGCTATGATGCCATTCACAAGCGGATTATCGAGATTGAGCAGCTGGGATTCCAGGCAAGTACCAAGGAGAAAAGCATGCTTTCCATACTGGAGATGGCTCTGGAAATGACGGCTCGCGGGTTCACCTTCAAGAACATTGACCTGTACCGCTCTGACGCACTTCGCTTTACGGTTGAAGGCGACTGCCTGATTCCGCCGTTCTCCGCCCTGCAGGGAATTGGTGATAACGCGGCCCGTAACATCGCTGCGGCTAAGGAGCAGGGAGAGTTCTTATCCATTGAGGATTTCCAGCAGAAGTCTAAGGCAAGTAAGACGGCGGTGGAGCTGTTGACACAGATGGGCTGCTTCCGCGGACTGCCGGAGAGCAATCAGCTTTCTCTGTTCTAGAGCTTTTCGGAGTGGATGATACAGCCACCCGACCATCCAGGCTAGTCAAGGACTCACACTTGTCACTATTGGCAGACTATGTTATAATTTTTTTGGTAATCATGGAGATAAAACCGTTGTGTAAAGAGTGGGGCGACCCACTCTTTACTCTTTGGTATATAGGAAATGAAGTGTTGGAGGTTATGTTCTTTGAGCACATCAAAGATTAAAAGTACTGTAGAAGAAATGGTGCAGCCGTATTTGGAAGAACACGGCTTTGAACTGGTAGATGTGGAATATGTGAAAGAGGGAAGCAATTGGTTTTTACGTGTATTTGTTGATAAGGATGGAGGCATCGATATCGATGACTGCGGCTTGATCAGTGAATACCTGAGCCAGAAGCTGGATGAGAACGATCCGGTTCCGACCGCTTACTTCCTGGAGGTGTCCTCACCGGGGGCCGAGCGTCCATTGAAGAAGAAAGAGGATGTCGCCAAGGCTGTGGGCAAGCATGTATTTGTCACGGTGTATGAAGCTCTGGGCGGCAGCAAGGAGTTTGAAGGCAAGCTCATTTCTTTTGAGAATGAGGAGCTTGAAATCCAAACCGCCAGAAAAACTTACGCGATTCCATATGATAAAGTTGCCAGTGCGAGACTGGCCATCATTTTTTAGACGGTATTTATGAAAGGGGGAACCGATTTTCAATGAGTATGGATTTTATTGAAGCGATGAACGAGTTGGAGAGAGATAAGGGGATCAGCAAGGATGTGCTGTTTGAAGCCATTGAGGCCGCGCTGATTTCCAGCTACAAGAGAAACTTCAACACGGCTCAGAACGTGAGAGTGGATATGAACCGCAATACGGGGGTAATCAAGGTATATGCCCGCAAGCTGGTAGTGGAAGAGGTTCTGGATCCGCGCACGGAAATTTCGCTGCCGGCCGCGCGTGATATTAACGCGCATTTCCAATTGGACGATGTGGCCGAGATTGAAGTCACACCTCGTGACTTTGGACGGATCGCTGCGCAAACGGCGAAGCAGGTGGTCACCCAGCGTATCCGTGAAGCGGAGCGCGGCTTGATTTACAGCGCCTTTATCGATAAGGAAGAGGATATCGTGACCGGTACGCTGCAGCGTCAGGATCTTCGCAATATCTATATTGATTTGGGTAAGATTGAAGCTGCCCTGCCGCTGACCGAGCTAATGCCGAATGAGAAATTCAAGCATGGCGATCGCATCAAGGCTTACATTACCAAGGTCGAGAACACGACCAAGGGTCCTCAGATTATTCTTTCCAGAACACATCCCGGCCTGCTGAAGCGCTTGTTCGAGCTGGAGGTTCCGGAAATCTTCGACGGTGTGGTCGAGATCAAATCGGTTGCGCGTGAAGCCGGCTTCCGTTCCAAGATCGCGGTATATTCCCGCAACGAAGAGGTTGATCCGGTAGGCTCCTGCGTAGGTCCCAAGGGCATGCGTGTACAGACCATCGTGAACGAGCTGCGCGGCGAGAAGATTGATATTGTTCGCTATTCCGAGAACGTCGAGGAATACGTGGCCAATGCGCTTAGCCCATCCAAGGTGCTGGAGGTACAGGTGTTTGAAGACGAGAAGATGGCACGCGTGATCGTTCCTGATTATCAGCTGTCGCTGGCGATCGGAATCAAGGGCCAGAATGCACGTCTTGCTGCCAAGCTGACAGGCTGGAAGATCGATATCAAGAGCGAGAGCCAGGCGGAGCAGGAGTACGGCAGACCCAAGACCTTGACCGGCGAGATGCATCAGGATTCCGTCTCCGTCGACTAGATTATAAGGGCGGGGGTGCAGGAAGTGAAACAGAGAAAAATACCGCTTCGCAAATGTGTAGCTTGTCAGGAAATGATGCCCAAAAAGCAGCTGATTCGTGTCGTTAGAACGCCTGAAGACGCAGTGCTAATCGACCTGACTGGCAAAAAGTCGGGAAGAGGCGCTTATTTGTGCGGAAAGCTGTCCTGCTTCAAGCTGGCACACAAGAATAAAGCGCTCGATCGTGCCTTGAAGGCGCCGGTGCACAGTAATATTTACGAGCAGCTGGCGCAAGATTTTACGCAGGTGGAAGAAGAATTTCTGGCACAAAAGGACCGTGAGCCTGATGAACAATAAAGCATTGTCCAGCTTAGGATTGGCGATGCGGGCGGGCAAAGTGGTTACCGGCGATGAGATCGTGCTCAAAGCCATCCGGTCTTCTGAAGCAAAAATAGTCCTTCTGGCGGGTGACGCCTCAGATAATACAAAAAAGAAGTTCCGCGACAAATGCGGTTCTTACAACATCCCTCTGGTAATCGGATTTGACCGGGAAAGTCTGGGCACAAGCGTAGGTAAACCTGAACGGGTTGTGCTGGCCGTTACGGATCAAGGATTCGCAGAAATGATCTCCAAGAAATTGGAGGTAATGTCGGAGGTGGAGTATATTGAGTAAACAGGAAAACAAAGACAATAAACTTCGTGTATATGAATATGCTAAATCGCTCAATATGAGCAGTAAAGAAATCATCACAATACTCAAGCGTTTAAACGTTCCGGTCAACAATCACATGAGCGTGATGGAGAATGACACCGTTTCGAAGGTAGAGCAGTTCTTCAAGGACATCAAGTCGAATGCGGCTGCAAAGCGTGATGGCTCCAATGCCTCTCGGGGAGAACAGTCAAAGCCGGCATCGGTTTCGGACCGCGGTTCCTCGCAGGCGGTGCAGCCACCTCGAAACGGTTCGGATAAAGTTATGGACGGCAGCCGGGGTGGGTCTGGCGGCAGCCGTAATCAAGGCCAGAAGGATTCATTGCAAACCCAGGATCAGGGCCAGACTCAAAAACAACAGGAAAAGCAGGTAGGTATGAATAGTAGAAACCAACAAACCCAAAACCAGGCTTCCGGTTCACAGCAGCGTTCAAGCAGCGGCCAGGATAACCGGAGGAATTCGTCGTCAAGTTCAAATTCGCAAGGTAACACGAATCAAAATCGCGGCAGCCGCACTGGCGGAGGCCAGCAGGGCAATCGTTCTCCGCAATCCGGTCAGCAGGGCACTCGTTCCCCGCAACAGTCTGGCCAGCAGACAGGACGCAGCCAGCAAACGGGGCAGCAGCAGAATAGCCGTGGACCGCAAGGAGCAGGCGCATCAGGCGCACGTACAGACAGCAATCGCAATGCAGGTGGAAATGCAGGTTCTGCCGGCGGTCGCGGCGGCAACCGCAGCGGTGGCAATGGCGGTAATAATAGCAATGGCGGCGGTGGAAACAACAATCGCTCCGGCGGCGGCAAGCGCTTTGATGATAACAATCGTCAGGGTGGATTCCGTAATAACAATCGCGGCGGCAGAAATAACCGGGGACGCAATCAGAACAACCAGCCTCCTCGCGAGAAAATCGACAACACGCCGAAGAAAATTATCGTCCGTGGCAATATGACCGTCGGTGAAACGGCGAAGCTGCTGCATAAGGATGCTTCTGAGGTCATCAAGAAGCTGATTTTCCTCGGCGTGATGGCCACGATCAACCAAGAGCTGGATATCGACACGATTCTGCTTCTGGCCGGTGAGTTCGGCGTAGAGGTAGAGGTGAAGATTCCTGTGGAGGAAGACCGCTTTGAGACGGTAGAGGAAGTGGATGAAGCTGCCGACTTGAAAGATCGTCCTCCTGTAGTTACGATCATGGGCCACGTTGACCATGGTAAAACCACGCTCCTGGACGCGATCCGCTCTACGAATGTAACCGGCGGTGAAGCTGGCGGTATTACCCAGCATATCGGGGCATACCAGGTTGAAATTAACAGCAAGAAAATTACCTTCCTCGATACACCAGGCCACGAAGCTTTCACGGCCATGCGTGCCCGGGGAGCGCAGGTTACAGATATGACGATTATTGTTGTGGCGGCGGATGACGGCGTAATGCCTCAAACGGTGGAAGCCATTAACCATGCTAAGGCAGCGGGCCTGCCAATCATCGTAGCGGTCAACAAAATCGATAAGCCGGATGCGAATCCGGATAAAGTGAAGCAGGAGCTGACGGAATACGAGCTGGTCCCGGAAGAGTGGGGCGGCGATACGATTTTCGTCAATGTATCTGCGAAGCAGCGCATGGGTCTTGAGGATTTGCTGGAAATGATTCTGCTCGTCGCTGAAGTGAACGAGTACAAGGCGAACCCAGACAAGCGCGCACGGGGTACCGTTATTGAAGCCGAGCTGGATAAAGGAAGAGGGCCTGTTGCCCGTATTCTCGTACAGCATGGCACACTGAAGGTCGGCGACGCATTCGTAGCGGGTAACTGCTTCGGGCGGATCCGGGCTATGGTTAACGACAAGGGACGCCGTCTGAAAGAAGCCGGTCCTTCGACTCCTGTAGAAATTACAGGTCTGACTGAGGTTCCGGGCGCAGGCGATCCATTCATGGTATTCGAAGACGAGCGCAAGGCACGCTCCATTGCTGACAAGCGGGCGATAACTCAGCGTCAGTCTGAATTGAATTATGGAACTCGCGTCACGCTCGACGATCTGTTCAAGCATATTAAAGACGGTGAGATGAAGGACCTGAACGTCATCATCAAAGGTGATGTACAGGGCTCGGTAGAAGCATTGAAGGGCTCTTTGAACAAAATTGAGGTCGAGGGCGTTCGCGTGAAGATCATTCACAGCGGTGCAGGTGCGATTACAGAGTCTGATATTATCCTTGCTGCGGCATCCAATGCTATCGTGATCGGCTTTAACGTTCGTCCGGACACCCAAGGAAAGCAGACCGCCGAGCAGGAAAAGGTAGACATTCGTCTCCACCGGGTAATTTATAATGTCATTGAGGAAATCGAACAGGCGATGAAAGGCATGCTCGATCCGGAATACAAGGAGAACATTATCGGCCATGCCGAGGTCCGGAATACGTTCAAGGTTAGCAAGGTCGGAACGATTGCCGGCTGTATGGTAACCTCAGGCAAGATTGCCCGTAATGCGGAAGTTCGCCTGATCCGGGACAGCATTGTGGTTCATGAAGGCAAAATCGATTCCCTCAAGCGCTATAAAGATGATGCAAAAGAGGTCGCGCAGGGTTATGAATGCGGCATTACTTTGGCAAACTATAGCGACGTCAGAGAAGGCGACGTCATCGAAGCCTTCGTTATGGAAACCGTGGCGCGCTAAGCTAGAGAGGTGATCAGACATGGCAAAAATCCGCACAGGCCGGGTTGGGGAACAGATTAAAAAAGAGCTGAGTCAGCTTATCCAGACGGAGCTCAAAGACCCTCGGATCGGTTTTATTACCGTAACAGGTGTTGATGTTACCAGCGATTTATCGCAGGCCAAGATTTACTTGAGTGTGCTTGGAGATCAAGAGCAGAAGGCAGCTTCCTTAAAGGGATTGGAGAAAGCAAACGGCTTTCTCCGCTCCGAGCTTGGCAAGCGCATTCGGCTTCGGCACGTACCGGAGCTCATCTTCAAGTTCGATGAATCCATTGAGTACGGCAGCCGGATTGAGAAGCTGCTAGGTGAAATCGGAGAACAAGATTAACCGCTGGATTAATCGTTTCATAAAGGAGAGGGCGAATGCTGACCTATAAACAGGAGCTGCAGCAGGCAAAGGAATTTCTGCTGGAGCATGATGATTATTTGATCGTGTCGCATGTTCAGCCCGACGGAGATGCAGTCAGTTCCACCCTTGCGGTGGGCTGGCTTCTCTCGCGTTTGGGCAAAAAATACATAATGGTCAATGAAGGTGCCATTCCGAAGAGAATGAAGGTATTATGGCACGCAGATGAATTGATCAACATGACGGAGCAGCGTCCGGAAGGTGACTTCAAGCATGTTATCTGTGTGGATTGCGCTGACTTTTTACGCGTCGGCCGGACCCGGGAGTTGTTTGCCGATGACGCACTGATTCTGAATATTGATCATCATCCGACCAACGACCGTTATGGACACGTTCATGTCGTTCTGCCGGAAGCAGCCGCTACCGCTGAAATTTTGTATGATTTGATTCATGAATTTGACGTAGAGTGGAATGCAGATATTGCAGCAGCGATTTATACCGGGCTTCTTACCGATACAGGGGGCTTTCGGTATTCTAACACCTCGCCTAAAGTAATGAGCATTGCTTCGAATTTGCTCTCTCACGGGGTGAATGGTCCAGAGCTTGCAGAATCCCTGCTGGAGGAAATGACTTTGCCGCAGATGAAGGTGCTCGTCAAAGCACTAAATACGCTGCAATTGTCAGAGGACGGAAAGGTTGCCTGGGTCTACGTGACCCCGGAGGATATGGCAGATACCGGCGCGATGAATGAGGACCTGGAGGGGATCGTCAATTTCCCCCGCAATATCCAGGGCGTAGAGGTAGGCATACTGTTTAAAGCGGTATCCCCGGATGCGGTCAAGGCAAGCTTCCGCTCTGCTGGCAAAGTGGATGTAGCAGCATTGGCCCAAGAGTTCGGAGGCGGCGGCCACGTCCGGGCAGCGGGCTGCCGCATTGAAGGTGGACTGGATCAGGTGATGTCACAAGTGATTAAAGCGGTGAAAAAGGCATTATGAGTGAATTTGATGGTGTACTTGCAGTGATGAAGCCGGCGGGCTGGACGTCACATGATGTCGTTGCCAAGACCCGGCGCATTTTAGGAATGAAAAGAATCGGTCATGCCGGTACGCTTGATCCGGAGGTAACAGGGGTGCTTCCGCTTTGCCTGGGTCGTGCCACTAGGGTGGTAGAGTATATGCAGGAGCTTCCCAAGGAGTATTATGCAGTGCTTCGTCTGGGCTTCTCCAGTGATACAGAAGATATTACCGGCAGTGTGATCGATCAGGTTGATGAAGTGAATGTGACCCGGGAGGAAGCGGAGAAGACGCTGACCTCTTTCTTGGGAAGCATATCACAGGTTCCGCCGATGTACTCTGCCGTAAAGGTGAACGGCAAGAGGCTGTACGAGCTGGCGCGGGAGGGTAAGGTTGTGGAGCGCAAGAGCCGCACGGTGACCATCCATGAGATCCAAATGACCGGCTTTGAAGCGGTTGGCACTCACACAGACATCTCGTTCAGGGTGCTCTGCTCCAAAGGCACTTATATTCGTACCCTCTGTGTAGACATTGGCAAAGCGTTAGGTTATCCTGCCGTTATGGTCTCGTTAAAGCGAACCTTGTCTGCCGGGGTTGAGGCTTCGCACTGCCTGACGCTCGAAGAAATTGCGCAGAAGGTGGAGGCCGGAACGCTGGCCTCTTCCTTGATTCCGGCCGATGAAGCTGTGCGTCATCTAGCGGCGCATACGGTCATCGACGAGAAACGGTCTGCGGCCCTCCAGGGACAACGCCTTTCATCAAGAGCCGTTCAGCCGCCGGTGGAGCATAATGATGCTATCCGCCTGTATGATAGTCATCAGCAGTTTCTGGGCATTTTTCGCAGACAGGAAGAAACCGGTGCGATTGTGCCGGTGAAGGTGTTCCATTAAGACGCACGGGAGAATCTATTAAGTGAATTGCAGGTGAGAACCAGATGAAAATCGTTTCGCTGTCATACCCCCTTACCGAAGCACAGATTGCGGAATACGGACATCCCCAGACGGCAGCGATTGGTCAATTTGACGGGCTGCATCTGGGGCATGTCAGTGTCATACAGACCGCTGTGAATTCGTCGCGAAAGGCCGGGATCCCGGCAGCCGTTATTACCTTTTATCCGCATCCCAAGGAAGTCATGCGCAAGGGCAGCTACGACGGTTATCTAACCCCACAGTCTGACAAGGAGGACCTTCTGGCGCAGCTGGGGGTAGATATTCTCTACGTTATTGAGTTTAATGAGTCGTTCTCCCGCATCACACCGGAGCAATTCGTAAAGGACATGCTGCTTCCGCTGTCACTGCACACCGTTGTGGTCGGCTTTGATTTCAGATTTGGCCACAAGGGCGCAGGGGATGCAGAAGATCTGCATGTGCTCGGGAATGGAGAGATTGAGGTTGTGATTGTTCCGCCATTGCTGGTGGACGGAGAGAAGGTAGGCAGCTCCTCCATCCGCGAAGCACTCGCTGACGCCAGGCTGGAGGATGTCAACCGCTGGCTTGGCCGCCGGTACCGTATTTCCGGCACCGTGGTGCACGGTGAGAAGCGAGGGCGGCAGATCGGCTTCCCTACAGCGAACCTAGAGCTTGAAGCTTCCTATGTGACTCCGTCACAGGGGGTTTACGCAGTACGTGCGAGATGCTCCTCAGATCAGGTTTGGCGCAGCGGTGTGATGAGCATCGGAATGAAGCCAACCTTTCACGAGGGCATGGCTGAACCGGTGTATGAGGTGCATTTGCTGGATTTCGACGGGGACCTTTACGGTCAAGTGATGACTGTGGATCTGGTATCGCACATCCGGGGCCAGCTCAAGTTTAATTCCATTAATGAGCTGATTGACCGGATCGGTCAAGATGCAGCAAAGGCGAGAGAACAGCTGTCCCATTTGTCTTAGGTAAATATCCAAAGTTCCGTTTTCTTTTTCAGGTAAAGTATGCTATACTCTTTAAGGCACTCGGGTTACGGGTGTAGAACCTTGGCTTGGTTATCCGATCTCACCGTCGGTGACGAGGCTAATGGCGATTATAATGAAGGAGGTGAACAGGATGGCATTGACTCAAGAACGTAAACAGCAGCTGATTGACGAGCACAAGACTCATGAGTCCGACACAGGATCCCCAGAGGTGCAGATCGCTATCCTTACGGAAAACATCACCAGCTTGACTGACCACTTGCGTACGCACAAGAAAGATCATCACTCCCGTCGTGGATTGTTGAAAATGGTCGGCCAACGCCGGAAACTGCTTGCATACTTGAAAAACAAGGATGTTCGACGCTACAGCGCGTTGATCGAGAAGCTTGGATTACGCCGCTAATTGCGATAAGGTGTATCGAAAAGCAGCCTGGTTGTCCACTGTCCTTCTTGGAACGACAGCGGCGCAGCCGGGCTATTTTTTTAGGGGATAAACAATTAGGGAATACTTAAGCAATGACTAAACTAATAACTCCTAGGAGGAGGGACTACATGGAACAACGTGTTGAAATGCAGCTGGGTGGAAGAAAGCTGGTACTCGAGACCGGCAGATTGGCCAAGCAGGCCAATGCAGCAGTTATGGTTCGGTACGGAGATACAGCCGTGCTTTGTACGGTAACAGCCTCCAGTGCTCCGAAGGACCTGGATTTTTTCCCGCTGACGGTGAACTATGAGGAAAGATTGTATGCTGTCGGCAAAATTCCGGGAGGATTCATTAAACGCGAAGGACGCCCCAGCGAGAAAGCCATTCTGGCAAGCCGCCTGACAGACCGCCCGATTCGCCCTCTGTTCCCTGAAGGCTTCCGAAATGATGTGCAGGTGCTTAATCTGGTGATGAGCGTGGATCAGGACTGCGAGCCTGAGATTGCTGCCATGATTGGTACCTCTGCCGCTCTCAGCATCTCCGACGTTCCGTTTAACGGACCGATTGGCGGAGTAGCAGTGGGACGCGTGAACGGCGAGTTCGTTGTGAATCCGACTATTGCACAGCAGGAAGCAAGTGATCTGTACCTGGTTGTAGCCGGTACCAAGGACGCTATTATGATGGTTGAAGCCGAAGCCAACGAGGTTCCAGAAGAAGTGATGCTGGAAGCAATTATGTTTGGCCACGATGAGATCAAGCAGATTGTGTCTACTATCAGTGAGCTTGTAGCTGCAGCCGGCAAGGAGAAGATGGAAGTCAAGCTGCACGCGGTTAACGAAACTGTAAACTCCGAGGTTCGGAAGTTTGCCGAGCAGCGTCTGGTAGAGGCTGTACGCATTGAAGAGAAGCATGCCCGCCAGGATGCCATCGATGCTATCAGCGATGAAGCATACACTGTATTTGAAGAGAAGTATTTGGAGACGCCGGAGCTTCTGAAGGATGTTAAGGAAGTACTGCATGACATCGTGAAGGAAGAAGTCCGCCGCCTTATTACCCATGATAAGGTGCGCCCGGATGGCCGCGGCCTTTCCGAGATCCGTCCAATCGACTGTGATACTGGCCTGCTGCCAAGAACTCACGGATCAGGACTGTTCACGCGTGGACAAACCCAGGCTCTTAGCGTGTGTACGCTTGGCGCATTGGGAGACGTACAAATTCTGGACGGTATTGATCTGGAAGAAACGAAGCGTTTCATGCACCATTACAATTTCCCGCCGTTCAGTGTGGGTGAAGCTCGTCCGCTTCGCGCACCGGGCCGCCGTGAAATCGGACATGGAGCGTTGGGTGAGCGCGCATTATCCAAGGTTATTCCGAATGAAGTGGAATTCCCATATACGATTCGTCTCGTTTCTGAAGTTATCGAATCCAACGGCTCGACATCTCAGGCGAGCATCTGTGCCAGCACCCTGGCTATGATGGATGCCGGCGTACCGATCAAGGCTCCTGTTGCAGGTGTTGCCATGGGCTTGATCAAGGACGGAGAGCATGTTTCCATTCTGACTGACATCCAGGGGATGGAGGATCATTTGGGAGATATGGACTTTAAGGTTGCGGGAACCCAGCAAGGCGTTACGGCCATCCAGATGGATATTAAGATTGATGGCATCGACCGTAGCATTTTGCAGGAAGCCTTGGAGCAGGCAAGAGAAGGACGTATGCATATCCTGGGCAAAATGCTTGAAGCGATTCAGCAGCCGAGAGAGGCACTTTCTCCTTATGCACCAAAAATCATCACGATGCAGATCAATCCGGACAAGATTCGCGATGTGATCGGTGCCGGTGGCAAAATTATTAACAAAATCATCGAAGAGACCGGCGTGAAAATCGACATTGAGCAGGATGGCCGTGTATTCATCGCTTCATCCAATGCCGAAATGAACCAGAAGGCCCTGTCCATTATTGAGGGCATTGTGCGTGAGGTTGCGGTGGGTGAAATCTATACCGGAACGGTGAAGCGGATTGAGAAATTCGGCGCCTTCGTTGAGATTTTGCCGAACAAAGACGGTCTGGTACACATTTCTCAGCTTTCTACCGAGCGTGTGGGTAAAGTAGAAGATGTGGTAGCCATTGGAGATGTGATTACAGTGAAGGTTACCGAAATCGATCAGCAGGGCCGGATCAACCTGTCCCGTAAAGCTGTTCTGACGGCTGAAGCCAACTAATATTCTCTACATGAAGGACATGAAGGAAAGAGACAGATTGACTCTGGCTCTTTTTTTATGCCGTATGCCTTGGTGAAGAGCAGGCTCTAGCACAAGGCTGTACATATTCTTCTCTCCCGGTTCATAAAATGGGACAAAGCTTATGGCTGTGGGGAGGGCGCAGGATGTTCGGAAGCGAAAGCAGGAAAAAAATAGCGGTGCTGACAGCTACGGTGGCTGGTGTTAGCAGTCTTGCGGTGATAACAGGGTCTGTGGATTATGTGAGACAGCTGTCTCATTCTGCTGTCATGTATGATGAAGTGCAGAGCACAGCGGTGGATGTTCAGCTTCTGGAACGCATTCAAGCCGAAGCGGCTCAGAACAGAGTAGAACCCATCGATGCTAAAGTGGATTCCGTATGGAAGGCTATCCCCGGCTATAACGGCCGTGAAATAGACGTGGAGGAAACCTACAGACGCGCTCTGAAAAGGAAAAGCGTTGAAGAAATTCCTTATGTGTACCGGGAAATTCCCGCCAAGGTGACCCTGCAGGACCTCGGTCCCCATCCCATTTACCGGGGGAATCCGAACAAGCCGATGGTGTCGCTCATGATTAACGTGGCTTGGGGCAACGAGTATATCAAGCCCATGCTGCATACGCTGGAGACGGAGGGCGTGAAGGCCACTTTTTTTCTGGATGGGAGCTGGCTGAGCAAGAATCGGGAGCTGGCGTTGGACATTGTGAACGGGGGACATGAGGTAGAGAATCATGCGTATACCCATCCCAATATGAGCCAGCTCAGCGCCGCCCGTGCAGAGAGCGAGATTACGAGAACCCAGGAGCTGCTCAAAGAGAGCCTTGGTGTCACCAATACCTGGTTTGCACCGCCTTCCGGCGACTATAACCAACAAACGGTACAGCTTGCTCATGCCAGAGGCTTGAAGACCGTCCTATGGACGCTGGATACGGTGGACTGGAAGCATCCTCCAGCTCAAGCGGTCGTCGATAAAATATCGGCTAAGGTCGAGCCGGGCTTTTTGATCCTGATGCATCCGACGGACTCCTCCTCGCAGGCACTTAAAGGTATGATTCAGGGCATCCGCGCAAAGGGACTGCATATCGGAACCGTATCCCAAACCTTGTCCCCGGAGCGTTTGGCGCCTTCTGAAAGTTGAGTGGATCTGGCAAGTTTGCTACAATGTGTGGATGGAAAGAATCATCTAATAGAACAATGGTGTCAAGTCAGGAGGGCCCCGCGTGAAAAAAATAGAGCTGTCGAACGGCCTGAGAATTGTGATGGAGCAAATTCCAACCTGTCGTTCGGTTTCCTTCGGGATCTGGGTCAAGACCGGATCGCGAAATGAGACGCCGGAATTGAACGGGATTACACATTTTATCGAGCATATGATGTTTAAAGGAACGGAGCGCTTTGATGCTCGGGCGATCGCGGAGCAGTTTGATGCCATCGGCGGGAATGTCAATGCGTTCACTTCCAAGGAATATACCTGCTATTATGCGAAAGTGCTGGATGAGCATTTGCCGATTGCGGTTGACGTCTTATCGGACATGTTTTTTCATTCCAAGCTGGACTCTGGCGAGCTGGAGAAAGAGAAGAACGTTATTCTCGAGGAAATTTCCATGTACGAAGATACTCCGGACGATCTGGTCCATGATTTGATGTCGATCTCGGCTTATGGCGACCATCCGCTGGCTTATCCTATTCTGGGCACGAAAGAGCGCTTGGAAGCCATGGACTCTGCGGCATTGAGATCCTATATGAATCGGCATTATACGATCGAGAACACGGTCATTGCACTCGCAGGAAATATTGATGACTCCGTTATTGAGCTGCTGGAGCGTCATTTTGGCAAGTTCCAAAACCGGGGTGAGAACGATGTTCTGAGCGTCCCGGATTTTCAGGATGGTCTGCTGTTCCGTAAAAAGAAAACCGAGCAGAACCACATCTGCCTCTCCTTCCCGGGAAGCTCGATGCATGATGAGCTGCAGTATGCCATGGTGCTGCTCAATAATGCGATTGGCGGCGGTATGAGCTCGCGCCTGTTCCAGGAAATCCGCGAGAAGCGCGGATTGGCTTACTCAGTATATTCGTACCACAGCTCCCATGCAGACAGCGGCATGTTCACGATCTACGCCGGAACAGCTCCGAAGCAGACGAAGGAGGTCCTGGAGCTGACTCGGAATATGATGGCCGAGCTGGCTGAGAAGGGCATGTCGGAGGAAGAGCTGGCTAAAGGAAAAGAGCAGCTGAAGGGCAGCCTTATTCTGAGCCTGGAGAGTACGGGAAGCCGAATGAACCGGCTGGGCAAGAATGAGCTCATGCTGGGCAGGCACTACAGCCTTGACGATATGATCTCAAGAATTGAAAAGGTGTCTATGCAGGATATGGATAAAGTACTGGACCGGATGTTTGCGGTTCCGTTCGCCCTGGCGATGGTGGGATCCAACGACAAGGCGCTGAATGGAATGAGGAGGGACGAGTTTGTTGCACTACGTACAAATTAAACGCATGCCGGGCTGCGAGGATATTCACCTCCCGGTAAAGATGACTGAGCTTGCGGCAGGATTCGATCTGCACGCTGCCTTGCAGGAGCCTGTCGTGCTAAACCCGGGGGAACGCACGCTGATTCCTGCCGGCTTCGCTATGGCGATGCCAGGCGGTCTGGAAGCGCAGATACGCCCGCGCAGCGGCCTGGCATACAAGCATGGCATCACCTGTCTGAATACACCGGGCACCATTGATGCAGATTACCGCGGAGAGGTAAAGGTACTGCTGGTGAACCTGGGACAGGAGCCGTTTGTCATTGAGCGCCATGAACGAATTGCTCAAATGGTGTTTCAAAGTCTTCCTCAGGTGGAGCTCCAGCAGGTCGAGGAGCTGTCCGATACGGTAAGGGGAGCCGGGGGCTTCGGCCATACCGGGAAGTAGAAGGAGCAGCACGTATGTGCTGTCATAGCTTCATCATAAGCTGCAGCCGTTCCGGACTATCCGGAACGGTTTTTTTGTCTTTCCTTGAGGTGCTGCACACCTCCGGCTGGGCCTCCGCATAAGATGCCGTATACTGCTATTGGAAAGGAGCGAGGCCCTGCATGCTGACAGGAATCCGGACGGTCTTGATTGGTGGCGATGCACGCCAGGTTGAGGTTATCCGAAAATTGGCGGAGATGGATGCTTCCGTAACCATCGCTGGCTTTGACACACTGCAGGATTCCTTTCAGGGCGTACTCCGGGAGCCGCTTACTGCAAAGCTGCTGTCTGGCGCAGACGCTCTGATTTTACCTGTGGTAGGCTGTGACGATGAGGGATTGATCGGCGCGTTATATGCGGAAGGCTCGCTGAAGCTGGAGGAAGAGCATATCCAGGCGATGCCAAAGCATGGGGTAGTTTACACAGGTATGGCTAAGTCGTTTCTGAAATCACTATGTGCAAAGCACAGCATCAGGCTGGTGGAGCTGCTGGATCGGGACGATGTGGCGATATACAATTCCATTCCAACGGCGGAAGGCGCCTTAATGATGGCCATTCAGCATACGGACTTTACGATACACAAATCCACCTGCATGGTGCTTGGGATGGGGCGCACCGGCTTTACAATGGCCCGGAGCCTTCAAGGGCTAGGAGCCCGGGTCAAAATGGGCGTTCGCAAGAGCGAGCATTATGCCCGCGCCGAAGAAATGGGCTGGCAGCCTTTTATGATGAAGGATCTCGAGCAAGAGGCGGCTGACATTCAGCTCTTGTTTAATACGATTCCTTCCATGGTCGTGACGGCGCAGGTGTTATCCAGAATGCCGCGGGAGGCTGTCATCATTGACCTGGCCTCGGCACCTGGCGGCTGTGATTTCAGATATGCGGAGAAGCGGGGCATCAAAGCGATGCTTGCCCCCGGACTCCCGGGAATCGTTGCCCCCAAAACAGCGGGAATCATCATGGCCAATACACTGGTTGAGCTGATTTCGGAGCAAACCAAAAGTCGGGAGGAAGCTTGAGATGAACTGGAACGGAAAAACGGTCGGCTATGCCTTGACCGGCTCTCACTGTACGCTGGAGGAGGTTATGCCGCAGATTCAGCGGTTTGTTGATGGAGGTGCGCGTGTCGTTCCCATCGTATCCAATACGATCATGAATACGGATACCCGATTCGGATCATCGGAAAATTGGCAGAAACAGTTGAAAGAAATAACGGGGAATGATATTATTTCTACAATTGTTGAAGCAGAGCCGCTGGGTCCTTCCAAGCTGCTGGATGTGCTGGCGATCGCACCTTGCACCGGCAATTCCATCAGCAGGCTGGCCAATGCGATGACAGACAGTCCGGTGCTAATGGCCGCGAAGGCCCAGATGCGAAATGGGCGCCCGCTGGTGCTGGCGATCTCGACGAATGACGGGCTGGGACTTAATGCAGCTAATATCGCGAAGCTACTGGTAACCAAAAATATTTATTTTGTACCATTTGGACAGGATAATCCCCAGCAGAAACCGAATTCCCTCGTGGCCCGCATGGATCTGGTTCCGGAAACCTGCGAAGCGGCTCTGACGGGGATGCAGCTGCAGCCGATGATTATCGAACGGTTTCAATCAGCATGATTCTTAAAGCTTGACCAGAAGTTATTCATGAAGGGGAGACGTGTCAGATGAGCGAGCAAAAGTATAACGTAGCCGTTGTAGGAGCTACAGGAGCGGTAGGAGAACAGATTCTGAGCCTGCTGGAGAAAAGAGATTTTCCGGTAGCAGAGCTGAAGCTTCTGTCTTCCGCGCGTTCTGCAGGCAAGGTTCTTACATTCAAAGGACAGGACGTAGTTGTAGAAGAAGCAACCCCTGACAGCTTTAAAGGCGTGGATATCGCTTTGTTCAGTGCCGGCGGTGATGTGAGCAAGGAGCTGGCTCCACATGCAGTTTCCCACGGTGCCGTATGTATTGACAATACCAATGCATTCCGTATGGACCCTGACAAGGTACTGGTTGTGCCAGAGGTGAATCCGGAGAAAATTCAGGAGCATAACGGAATTATTGCGAATCCGAACTGCTCTACCATTCAGATGGTCGCAGCACTGAAGCCGCTCCATGATGCCTTTGGCATCGCTCGGATTATCGTGTCCACCTATCAGGCCGTGTCCGGAGCAGGACACAAGGCCATTGAGGAAATGCTGCGTCAGAGCAAGGAGATTCTCAGTGGAAACGCTGACGTTCAGCCTGATATTTTGCCGGTGGGCTCCTTGCCAGTCAAGCATCAAATTGCATTTAATGCGATTCCCCAAATCGATAAATTCACAGACAATGGATATACATTGGAAGAAATGAAAATGGTCCGTGAGACTAAAAAAATCATGGGCGACGAATCTATCGAAGTGTCAGCAACCTGTGTCCGCATTCCTGTCATTAACGGCCATTCCGAATCCGTATATGTGGAATTCAAGAATGACTATGAGCTGGAGGAAGTAAAGTCGCTTCTAGAGAAGGCTCCGGGAATTACGCTGGTGGATGATCCTGCATCCCAAGCTTACCCGCTCGCTAGTGATGCGGTCGGTAAGCCGGATGTCTTTGTGGGACGTCTGCGCCGTGATCTGACTCATTCCCGCGGTCTCAATATGTGGATTGTATCGGATAATCTGCTGAAGGGCGCGGCCTGGAATGCTGTGCAAATTGCAGAAATTATCGTTTCCAACCGAAACGGCCGGGCTTAACAGCCGGCCGTTTCAGCCGCTCGGCGCCTGGTTTATCGTCTTGCGGTTCCTCAAACGGAGGAATCTTCATGCGCATCCTGGTTCAAAAGTTCGGCGGAACCTCGCTATCGACTCCGGAAGCAAGATCCAGAGTCATTCAGCACATCAGGCGGGAGCTGGAGCAGCAGCTTCATTTGGTAGTTGTAGTATCTGCTATGGGGCGGAAGGGAGATCCCTACGCTACAGATACTTTGCTGGAGCTTGCTTCGAGCAATAATGCCCTGCTTCCCGTAAGAGAGAGGGATCTGCTGCTCTGCTGCGGAGAACTTATATCAGCTGCAGTGCTGTGCGGCCAGCTATGTCGAGAAGGCATTGCTGCAACGGCGCTCACCGGCGCCCAGGCCGGTTTCATTACGGATGATAATCATGGCAATGCCCGTATTCTTTCGGTCAAGCCTGATCGTATATTACAGGAGCTTGAGGCTTCCAGGGTTGTTATCGTAACCGGGTTTCAGGGACAGAGCAAATCCGGAGAACTGACGACACTGGGAAGAGGCGGCAGTGATACCTCAGCGACGGCGCTGGGAGCCGCGCTCCACGCCGAGATGGTCGATATATATACCGATGTAAACGGAATTTTGACGGCAGATCCCCGGATTGTGGAGGATGCCCGGCCGTTAAAATACGTCAGCTATAGCGAGATTTGCAATATGGCTCAGCAGGGAGCGAAGGTGATACATCCACGGGCTGTGGAAATCGCAATGCAGTCGCAAGTCCCGCTGCGTGTCCGCTCTACGTTCTCTGACAATGAGGGCACATTGGTTACCCGGCCTGAGTCCTTCAAGGATGCTGCTGAGGCCGACATTGTGGATCGGTATGTAACCGGTGTAACCTACATGAGCCATATCACGCATATTTCAGTGGACTGTGCCTCGCTGCAGGATACGCCGCTTCGTATATTCCGAAGAATGGCGGAGCACGCCATTAGTGTAGACTTTATTAGCGTAACGCCGGAAGGCGTGCGTTACACGGTATTTGATGATGACGCACAGAAGGCGGAGCAAGCGCTCAAGGACTTAGGACTGAATCCTCACATTTCCAAGGGCTGCGCCAAGGTATCCATTATTGGCGGAGGAATCAATGGAGTGCCGGGGATCATGTCCCGCATTATAGAGGCACTGAGTGAGCATGGTATTCCAATTCTTCAATCCGCAGACTCCAACACGACGATCTGGCTGCTCGTCCGGAATGAAGATATGGGAAATGCACTTCGCTCGCTGCATAGCAAGTTTGAGCTTCACCGGTAATGTCAGCCTAGAGCTTTTGTGCCGGATAACAGTTAGGAGGAAACGATAGTGGACTTCGGAAGATTAATTACCGCCATGGTCACGCCCTTTGATGGAGATGGAAATATCCACTGGGACGAGACCGCCAGACTGATCAATTACCTGATTGAGGATCAGCTGTCCGACAGCCTAGTCATTGCAGGAACCACCGGGGAATCCCCGACATTATCCGAGGATGAGAAGCTGAAGCTGTTCTCCTTCGCCGTGGAGAAAGCGGCTGGCCGGTGCAAGATCATTGCCGGCACGGGAAGCAACAACACCCATCATTCGATCGAGCTGACGAAGAAGGCGGAGCAGTGCGGTGTTGACGGCATTCTGCTGGTGGCGCCATATTATAACAAGCCTAGTCAGGAAGGGCTGTATCAGCATTTCCGGGCGATCGCCGAGAGCACAAGCCTACCTGTGATGCTTTACAATGTACCGGGACGTACCGGAATCAGCCTGGGAGTATCCACAACACTCCGTCTCGCAGAGCTGGATAACATCGTCGCAACGAAGGATTGCGCGTCTCTAGACCAGCTGACCCAGATTGCATCCGCTGCACCTGCCGGATTTGCCGTATACTCCGGCGATGATTCCTCAGCGCTGCCGGCATTGTCTGTAGGAGCCTATGGAATCGTCAGCGTAGCGAGCCATGTTGCCGGAGCACTCATGAAGGATATGATTCAAGCGTATCTGGAAGGGCGCAACAGCGATGCTGCTGCCCTCCATCAGAAGCTGTTCCCGCTGTTCAAGGGATTGTTTGAGTGTCCTGAGCCGCTTCCAAATCCGTCTGCAGTGAAATTTGCGCTTGCGGAGCAAGGATTTCCAGTCGGCTCCGTGCGGCTCCCGCTGCTGAGCCCGAATGATCAGGAGGCCGAGTTCATCCGTAGTCTGCTGGCTTCCTTGTCCTCATAAATACAGCACTGACGGTGTAAGACAGCCGGCGCTTCTCCATTTGGAGAGCGCATCGGCTGTTTTTTTGTATTTTGCATGATCACACGCGATAAAAATTGAACTCAACAGGGCATCCTATATCTCACTGGGTGGGCGACTTGTGTTTAACGTTTTTTTTCATGTATAATGGGTTCAAGAGACTGGGTGCGGTATATTTTAGTAAATTAATATAACATTGGTCGACGTCCAAAACCATAGGAGGGTTAGATACACTTGTCAAAAAAAAATAACAGCGATAAATTATCGATTTTTGCCCTGGGCGGCGTCGGTGAAATCGGGAAAAATATGTATGTCATTCAATATGCTAACGACATCGTTGTCGTGGATGCGGGATTGAAGTTTCCGGAAGAGGACATGCTGGGAATTGATATTGTCATTCCTGACATTTCTTATTTGACAGAGAATCGTGACAAGGTGAAAGGCATTGTGCTGACTCACGGACACGAGGATCACATCGGCGGCCTGCCATACGTGCTGAAGCACTTGAACGTTCCTGTTTACGGTACCAAGCTAACGCTTGGGCTGGTAGAGAACAAGCTGAAGGAAGCAAATCTTCTTGGCGAAACCAAAAGAGTGCTGATTCATGCCGATTCCGAGATCAAGCTCGGAGAAACACTGACAGCCACCTTCTTCAGAACCAATCACAGTATTCCGGATTCCGTCGGCGTATGTATTGATACACCAGAGGGAAGCGTGGTTCACACCGGTGACTTCAAGTTTGACCACACTCCGGTAAATAACCAATATGCAGACCTGCAGCGCATGGCGGAGATCGGCAGCAAGGGTGTACTCGCACTGCTGTCGGACAGCACCAACGCAGAGAAGCCAGGCTTCACGCCATCAGAGAAGAATGTAGGCGTGGTGCTGGAGGATATTTTCCGCAAGGCGGAGCAGCGCGTGGTAGTAGCCACCTTTGCTTCGAACGTTCACCGTATTCAACAGGTTGTGAATGCAGCCGAGGAGACTGGCCGCAAGGTAGCTGTAATTGGACGCAGTATGGTAAATGTTGTGTCTATCGCTTCGGAGCTCGGATACCTTCACGTGCCTGAAGGCATGCTGATTGAGCCGGAGGAAGTAAACCGCATGGCAGCAGACCGGGTCGTTGTGCTCTGTACCGGCAGCCAGGGTGAGCCAATGTCTGCGTTAACACGCATGGCCCGCTCGACTCACCGTAAAGTGGACATTCTGCCAGGCGATACTGTAATTATTGCAGCCACACCGGTGCCGGGAAATGAGAAGTATATCGGCCGGACCATTGATGAGCTGTTCCGTCTCGGGGCAGAGGTCATCTACAGCGGTTCCAATTCCGGCGTACACGTATCCGGCCACGGCAGCCAGGAAGAACTGAAGCTGATGCTGAATCTGATGAAGCCCCAGTTCTTTATTCCAATCCATGGTGAATACCGGATGCAGCGCAAGCATGCACTGCTGGCAGAGACCGTTGGTGTAGAGCCTGACAACATCTTCATCACGGATTTGGGAGAAGTGGTTGAGATTCAGAACGGCTCGGCTCGGAAGGCTGGTAAAGTGACAGCTGGCAATGTACTGATCGATGGACTCGGCGTCGGTGACGTCGGTAACATTGTCCTGAGAGACCGTAAGCTGCTGTCTCAGGACGGTATTCTGGTCGTTGTCGTAACTCTGAGCAAGCAGAATGGCTCCATTGTTTCTGGACCGGACATTATCTCTCGAGGGTTTGTATATGTTCGTGAATCCGAAGGGCTGCTGGAAGAAAGCAACCGCATCGTTTCCAGTACGCTGCAGAAGCTCATGAGCGAGAACGTAAACGAATGGGCTTCCTTGAAGACCAGCGTGAAGGATGCGCTGGGCCGCTTCCTGTACGAGCAGACTCGCCGCAGACCGATGATCCTTCCGATCATCATGGAGGTATAGCCGCGATACCGTTTCATTCATAAGGCACACAGTCGCCCTTTTCCGCGAGAACGTTGGACGGTTCTTGAGGAGAAGGGCTTTTTGCTGCGTTTAAGGATGCCAAGGATGATTCAGCATGCTTTCTGACATAATAGCTAGGAGGAAGGTAACCAAGCAGAAGGGCAGGGGACATGCATGAGTATGAAGCAAAACGAAATTGCACGCAAAACAGCTGGCAAGGGTGAAAGTATGCCGGAGGTTGATATGCCAAGTGAAGAGCACAAGAAGCAGGCATCTCTAGAAGCGGTACAGCAACTTGGCCAGACGGGTGTGGCAACACCCGGAGAATCCAATATCTTCTGTATGACCATTATCGGCCAGATTGAAGGCCACACCGTTTTACCACCGCAAAATAAAACGACCAAATATGAGCATATGATTCCACAGCTGGTGGCGGCGGAGCAAAACGCCAAAATTGAAGGACTTCTTATTATCCTTAATACGGTAGGCGGTGACGTTGAAGCTGGCCTGGCCATTGCAGAAATGATATCCTCATTGACCAAGCCGACGGTGACAGTGGTGATCGGCGGCGGTCACAGTATTGGCGTTCCGATCGCTGTTGCGGCGGACTACTCTTTTATTGCCGGCAGTGCGACCATGACCATACATCCCATTCGCATGAGCGGATTGGTGATCGGTGTTCCGCAAACCTTTGAATATATGGAGAAAATGCAGGAGCGGGTCGTCCGATTTGTAACTCAGCATTCCGGCATTACAGAAGCTCAGTTCAAGGATCTGATGTTCAAGACGGGAGAGCTGAACCGGGACATCGGGACCTCGGTATCGGGAGCCGATGCGGTTAAATACGGCTTGATGGATGAGGTTGGCGGTATTGGCCAGGCACTGGCGAGACTGAACGGCATGATTGGAGAGCGTAAGACCCTGGGTGCAGGAGGGCTTACACAATGACCTTATATACGGTAATGCCACTGGAGATGGTGTTCTCTGGAGGAGGGCCTGCCGCACCGGATTCACCTCTAGTGATCGAAATGCGGCTTAACGGCGTTCTGCTGGAAGCGGAGATCATCGACCATCAAAGCGCCAGGATCGTAAGGCTGCTGGATTGCCAGCTGTCGGATTATTTAAATCCGGTCTATATGCCTGGCAGCCAAATATCTTTTATTCCGGTCCTCCATGTATAAGGGGGGCCGTTTTTTTAATACCTGGCGAATGCCAGAGTGCACAGCTTTTTAGCGCCACCGCATTTATTTGGGCCCGCGAAACAGAACATAGGTACGCCATGGTAATGTATGCTATAATATGGCTTCGGGGGTGACATTATTGGCAAAGCGTAAGCGGAAGAAGAGGGCTGTATTTGCCTCGGTGCTGAAATATGAAATTTATGGAATTATATTTATGACCTTATCGGTTATCGCATTATCGGGAGAAGCACCGGTTGGGCGTTCACTATCCAAGATGTCGGGCTACGTGCTTGGTAAATATTATTTTGTCATACCCTTGATCGGCATTTACTACGGATTAATGGTGATGATTCACCGAAAATGGCCCAAGGTCTGGAACAGCCGCCGAACGGGCGTGCTGCTGCTGCTGCTGGCACTTACACTTATGAGCACCATCAGCGCTATGGAAGCCAAGCTGGCACCGATTGGGCAGTTTACTTCCGGCAATGTGCTGTCTCAAATACATAGTGATTTACAGGGTGAGCTGCTTTATGCAGAGAGTGATGGAAAACATCCGGTTCTGGGCAAGGATATCGGAGGTGGCTACGTGGGAGCTTTGCAGCTTTCAGCGCTGCTGCTGTTCTTCGGAGCCATTGGAGCACGCCTCATTATGATTGTTATGCTTATCATCAGCTTTATGCTGATCACCAACTTGTCATATGTTGAGCTGATGAGAATGCTGCGCACGAGAGCGGTAAGAGCAAGCGGCTTGCTTCAGAAAAGAATGCAGTCGTACAAGTCTGCCAAAGCCTCCGGCGTGCGTAAAGGAAATCCTCGGCTTCCTGATGATGACGATGATCTGGACGATTTGGAGGAGCCAGAGCTCGCTTCCCGTCCGGGGCGGCCCGTGTTCTTCCAGCTTTTTAATCGGGAGAGCAAGGATCAGCATTCCGGAAAAGGATCACAGACAGAGCTGCAGGATGAGGAAGCCTTCGGGCCCCAGGATATTTTGTACGGAGGGGATTCGCTAAATACTGACGATCAGGAAGCATTGCAGGATGGGGCAGCCAGACACGAGACCGCAGAGGCGCCCGGCGGTGCGCCGATCATCCGGGATTTCTTTGAGCATGTGAAGTATGAGGATGCCCGGGAAGAGGATGAGCTTCACGATCATGATTCATTGCCGATCCAAGACGCATTGACTCCGCTGCATGCGGAAGGCCAGTCCCAGGACGTAAGCCTGATGGATGTCAAGGCGGATTCTACCGATAAGGAGAGTAACGGGGAGGGTGCCGGGCCTGCGTTGTCTGCAGATGTAGAGGGTCAGCCCGAGGCGCCGCTGGCTCCGCCGAAGCCACCGCCGAAGCCTTACAGGCTGCCGCCGTTCCGCCTGCTCTCGAAGCCTGCCGGAAGCGGAAAGCCTGGAGATCAGAATGATTACAAGCAGACCGCCCGGAAGCTGGAAGCTACGATGGAGAGCTTTGGCGTTCGCGCCAAGGTGCTGGAGGTCGTTAGAGGGCCTTCCGTGACCCGCTACGAAATCCAGCCGGATATCGGAGTAAAGGTCAGCCGGATTGTCGGTCTTACGGATGATATTGCGTTAGCGCTTGCTGCGAAGGATATCCGTATGGAGGCTCCCATTCCCGGAAAGTCAGCAATCGGCATTGAGGTGCCGAATCACGAGGTGTCCATCGTGACGATGCGAGAGGTGATGGAAACGCCGCTGTTCCAGGATGCGGAGTCCAAGCTGTCCATTGCCTTTGGCCGAGATATTTCAGGTCAATCCATTGTTGGAAATTTGGCGCGGATGCCCCATCTGCTCGTTGCCGGTGCAACCGGCTCCGGTAAATCCGTGTGTATTAACGGCATTATTACGAGCATTTTGTATAAGGCGAAGCCCGATGAGGTCAAGTTTCTCATGGTCGATCCCAAGATGGTGGAGCTTAACGTATACAACGGCATTCCTCATCTCATGGCTCCGGTAGTCACGGATCCCAAGCGAGCCTCATTGGCCCTGAAGAAAATTGTAGTGGAAATGGAAAAGCGATATGAGCTGTTCTCGAAATCCGGGACACGGAATATTGAAGGCTACAATGCTCTGGTAAAGGATAATCCTTCCGCTGTACTGCCCTATATTGTAGTCATTGTGGATGAGCTGGCTGATCTAATGATGGTGGCCGCGAACGACGTGGAAGAGGCGATTACCCGTCTTGCGCAAATGGCCCGTGCAGCGGGCATCCATCTGATTATTGCGACTCAGCGCCCATCTGTAGACGTGATTACCGGCGTCATTAAGGCGAATATCCCATCCAGGATTGCGTTTGGTGTTTCGTCTCAGGTGGATTCAAGGACGATCCTCGATATGGCCGGCGCGGAGAAGCTGCTGGGACGCGGAGATATGCTGTTTATGCCGATGGGGGCGTCGAAGCCCATCCGTGTTCAGGGAGCTTTTATGAGTGATCAGGAAGTAGAGAACATCGTCAATTTTGTGCGGGATCAGGGTCAGGCGGAATATGATGATTCGCTTGTGCCAGAAGTGGAGGATACGATCTTAGGAGAGGATGATACCCTGGACGAGCTGTATGACCAGGCTGTATTGATTATTCTGGAAGCCAAACAGGCTTCGGTCTCTCTGCTGCAGCGGCGAATGCGTGTTGGATATACGCGTGCGGCACGATTGATTGACTCGATGGAGGCGAGAGGCGTGATTGGTCCATATGAGGGCAGCAAGCCCCGCGAGGTCATCATGTCTATGGAGCAGTATCAGCAAAGCAAGATCAGTTCATAATGCAGAAAGGCCGTGCGTGCAGCACGGCCCTTTTATGTTTTTGCTGGAATCGCGATCCATCGTTATTCCTCCTGCGGCAGTCGATACAGCTTGCGGTACTGGCTTGCGGTCATCTTGATCGTTTTCTTAAAGGTGCGGTCAAAATGGGTCAGGCTCTCAAAGCCGGTTTGCTCTGCGATATCAACGATCTTCGTGTCAGTCTCGCTGAGCCTTCTCTGCGCCTCCCGGATTCGGGTGAGATTGACATACGAGATGATGGTGAAGCCGGTCACTTCCTTGAACATCCGGCTTAAATAGTAAGGACTGATGTAGAAGGTATCGGACAGCAGCTCCAGCGTTATTTTGTTCTGAAAATGCTGATGAATGTACTGCACGATGTCCATCATCTTCTCATGCAGCGGATTGATCGGATAGGCTGCAGGCGCTGAAGGGCGCTGCTTGAAGCGAGAGATGAGCAGCAGCAGCTCGGTCAGCAGCAGCTGGAGATAATCCTGATAGCCGTCCTTTTGCAAGGTAGCCTCCTGAGACATTTTATTGAAAATCTGCAGGGTCTGTGCCTGCTCCTGGGGCTGCAGTGGAACGACCGGATCGCCCTGCGAGAACAGTGGCAAGGCAGTCTGCCCACCGGAAAGAGCAAACGACTCATCAAAGTTGATGACAATCCGCTCATGCTCAGGTCCGCCGCTCATAAAGCTTTTATGCACATCGTATCTGTTAATCATAACCAGGCAGCCTGGCTGAATCCGATACAGCTTCTCCTTGATGAAGTAATTCCGTTCTCCGGACATGAGATAATATATCTCATATGTGCTGTGATAATGGTTATTCCGCTCGAACGGGAGCCGGCGCCTTATATGATCGAAATAGAATGAGGATTCCTCATCCCCGTAACTGGCTAGCGGCAGATCCTCTGGTTGAGCCATGGATGCTTCCTCCTCTGCGAAAAGCAAGATATGTCCTATTATAATGGAAATGAGCAATAAATGAGAAGAAAATAAACCAATGATGCTTTATGATAGAACCAAACTACAGAACTGGCGGTGAGCTTTTATGAAACCTTTTATGGATGAACATTTCTTGCTCAATAGTGAAAGTGCTAAAACGCTGTATCATGACTATGCCAAACCAATGCCCATTATCGACTACCATTGTCACCTGAGCCCGGCAATGATTCGCAGCAATCACCGGTTTCAGAACCTGACTGAGGCCTGGATTAACGGAGATCATTATAAATGGCGCGCGATGCGTGCAAACGGTGTGGAAGAAGCTTATATTACCGGCGGTGAAGGGGTCAGCGATTATGACCGTTTCCTGGCTTGGGCAAGAACGGTGCCTATGACGATTGGCAATCCGCTCTTTCACTGGTCCCATCTGGAGCTGCGCCGGATTTTCGGGATTCACCATCTGATCAATGAGCAGAATGCGGAGAAAATCTGGCAGGAGGCCAATGAGAAGCTGAAGGAAGACAGCTTTACAACCCGCGGGTTGATTCAAGCCAGCAACGTTGAGGTTGTGTGCACGACAGACGATCCGGTGGATACCTTAGAGGATCACATTGCTCTGGCGAAGGAGCCGGGCGTTCCGTTCCAAATGCTCCCTTCCTTCCGTCCGGATAAAGCGCTGGAAATTAACCGAAATACGTTCCTTCCTTGGCTTGATAAATTAGGGCAGGTTTGTGGAAGTGACATTCGCAGCTATGAGGATTTGCTTACAGGATTGAAAAAGCGCGTGGAATTTTTCCATCAGGCTGGCGGACGAGTGTCTGACCATGCACTGGATTATGTGCCATATCATAAAGCTACCCGGGAAGAGGCGGCGGCAATCTTTATGAAAGCGCTCAAGCAGGAGAAGGTGTCCCATACCGAAGAACAGCAATACAAGACCTATACACTGCTGTACCTGGGCAAGCTGTATGCCGAGAAGGGCTGGACGATGCAGTTCCATATGAATGCGAGCCGAAACAACAATGCTTTAATGATGCAGCAGCTGGGACCGGATACGGGCTATGACAGCATCGGTGACAGTCCGGTTGCGGCTCCATTGGCTTCCCTGCTGGATGAGCTGGAAACGGCAGGGGCCTTGCCAAAGACGATTTTGTATTCCTTGAATCCGAATGATAATGACATTCTTGCGGCGCTGATCGGAAGCTTCCAGGGCGGCGGTATTCCAGGCAAAATTCAATTTGGCTCGGCCTGGTGGTTTAATGATACGAAGGATGGCATGATTGCGCAGATGAGCAGCCTGGGCAATATGGGACTACTGAGCCGTTTCGTCGGAATGCTGACGGATTCGCGGAGCTTCTTGTCCTACACCCGGCACGAATACTTCCGCCGAATTCTATGTAATCTGCTCGGCGAGTGGGTAGAGCAGGGCGAAGCACCGGCTGATATGCAGTGGCTTGGAGGAATTGTACAGGATATTTGCTACGGCAATGCAGAGCGCTACTTCCAATTCGGGGGAGCCAAGGGAGGGACTTCGCATGGATAATGTGAAGCAGGCAAGCCTCTTATCTCTGGAGCAGCTCCAGGATTCAGAAAAAAAGCAGGCCGAAGCGTTGCGAGAACAGCCGGTCAAGGTGCTTCAATTCGGCGAAGGAAACTTCCTGCGGGGCTTTGCAGACTGGATGCTGCAGCATTCCTTCAAGCAGGGACATTTCCGGGGCACGGTGGCTGTAACTCAGCCCCGCCCTACCGGACGAATGAAGCTTGAGCGGCTGCGAAGCCAGGACGGGCTGTATACACTGCTAACTCGGGGGATACAGAATGGGGAGCAGGTTGATCAGCAGGAGGTTATATCGGTCATCAGCCGTATGATTGATCCTTATGAGGAGTGGAATGATTTTCTGGCGCTGGCAGAGCATCCGGAGCTGGATATCATTATCTCCAACACGACAGAAGCGGGACTGACTTACACACCGACTCCTTATTCCCTGAATGAGCCTATGCTGTCATTTCCGGCGAAGCTGACGCTGCTGATGTACTGCAGATATCAGTTTTTCGAAGGGGCAGGGGATAAGGGATGGATGCTGCTTCCCTGCGAGCTGATCGAGCGCAATGGAGAGCGGCTGCAGGAAATTGTGCTGATGCACGCCCGCGACTGGAAGCTGGAGGAAGGCTTTATCGCATGGGTGCAGGAGCATAATCTGTTCTTGAATTCACTAGTGGACCGGATTGTACCGGGCGCTCCTTCGGATGCCGCAAGCTGGCAGGCTCAGCTCGGATATCAGGACCAGATGCTGAATACGGCTGAGCCGTATCATCTGTGGGTGATTCAGGGACCTGCTTCTCTGGATGAACGTCTGCCGCTTCAGCGGGCAGGACTGAATGTACATTGGGTAGAGGATCTGGCACCCTATCAGCTCCGCAAAGTGCGTCTCCTGAATGGTACCCATACCTTGATGGCATCCATCGGATTGGTGCATGGCTGTCAGAGTGTCCGGGAAATCGCTGAGCATGCCGAATGGGGAGCAGAGGCCCGCAGGGCGATGCTGGAGGAAATGGTTCCCGCTGTGCCGCTGCCCGCGCAAGAGATGCAGGTGTATGCAAGCGAAGTGTGGGAGCGGTTCCTGAATCCGTTCGTAGAGCACCGGCTGGGCGATATTTGCTTGAACAGCATATCCAAATTTCGTGTTCGGCTGTTGCCGACCCTAAAGGCCTATCACGAGCAATTTGATAAGCTGCCTGAAAAGGTTGTAAAGGCACTGGCATGCCTCATCTTTCTGTACGATGCACAGGAGCAGGACGGAGGATGGTCAGGCCGGACACTGGATGGCGCAAGGGTTAAGCTTTCGGATGATGAAGGCGCACTCCGCTTTATGCAGAGCAGCTGGGACGAATACCGAAACGGTGCGGTCAGCCGCTCCGGTCTCATCCAGCGTATTCTCGGCAATGAAGAGCTATGGGGTGAAGATCTAAATGAGATTTCAGGACTGCCTGAGGCCGTTTGGGCGGAACTGGAGGAATTGGAGCTGAGTCAGTCATGAGTCATATCATATTACTACAGGACACCGATAATGTTGCAGTAGCACTTCATCCGCTGACTGCCGGCAGTGGTGCAAACTACCGTCTGGACGGCAAGGAGCATGGTCTGGAGGTGCTGAATGATATTCCGAAGGGACATAAGCTGGCTGTACGCCTTATCAAAGCGGGCGAGCCTGTAATGAAATATGGATACTCTATTGGCGTTGCTGTGTGCGATATTCCGGCAGGCACATGGGTTCATTCCCATAATTTAAAGACGGGACTGGGCGACGTACTTGAATATCAATATGAGCCGTCAGCACCTGCACAATTCTCAGCCGAACCCGCAGCGCCTCTATACTTTGAAGGGTACACACGTGAAAATGGCGAGGTCGGCATCCGCAATGAGATCTGGATTATTAATACGGTCGGCTGTATTAATAAATCCTGCGAATTGCTGGCCAAGCTGGCGCATGAACGCTACCGCGGCCAAGGGGTAGACGGGGTGTATCACTTTGCTCATCCTTACGGCTGTTCCCAGCTGGGCGATGACCTGTCCTACACGCAGACTCTGCTGGCCTCTCTGGCTCAGCATGGTAACGCTGGAGGGGTGCTCGTGGTCGGTCTCGGGTGTGAGAACAACCAGATCGAGTCCTTCAAGGAGCTGCTGGGAGATCTGGATCCCGATCGGGTGCGCTTTCTGAAATCACAGGCGGTTGAGGATGAGATTGAGACCGGACTTGAGCTGATTGATCAGCTGGTGTCCCGCGCCTCGCGCTATCAACGGGAGCCGCTGCCGTTCAGCAAGCTGAAAATCGGCCTGAAATGCGGCGGATCGGACGGATTATCAGGAATTACAGCCAATCCGTTAGCAGGACGCATCGCGGATACGATTACGAATCAGGGAGGAACCGCTCTGATGACGGAGGTGCCGGAGATGTTTGGTGCCGAAACCATCTTTATGAACCGCGCAGTAAATAAAGAGCTGTTCCAGCAAGTATGTCATCTGGTAAATGATTTCAAGCAGTATTTCGTGGATCATAACCAGCCGATCTACGAAAATCCTTCACCCGGCAATAAGGACGGCGGGATAACGACACTGGAAGAGAAATCGCTTGGATGTACGCAAAAAGGCGGCCAAGCCCCCGTTACCGGGGTACTGAAATACGGAGAACGTGCGAGTCTGCCGGGCTTGAATCTGATTCAGGGTCCTGGCAACGATCTGGTATCCGTTACAGCATTGGCCGCTTCCGGGGCTCACCTCGTGCTGTTCACCACCGGCAGAGGCACCCCCTTTGGGGGCCCTGTGCCAACGGTGAAGATTTCCACCAATTCCGAGCTGGCCAAGCGCAAAAAGCACTGGATTGATTTCAATGCAGGCACGCTCCTGGAAGGTCAGAGCATGGATGAGCTTCATCAGGATCTGCAGGAATATATTGCAGCACTCTGTTCCGGCAAAGTGGCGGCTGCCAATGAAAATAACGGCTTCCGTGAAATCGCGATCTTCAAGGACGGAGTTACCTTGTAATACAGACCATTTTGGTCGCCATGGATCAACGATGTGTCTATTCATTGATCATTGCACACGAAACACGAAGCCGGGCTTATGCTGCCCGGCTTCTTCCTGCTTCCTTGGCGGAGCTGCTTGAATTTGCCGTTTATGGTGCATAGGAACGCAGCGGCCTTGTCATAATAAGGTCAGCGAGCATTGCAAACCACCATAGAAAGGTAGAGTGCAGCATGAACAATACCAAGGTATGGCTGCTGATCGGCATTGCAGTCATTGTATCCGCCGCCGTATTCCGCACCGAGCCGGCAGACCAGCCTGCTCCTACTCCTATAGCGCAGGTCCCATCTATGCAGGAAGAGCAGGAGCTACTGCCTGTGTTTAGCCAGGAGGCTGTGAAATACGGCTCCACTGGTGAGGATGTCTATGAGCTGCAGGGCAGATTAAAGCATCTGGGTTTCTATAACGGCAAGATTGACAGTGTCTTTGGGCCTGACACCCTGAAATCGGTGAAATGGTTTCAGTCCAGGTTCGGCATGAAGGTTGATGGCATTGTAGGCCCGAAGGTCAAGCTGAAGCTGTACAATGCTACGAAGGACTTCCGTCCGACTGAGCCGAAGCTGCATGAGAACGACGGCAAGAGTGCAGGTGAGCAGGAGCAGGGTGGAGCCGCCAGCTTGGCCTCTGGCAATACAATGGGCCTTTCAGACAATGAGCTGAAGATTATGGCGAATGCTGTTTATGGAGAAGCCCGCGGCGAGCCCTTTGAGGGACAGGTTGCTGTCGCGGCAGTAATCCTGAATCGGGTCAAATCGCCCACCTTCCCGAATACGCCATCCGGCGTTATTTTCGAGCCCCGGGCCTTTACTGCGGTAGCAGACGGACAAATCTGGCTCGAGCCGAACGAGCAGGCCAAGAAGGCGGTGATCCAGGCGCTGAACGGCTGGGATCCTACGGGCGGCTGCACCTACTATTTCAACCCGGAAACGGCCACATCACCGTGGATCTGGACCCGGCCTCAAGTAAAAACCATAGGCCAGCACATCTTCTGCATGTAATGGTTTGAGTGAGAGCAGCCGAGGCTTGTCTTCGGTTGCTTCTTCTCTTTGAAGTGGGTTAGAATGGAAGTTAACGATATGCCAATGAAATAAGAAATCTACGTGGTAAGGGAGTTTTGGACGTTGACGACAATAACGGGATTTGAACACGGCCAGGTCGGCGGAATACGGATCCATGTGCTGCCCACCCGGCGCTTTAAGACTTTTGCCATCTCGCTGTATGCCGGTACTTCCCTATCGGAAGAAACTGTGACTTCCACTGCCTTGACTCCATTCGTGCTGCGCCGCGGGACGGTCAGCTATCCGGAAACCCGGGCTTTCCGTGAGCGTCTGGAGCAGCTGTACGGAGCCGGCTTCGGCTTTGACGTCTATAAACGGGGCGACCATCAGATTGTTCATTTTCGGATGGATACGATTAATGATTCATTCGTGCAGAGCGAGGAAGGCCTGCTGGAGTCTTCCTTCGCCTTTCTAGGGGAAGCATTGTCCTCTCCGGTGCTGGAGCAGGGAGTGTTTCGCAGCTCCTATGTGAAGACAGAGCGTGACACCGTGCGGAAGAAGCTGGAAGCGATTATTAACGACAAGATCCGTTATGCCGCTGAACGCTGTGTGGAAGTGATGTGCAGTGATGAGCCTTACCGCCTTCATCCTTTGGGTCAGCGGAGCGATCTGGACAGCATCACACCGGAGAGCTTATACGCAGCATACACACAATGGCTGAAGAATGCTGTCTTTGATTTATACGTGGTTGGCGATACCGATCTATCGCAAGTAGAGAAGCTCGTTGCGGAGCATTTTCAGATAAATCGCACTGAGCCTTCCCAGTATGAGTCCTCGGTCGTGACCACAAGATCCCGGGAGCCGCAGACCGTGGTAGAGAAGCTGGATGTCAACCAGGGCAAGCTGAATCTCGGGCTGCGAAGCACAATCACATACCGCGATGAGGATTACGCTGCTGCACTCATGTATAACGGAATACTAGGCGGTTATCCGCATTCCAAGCTGTTTGTGAACGTCCGTGAGAAGGCTAGTCTGGCGTACTATGCATCCTCCCGTTACGACGGTCACAAAGGGATTGCTACGATTCAGTCCGGCATAGAGATTCCGAATTATGAGAAGGCTGTGGAAATTATTAAACAGCAGCTTCAGGATTTGGCCTCCGGGCAAATTACAGAGATGGAAATGACGCAAACCAAGGCGATGATCCGCAATGTCGTGAAGGAAATGCAGGATTCTGCATTTGAGATGATTGCTTATGATTTTAACCGGGTCATTTCCGGAAAAGAACGCACGGCCAAAGAGCTGCTGGAGCAGGTTGAGTCCATTTCTGCAGATGATGTTCAGCGCGCCGCGAGCTCTTTTCAGCTGGACACGATATATTTCCTGAAGGGTCAAAAGGAGGAGTAGCCGGTGGAACGCATACAATACGACAACCTGCAGGAGACACTGTATTACGAAGTGCTGGATAACGGATTGCATGTTTATGTGCTGCCGAAGCCCGGCTTCCAGAAGACCTATGCCACCTTTGCCACGAAATACGGATCGGTCGATAACCGATTCCAGGTGCAGGGCCAGGAAGAAAATTCGGTGCCGGATGGCATTGCACATTTCCTGGAGCACAAAATGTTTGAAGAGCCGGAAGGCGGTGACGTCTTCGCCAAGTTCGCATCCAAGGGCGCATCGGCGAATGCGTTTACGAGCTTTGATCAAACGGTTTATCTGTTCTCGGCTACCGAGCATGTCCTGGATAATCTGGAGACCTTGATTGACTTCGTGCAGACTCCGTACTTTACGGATGAGAATGTAGAGAAGGAGAAAGGTATCATTGGTCAGGAAATCAATATGTATCAGGATAATCCGGACTGGCGTTTATATTTCGGTTTAATTGAAGCGATGTACAAGGTGCATCCAGTTCATATTGATATTGCAGGAACGATTGAGTCGATCGGAACGATTACGAAGGAAGATCTGTATACCTGCTACAATGCCTTTTATCACCCTAGCAATATGCTCTTATTCGTCGTGGGCGGGGTAGACCCGGAGCAGACCATTGCGATGGTCAGAGAGAACCAGAGTCGGAAGTCGTACCCGCCGCAGGGTCAGATTCGACGTATTTTTGACGAAGAGCCGCAGGCGCCGTTCCAGGAGCGGAAGGTAAGCAGACTGGCTGTCTCGCTGCCTAAATGCTTGTTTGGCTTCAAGGAGAAGGTTACGGGACTTGGGGCCGAGGAGCAGCTGCGAAGAGATCTGAGCAGCAAGCTGATGTTGGATCTACTATTCAGTCCCAGCACGGAGCTGTATCAGAAGCTGTATGATGAGGATTTAATTTCGGATAATTTCTCTCACGAATTCAGCAGCTCGGTACAGTATGCATTCTCTGCGGCCGGCGGGGACACGAGAGATCCGGAGCTTCTGCTGAGCCGGATTCGTCAAGAGCTGGAGTCTCTGAAGGCAAAGGGATTTCATGCTGAGGATTTTGAACGGGCCAAAAAGAAAAAAATGGGCGGGTACCTGCGCATGCTTAACTCGCCGGAGAACATTGCGCATGAGTTTACCCGCTACCAATTCCGGGGCGCAAACCTGTTTACTGTCTTGCCGATCTATGAATCCATTACACTTGAAGATGTTAACCAGCGGCTTCAGGAGCATGTGCAGTGGGATCAGCTGGCCGTATCTCTGGTACTCAGCCCGGAATGATCTCACGGGGAGAGGTGAAGCCGATCGGGGAGATGACGGTGCTGGTAACGGGGGCCAGCCGGGGCATCGGGGCTGCAATTGCGGAACGGTTTGCCGCCGTCGGCATGAATATCGTCATCCATTATTCAGCCTCCCATGAAGCGGCCAATGAGGTCGCGCGCAAATGCATGGCGAGCGGTGCGAAGGTACTGACGGTCTCTGCCGACCTAAAGGATAAAGAGCAGATTCTGCGAATGAAGGAGAAGCTGCTGGACCACGGGATGGAGCCGGATATTCTAGTGAATAATGCCGGCATTGCCCATTACGGCCTGCTGTCAGACGTTTCCGAAGAGGAATGGGATGAGCTGATGGCTGTCAATCTGAAAGGGCTGTTTCTGTGCGCTCAGGCTTTTATGGGCCGCATGGTTTCCCAGCGCTATGGACGCATTATTAATGTGTCCTCGGTCTGGGGACAGTCCGGGGCAGCCTGCGAGGTACTGTACTCCACCAGTAAAGGCGGAGTGAATGCATTTACGAAAGCGCTGGCCAAGGAGCTGGCCCCTTCCGGTGTTACCGTGAATGCGGTGGCCCCGGGCGCGGTGGATACTTCAATGCTGGATCATCTTCAGGGAGACGATTTGAAGCTGCTGGAGGAGGAAATTCCTGTCGGGCGCCTGGCCCAGCCGGATGAAATCTCTTCGCTGGTGTACTTTCTGGCCCTGCCGGAATCCGGTTATATTACAGGGCAAGTCATTAGTCCGAACGGTGGCTGGATGACCTGATCCATCAAGGTGAAGCATGACTTGGATGCTGCGGGTGGCGGATTTACCCACGCATAGCTGAGGAAGAGGGCGGACATATTAGTATTGTTCATCCCTAACACCCAATGCGAAATCACAAGGAGGCTTACATCATGTCATCCGTACTCAAGAACTTCGATTCCTGGAAAAAGTTTCTCGGCGAGCGTGTCGTTCAGGCCGAAAAAGCAGGCATGGACGAGAACACCATTTCTCAGCTGGCCTATGAAATCGGTGATTTTCTGGACGAAAAGGTCGATCCCGGCAACCATTCCAACCGCGCTCTGAAGGAAATTTGGGATGTGGGCAACGAGGAAGAGCGCCGCACGATCGCGAAGCTGATGGTCAAGCTGGCCAAAAATAACGCCTAAATCACCGCTAAGACCGGTGCTTTGCAAAAGTCATGAAAAGCCCCCTTGCTTCAGGGGGTTTTTTTATCCCAGGTTACAGAGTTGTCCTTGCCTTTCATTTTCATTTTATATATCATTAACGTGACCCGTTTCTCGACTTTTTACCTTTGAAGTTTGTCGAAATGTGATGGGAAAGAAGCAATGATGAGGTGTAATTGTGGAACCTAAACAATGGTATATGGAGTACAAGATACATAAGAACCGGCCGGGCCTGCTGGGTGATATCGCATCCATGCTAGGGATGCTGGAGGTCAATATTCTGACCATTAATGGGGTTGAGGGACAGACCCGGGGCATGCTGCTCGAGACAAGTGATGATGAGAAAATCTCTCTGATGGGCCAGATGCTGAATAAAGTAAGCAACATTACAATTACTGCCCTGAGACCGCCTAAGCTTGTGGACATTCTGGCGGTTCGACACGGCCGCTACATTGACCGGGATTCGGACGATCGCAAAACGTTCCGTTTTACACGTGATGAATTAGGACTTTTGGTGGATTTTTTAGGAGAACTGTTTAAGAGAGAAGGCAATCAGGTGATTGGACTTCGGGGTATGCCCCGTGTCGGCAAAACAGAGTCTATTATCGCCGGCAGTGTCTGCGCGATGAAGCGCTGGACTTTTGTATCCTCTACGCTGCTGCGTCAAACGGTTCGCAGCCAGCTGTCGGAGGAAGAGCTGAATCCATCCAATGTTTTTATTATTGATGGGATTGTGAGCACGATTCGCTCGAATGAGCGGCACTATCAGCTGCTTCAGGATATTATGAGCGCCCCGAGCACGAAGGTGATTGAGCATCCGGATATTTTTATTCGGGAATCGGAATACAGCTATGATGATATTGATATTATTATTGAGCTTCGAAACAACCCGGGCGAGGAAATACTCTATGATACGTTTACCGGCACATATAGTGATGATCTATAGAGGGTGATCTAGCACCGTAAAATCCAAGGGGAGGTGATGGCATGTCCGAACTGGGACAACAATTGAGAGAAGCGCGTCTTCAAAAAGGAATGAGTCTGGATGACGTGCAGGAGATAACGAAAATACGCAAACGCTACCTGGAAGCCATCGAGGCTGGCGATTATAAGGTGCTTCCCGGCAGCTTCTATGTACGGGCCTTCATCAAAACCTACGCGGAGGCGGTGGGTCTGAATCCGGATGAGCTGATGGAGGGACATAAGCAGGATATGCCGAAGGCTGCACCGGAAGCCACGATGGAGCCCGTTATTCAGAAGCGCTCGAGCCGAGCTTCCTCGGATCGCAACACAAGCTGGCTTCCGACGGTATTGATGTGGACTTTTCCGGTATTAATCGTTGCAGTCATCGTATACTACGCTTTCCTCGCGAACAAAAGTGATCCGAATGAAGGCTATACAGCTGTGCCGCCTGCCCAAGAACAGCCAAGCGGCGAAGGCGCGTCCGGAGAGGGCGGCGGCGGGGAGCAGCCTGCCGAGCCATCGGATAACGGGGAAGCGGGAACAGATAATGCGCCTGTTGATGAGGAACCGGCTGAGGGCTCCGGAGAGGATGCTGAGGGCAACGGAGACGGTGCAGAGGACGGCAATTCGGAGGAAGAACCCGCCGAGGAGGAACCTGTGAATGTGTCTGTTACGCAGGACCGCTCGGAAGGAAAGTATACGATCTTTAAAGTGGCATCCCCTGCGGGTGCCGGTGTACCGGTTGTGATTACAGCCAGCGGAAAGAGCTGGGTTGAAATTTACCGGGGCTATAATTCTCAGGGTGAGAATTTATATTATGGCAACATGAATGCGGGCGATGTTTTCACCGATGAGATGGATGCTCAGGGGCTGTACATCAAGTCAGCCTACTCTCCAGCGACAGTTATTAAGGTAGGAGGACAGGTCGTTACTGACGGCAAGTCCACCTCGAGACTGTTTTTTGAGCCTGTGGATGCTGAAGCTAGCGGTGAATGATCTCTCCGGTGATGATGGTGCTGGCACCGGGCCTGAATAAGGCTGGCATACACCGGGAAGAGTAACAGGTATAAGGTTTGCGATGCAGACCTGCCTGTACTCTCTTGGAAAAGGATGGCCTTGTTATGACTGTGAGCTGGATCGTTACGGGGCTGGGCTTCATTGTCAGCCTGTTAGGCTATTATCTGATCCCTTCGGATTGGGGCTACGGCATTCTGGGCTTTGGTCTTGCGCATATTGCGCTTGGTGTTCTGGATATGTTCCGTCAGCCTGCCCGCAGCGGCGAAAAGTCCTAAACTGCAGCAGCCCTGTTTCCGTTGAAGGAGACGGGGCTGCTGTTTATCTCTGTCCGTTCTGCTGTATATATTTAGGGGCATTAGACTTCATGCCTAAGAATCTCTTATAATAGATAAATATTATGTCGTTGAAAGGAATGGTCACAGCTAATGGCTTCAGAAAATTCGTTTGATATTGTATCCAAGATGGACATGCAGGAGCTGAACAATGCCGTCACTCAAACGGAGCGGGAGATTGAGAACCGCTTTGACTTCAAGGGGAGTAAGAGCAGCCTGAAGCTGGAGAAGGACGCATTGGTTATTGTTTCGGATGATGAGTATAAATTGAATGCGGTCATTGATATTTTACAGACCAAGATGGTCAAGCGCGGCTTGTCGCTGAAAAATGTCGAATACGGCAAGCTTGAGCCGGCCTCCATGGGCACGGTGCGTCAGCGTCTGTCCTTGAAGCAAGGAGTTGATCAGGAGAATGCGAAGAAAATTAACATTCTGATCCGTGATTCTAAGCTGAAGGTAAAGAGCCAGATTCAAGGGGACCAGATTCGTGTAACCGGCAAGAGCCGGGATGATCTGCAGGACGTTATGCAGCTACTGCGTAAGGCCGATCTGCCGCTGGACCTTCAATTTACGAACCTGAAATCATAATGTAGGCTCACACGGAAGAAACTCGTTCTCTTTTTGACACGGTGCAGTGCTTAATATTATACTGAAACTCGGCATTGAGGCATTCAGTAGGTTATGCATTTACATACAACTACGGAGCTGGAAGCCGATTCGCTTGAAGCTGACGGCACGGCTCGTTAGAAGAAGAACCCCATTGCAGGGAGGCTGTTTCATGAATTTACCGAATCGCATAACGATCGCGCGAATTTGCTTGATTCCCGTTATGATGATTTTTCTGCTCGTCGATTTTGATTTTTATCCGGAGCCGATTGTGTGGGAGGGCTTCTCGCTGCCCTTTAATCAACTGATCGCAGCCTTGATATTCATTCTGGCTGCAAGCACGGACTGGATAGACGGGTACCTGGCCCGGAAGCACAATATGATTACCAACCTGGGAAAGCTGCTTGATCCGCTGGCTGACAAGCTGCTCGTTGCGGCGGTACTGATTTCTCTGGTCGAAATGGGCAAGGTAGAATCATGGATCGTGGTCGTCATCATCAGCCGGGAGTTTGCGGTTACAGGCCTGAGGCAGATTGCTTTGCTGGACGGCGCAGTAGTAGCTGCAGGAAATTCTGGAAAGCTGAAGACGATTGTTCAGATTGTGGCGATCTCGGCGCTGTTGATCAACAATTTTCCGTTCGTATTTGTCGGAATTCCGTTTGATCGCATTGCCATCTGGGCTGCAGCGATCATAACGATTTACTCCGGAGTCGAATATTTTGTAAAGAACAAGCATCTTTTGCGCGGTGTTGGCGCGTCATAGCAATAGGAGAAATCCTATTGCTTTTTTCTTCCATAAAGTGCCCATCGTATAGCTTTTAAATTTGAGATCACGACATACAGAGAGGCTGGGAGCTATGAAGGCTGAAATTATTGCTGTAGGTACAGAGCTGCTGCTGGGGCAGATCGTGAACACGAACGCACAATTTTTATCCAGAGAGCTGGCTGGAATGGGGATCGATGTGTATTATCAGACTGTTGTGGGCGACAACCTGTCACGTCTGAAGGAAGCGCTGCAGCTATCCAGCGCGAGAGCCGACATTGTCATTCTCTCCGGTGGACTGGGTCCGACCCAGGATGACTTGACGAAGGAAGCGGTGGCCGAATACTTGGGCACGAAGCTTCACTATGACCGTCTTGCGCTGGATAAGCTGGAGCGCTTTTTTCAGGATCGCAGCAAGCCGATGACGGAGAACAACAAGCGCCAAGCGCTGGCCATTGACGGCGGTACCCCGCTGGACAATGAAACCGGGCTTGCAGTAGGCAATGCGGTGTCTAAAGATGGCAGACATTATATTTTGCTGCCGGGACCACCCAAAGAGCTGATCCCAATGTTTCAACAGGAGGTCAAGCCGTGGCTGCTGCAGCATGTTCTGACCGATGAGCTGCCTATTTACTCCAAGATGCTGAAATTCGCCGGCATTGGAGAGTCGGCATTGGATGACCATCTTACAGACCTGATTACGGCCCAGAATGACCCTACGATTGCGTTATACGCCAAAGATGGAGAGGTTACGGTTCGTATTTCCACGAAAGCAGACAGTGAATTGAAGGCGATGGAGAAGCTGGATCAGCTGCAGGCTGAGGTTGAAGCTATCGTGCCGGATCACATGTATGCCAGCCAGGATGTGCCGATCGAGCAGGTGATCGTAGACCTGATGGCCGATCAGGGCCTGACACTGAGCGCTGCCGAAAGCTGTACCGGGGGGCTCGTTATGGAAACGCTGACGTCCATTCCGGGAAGTGCCACAATGCTGCGCGGAGGTGTGGTCTGCTACACGAACGAAATGAAGCATAAGCTGGTAAACGTACCGTTACATTTGCTGGAAGGGGAGAACGCGGCAGGAGCGGTCTCAGCGGAAACGGCCGAGGTGCTCTGTGAGCAAATCCGAATGATTACAGATAGTGATTTCGGTTTGTCGATCACAGGGGTGGCTGGTCCGGGATATGCGGAGCGCAAGCCGATCGGGCTTGTATATATCGGAATTGCCGAGCGCGGTAAGAAGACAGAGGTTCACGAGCTGCACATCAAGGGTAATCGGGAGACGATTCGGGTTCGGGCGACCAAAGCATTGCTGTATCGTTTGTGGAGACGTTTGAAAGCAACCGAGCAGTAAAATTTTAACATTTCACTTGCCGCATTCTCCTCAGACAGGTATAATGGAGATACGGAAGAACCGTGGCATTCTATAGAGGAAAGCCGCGGTTCTTATTTTTTTGTCACGTGCCGGGGCTCCTTGAGGGGGTGAACAGCGGCACACAAAAAAACGAATGTATGTTCGAAAAAAAGCTTGGCAAACGTATCAAAACAAGGTATTATTATGTTATCAACATTTGAAGGGTTGTGGATGAATTGTCAGATCGTCGTGCTGCGCTGGATATGGCGCTCCGCCAGATTGAGAAACAGTTCGGTAAAGGCTCCATCATGAAACTCGGTGAGTCTACTCATATGCAAGTTGAAATCGTGCCAAGCGGCTCCTTGGCGTTAGATATAGCTTTAGGTACAGGCGGACTTCCAAGAGGCCGTATTGTTGAGGTATACGGACCGGAATCCTCGGGTAAGACAACAGTGGCACTGCACGCCATCGCTGAGGTTCAGAAGGTGGGCGGACAGGCTGCATTCATTGATGCGGAGCATGCGCTGGATCCATCTTATGCAAACAAACTGGGCGTTAACATTGACGAACTGCTGCTTTCCCAGCCGGATACGGGAGAACAGGCTTTGGAAATTGCCGAAGCACTGGTTCGCAGTGGGGCGGTTGACATTATTGTCATTGACTCTGTAGCAGCACTGGTGCCGAAAGCGGAAATCGAAGGCGATATGGGTGATTCCCACGTGGGTCTGCAGGCGCGTCTGATGTCACAGGCTCTGCGTAAGCTTTCGGGTGCTATCAGCAAATCCAAGACCATTGCAATCTTTATCAACCAGCTGCGCGAGAAAGTTGGCGTCATGTTCGGTAACCCGGAAACGACGCCGGGCGGACGAGCTCTGAAGTTTTACTCTACGGTACGTCTGGACGTGCGCCGGATTGAGAGCATCAAGATGGGCAACGACGTAGTGGGTAACCGTACCCGTGTCAAGGTAGTCAAGAACAAGGTAGCGCCTCCGTTCAAGCAAGCGGAGCTGGATATTATGTACGGTGAAGGTATTTCCAGAGAGGGCAGCCTCATTGATATCGGCACGGAACTGGACATTGTGGACAAGAGCGGTGCATGGTACTCCTTCTCCGGTGATCGTCTGGGACAGGGCCGGGAGAATGCGAAGCAGTTCCTGAAGGAGCACCCGGAAATTGCTGAAGTGATCGAGAACAAGATTCGTGAGGCCAGTAACCTGACAACGAATGTTCCGGTGCAGAGCGATAGCGAGAAAGCACAGGAAGATATGGAAGAACAGGAATTGTTCAAGGCAGAATAATTGATCTCCTTTTCATGGTAGATCGTGTGAAAATCCCGCACCGTGTTGAAGAACACGGTGTTTTTTTTCATCTGTAACGTGGAGTCATGGTACAGCAAAGCTGGAAGGAGAGGACTCATGCATCGTTATCAACAGGAACAACAGCTGGAAGGAACGGATTTATCGGATTTTCCAGAGGGAGAGGACCTAATCATTACAGCTGTAGAAGCTCTTCGCAAGCCAAGACATCGCTATCTTATATGGTTTGGGCCGTATAGTATGTCTGTGCATGAGGACGTGATGATCAAGTATGTGATGACGAAGGATGCTGTCTTCCATAAAGCAGAGCTATTGGACATCGTAATGGCTGACGAAGAACAGCGTGCCTATGTGGAATCATTAAAATTTCTGGAACGAAAGCCGAGAACGGCGAAGGAGATTCAGCAGCGGCTGATGCAGAAAGGAATGACCGAGGATGCCATTCAGAAATCACTGCAGCGGCTAAGCCAGGAAGGTCTCATTGATGATGCCTGGTATGCAAAGCAGTGGGCCGAGCAGCGGATATCCGGTCACAAGAAGGGCAAAATGTGGGTAAAGCAGGAGTTAAGACAAAAGGGCATTGACAGCGAGATCATTACGGAGGCCCTGGATGAAGTGGATGAAGAAGCAGAGCTGGAGAGCTGCTATATCATCGGACGAAAGAAGTGGCAGCAGAGTAAAGGGGAGATCTTTGAGCGCAAACGGAAGACTGGAGCCTTTCTGATGCGCCGGGGCTTCACGGGCGACCAGGTGCGCAAGACCGTGAATCGGCTGGTGCAGGAGGAAGGACAGGATGAAGAACTGGAGGACGAGTCCTTTCATTGAGCAGCCGTTCGGGCAGCTGGAGGTTTCCCTGTGCTTTCCCTTGACAATATCTTTTCCTAAATACTAAAATAAATAGTGAATCGTTATCATTCATAAAGCCTTTTTCCTTCCCAAAAAGCGACTTTTATGAAAGATTCATATTCAACCAATTCATAGTGAAGTGCAATGCTGCCGCAAGGCAGGCTATGCACGGTGGTACGTCCGTGTGCTGCGTGGACGGCAGAGGCTTCTGCCGCAATTTTATGAATGAAGTTAAGGTGTTTTGACAACTGCACATTCCCAAGGAATGCCTTGGAGGAACCAACGAGGAGGTGACACAGATGCAGATGCCAGTATGGGGCTGGATCCTCGTTCTCTTGGTAGCCGCTATATTCTTTGGGTTCGGTTATTTTATTCGCAAATCCCTTGCAGAAGCTAAAATTTCCAGTGCGGAACATGCCGCCGTCCAGATCGTCGAAGATGCGAAGAAGGAAGCGGAAGCGCTGAAGAAAGAAACGGTTCTCGAAGCGAAAGATGAAGTGCACAAGATTCGAGCCGAAGCTGAAAAAGACACCCGCGAGCGCCGCAATGAAATACAGCGGCAGGAACGGAGATTGTTGCAAAAGGAAGAGTCGCTGGATAAAAAATTAGAATCTTTGGAACGTAAAGAAGAGCAAGTGGCGAACAAAGAGAAACGAATCGATGAAACCCAACAGCAGATTGATTTGATTTATAAGAATCAAGTCACAGAGCTGGAGCGGATCTCCAATCTGACGATGGAGGATGCTCGCAGCATTATTCTTAGCAATGTAGAACAGGAAGTTCGCCATGAAACGGCACAGATGATTAAAGAGATTGAGCAGCAAGCGAAGCAGGAAGCAGATAAGAAATCGCGTGAAATTATTACTCTGGCTATTCAGCGCTGTGCTGCCGATCATGTTGCAGAGACAACCGTTTCTGTAGTCACACTGCCGAATGAAGAGATGAAGGGCCGAATTATCGGTCGTGAAGGTCGAAATATTCGAGCACTGGAAACGCTGACGGGTATTGATCTTATTATTGATGATACGCCAGAGGCCGTGATTCTGTCTGGCTTTGATCCGATCCGGCGCGAAATTGCTCGCACCGCCTTGGAGAAGCTGGTCGCGGACGGACGTATCCATCCGGCCCGCATCGAAGAGATGGTGGAGAAATCCCGGAAGGAAGTGGATGAACGTATCCGGGAGTACGGGGAACAGGCCACCTTCGAGGTTGGCGTTCACGGATTGCATCCAGATCTGATCAAAATTCTCGGTCGCCTGAAATTCCGTACAAGCTACGGCCAGAACGTGCTGAAGCACTCCATGGAGGTCGCGTATCTCACAGGCCTGATGGCTGGCGAGCTGGGAGAAGATATTACTCTGGCGAAGCGGGCAGGCTTGCTACATGACATTGGTAAGGCGCTGGATCACGAGGTGGAAGGATCACACGTGGAAATCGGTGTCGAGCTCGCGAAGAAGTACAAGGAGCATCCGGTGGTCATCAACAGTATCGCATCTCACCACGGTGATTGCGAAGCCACATCCGTGATTGCAATGCTCGTCGGAGCAGCAGATGCTTTATCTGCAGCGAGACCGGGCGCAAGACGAGAAACGCTGGAGACGTACATCAAGCGGCTGGAGAAGCTTGAAGGGATTACAGAATCCTTTGATGGCGTGGAGAAGTCCTACGCGATTCAAGCGGGCCGTGAGGTTCGCGTCATGGTTCAACCAGAGAAGATTGATGATGCGGAAGCATTCCGCCTGGCACGTGACATCACGAAGAAGATCGAGAATGAACTGGATTATCCAGGTCATATCAAGGTTACGGTCATTCGAGAGACGCGCGCGGTGGATTACGCTAAATAAGCAATGGACCCCTGAAGTGGCCGAGGAATTCGGCCACTTTTTTAAATGTCTGAGCTGAGACGTAAGAGATGAACCCACAAGGAGTGATTGGCATCAACGTATTATTTATCGGTGACATTGTAGGCAGCACAGGACGAAAAGCACTTCGAGCGACATTGCCGGCACTGAAATCCAAGTACAATCCGCATATTATTATCGTTAACGGTGAAAATGCAGCATCCGGCAGAGGGATTACCTCAGCCATTGCGAATGAGTTTTTCAATTGGGGCGTGCATGGCATTACGATGGGCAACCATACGTGGGATAACCGGGACATTTTTGAATTTATTGACGATGAGCCGCGTTTGATTCGCCCTGCTAACTTCCCGGCAGGCACTCCAGGTAGAGGCTACACGGTCGTTAAAGCGAACGGCAAGGAGCTGGCGATCATCAACGTGCAGGGAAGGACCTTTCTGCCGGCGATCGAATGTCCGTTTCGGACTACCGATGAGATTGTGGATGAACTGAAGCAGAAGCACAAGCATATCCTGGTGGATTTTCATGCCGAGGCGACTTCGGAAAAAATTGCTATGGGCTGGCATCTGGATGGACGGGCATCCATTGTCGTTGGAACTCATACGCATGTGCAAAGCAACGACGACACAATCCTGCCGGAAGGAACAGCTTATATTACAGACACCGGCATGGTTGGCTCCAAGGAAGGTGTGCTGGGAATGCAGCGGGACAGTGTGCTGTATAAATTCAAGACACAGCTTCCGGCACGCTTTGTGGTGGATGAAGGGAAATGGCATCTTCATGGTGTGTTCGTAGAGCTTGACGATGCAACCGGCCGTGCCATAAAAATTGAAAAAATCCGCCGTTACGAAGATGAATGGCAGATGGATTAAAATATTCTCCAGCGGTTAAAGAGTAAATAAGGGCAACTGGCAAAAAGAAGGAATTTTTCGGACATCCGCGAATAACATGGATATAAAATAAACTTTATTTTATATAAGCCATGAAGCCATGAAAGCCATGAAAGCAAACCATCACTCAACATTCCCAGGGGAGGTACTTACCATGGAAGTATTAAAAGTTTCAGCAAAATCCAATCCAAATTCAGTTGCAGGAGCGCTTGCAGGTGTGCTTCGTGAGCGTGGAGGTGCAGAGCTTCAGGCGATTGGAGCCGGAGCCCTGAATCAAGCCATTAAAGCCGTAGCGATTGCCCGGGGATTTGTAGCACCGAGCGGGGTGGATCTGATCTGTATCCCTGCTTTCACGGATATTGTTATTGATGGAGAAGACCGGACCGCGATTAAATTGATCGTCGAACCAAGATAAGGGACGGAATGTTGAGAGGATGAGCCTGTTTACATGAACTTGGTAAACAGGCTTTTTGCTATGATTAAAAGCTGTAAGGGGGGCGCATATGACAAAGGTTGTGGATTTTCACTGTGATGCACTGAGCAAGCTGTGGGAGAAGCCCGGATTGGCTTTTTCAGATGCTAAAGAGCTGGATGTATCCTTCAAAACGTTGGAGCAGGGCGATGTAGCTCTGCAGGTGTTTGCGGTGTTTTTAGCCGAGCGGTTCGGCAGGCCCAGCTTTGAACGCGTTCTGGCTCAGCTGGACATATTCCGGAATAAGCTGGCCGCAGGACCTCTGGAGTGGCTGAAGTGGAAGGAACAGATTGCAGAAATCAGAAGCGGCAGGCAGCGCTTTGGCATGCTTTCGTTGGAAGGGCTGGACGGGCTGGAGGGAAATTTGTTTTATGTGCAGCTGTGCTATGAGCTCGGAGTGCGGTTTATGGGCTTGACGTGGAACCATGCAAACTGGGCTGCTGACGGGGTGATGGAACCGCGGGGCGGTGGACTGACACGCAAAGGCCAGGAGTTCGTTGAGCTGTGCCAGCAGCTAGGGATATTACTGGATGTGTCTCACCTTTCCCCTGCCGGCTTCTGGGAGCTGGCTGAGATGAGCCGGCGTCCGCTGATTGCCTCTCACTCCAACTGTATGTCGGTATGCAGCCACCCGCGGAATCTGAGTAATGAACAAATTCAAGCGTTAATCGCCATGGATGGCTTGATCGGACTGACCTTCGTGCCCTGGTTTATCCGGAATGAGGCCAAGGTGGTTACTCCCGAGGATCTGCTTCCGCATATTGAGCATGTCTGCTCCTTAGGAGGCGCAAAGCACCTGATGTTCGGGTCGGATTTCGACGGAATTGATGAGTGGGTAAGTGGGCTGGAGAATGCGTCTCGCTATCCGGAGTTTATCAACGTGCTGCTGAGGCATTATCCGGAGGAGCTTGTCAATGACTTCATTTCTGGCAACGCGCTGACCTTCCTGGAGAAGCATCTTCCATCACAAAATGGATAGCAGAACACAGCTAGAAAATATTTCTTGCCATTTTCACATTAAACCGATAAACTTTATCGTAATTAAAAAAAGCAATGGTGATATGACGCTTCAGAACTTATAATAGAACAAGTGCAGAACAGCTGCGACGCTGAGATGATGCATGGATTGGAAAAGGAGTGGAATTGTTTGATTAACCAGTTATCGTGGAAAATTGGCGGCCAGCAGGGTGAAGGTGTCGAGAGTACAGATCGGATTTTCTCAACAGCTTTGAATCGTCTGGGCTATTATCTTTACGGCTACCGTCATTTCTCGTCCAGAATTAAAGGCGGTCATACGAATAATAAAATAAGAATCAGCACGGATCCCATTCGCTCAATCTCGGATGATCTGGATATTCTCGTGGCCTTTGACCAGGAAAGTATTGACCTCAATGCGCATGAGCTGCGTCCGGGCGGCGTAGTGGTAGCAGATTCCAAGTTCAACCCGACCGTGCCGGACGGTACCCAGATCCGCTTGTTCTCTGTACCCATTACGGCCATTGCTGAAGAGCTTGGAACGTCACTGATGAAGAACATGGTAGCTTCCGGAGCGTCGTGGGCGCTTCTGGGACTGCCGTTAGACGTATTTAACCGCGCGGTGGAAGAGGAATTTGGCAGAAAGGGCCCGTCTGTCGTAGAGAAGAACCTGGAGGCTGTGAAGCGAGGCTCAGACTATGTCCTGGAGCTGGCCGGAGGCCCGCTGGATGAATTTAAGCTGCTCCCAGCAGATGGTAAGCAGAAGCTGTTTATGATCGGCAACGATGCCATTGGACTTGGCGCGGTAGCAGCAGGCTGCCGTCTCATGAGCGCATACCCGATTACCCCGGCTTCTGAAATCATGGAATATTTGATCAAGCAGCTGCCTAAATTTGGAGGCACAGTCGTTCAAACCGAGGATGAAATTGCTGCGGTGACCATGGCGATCGGTGCCAATTACGCCGGCGTCCGGACGATGACAGCGTCCGCAGGCCCGGGCCTTTCGCTCATGATGGAAGGGATTGGTCTTGCAGGCATGACCGAGACACCAGTAGTTATTGTAGATACCCAGCGCGGCGGACCGAGTACAGGCCTTCCGACGAAGCAGGAGCAAAGTGATATCAATGCTATGATTCACGGAACACACGGTGAAATTCCGAAGATCGTGCTCGCGCCAAGCTCTATTGAAGAGTGTTTTTATGATACGATCGAGGCCTTTAATTTGTCGGAGAAATACCAGGTGCCGGTCATTCTGGTAACAGATCTGCAGCTGTCGCTGGGCAAGCAGTCCTGTGAGCCGCTGGATTACAGCCGGATTGTGATCGATAGAGGAAGCCTAGTAGCCCAGGCGCCGGAGCTGGAAGAGAAAGAGCTGTTCCCGCGCTATGCGCTGACTGAGAATGGAATTTCGCCACGGGTACTGCCAGGACAGAAGAACGGCATTCACCACGTGACCGGAGTCGAGCATGACGAAACCGGACGTCCGTCCGAATCAGCGATCAACCGAAAGAACATGATGGATAAGCGTCTTGGCAAGCTGTCGGGTCTTGAAGTCAGAGATCCGGTTCTGGTAGATGCGCCTTATGAGACACCGGACCTGCTCATTATTGGAATGGGTTCGACGGGAGGTACCATTGACCAGGGCAGAGAGCTGCTGGAGAAGGACGGCATCAGCACCAATCATTTGACGGTACGCCTGCTGCATCCGTTCCCGGTGGAGGAAGTGCTGCCCTATGTGGAACAAGCCCGACAGGTTATCGTGGTGGAGAACAACGCCACTGCACAGCTTGCCGGCCTGGTGAAGCTGCATTGCGGACATGGAGACAAGATCAAGAGCGTACTGAAATATGACGGGAATCCGTTCCTGCCATCCATTATTTATCATGAGTGCAAGCAGATCTGCACAGCAAGCAAGGAGCTGGTATAATGGCAACCTTTAAGGAATTTCGTAACAATGTGAAGCCGAACTGGTGCCCTGGCTGCGGAGATTTCTCCATTCAGGCTGCGATCCAGCGGGCCGCAGCGAACACAGAATTAACACCGGAGGAGCTGGCGGTAATTTCGGGCATTGGCTGCTCCGGACGGATCTCGGGCTACATTCATGCCTATGGCCTGCATGGTATTCATGGCCGTGCACTCCCGATTGCGCAGGGAGTCAAGCTCGCGAACCGAGACTTGACGGTTATCGCTTCCGGCGGTGACGGAGACGGCTTTGCGATCGGGATGGGTCACACCATTCATGCTATTCGCAGAAATATGAACATCACGTATATCGTAATGGACAATCAGATTTATGGCCTGACCAAGGGACAAACCTCTCCCCGCAGTGCAGAGGGCTTCGTGACCAAGAGCACGCCTAGCGGCTCGATCGAGACGACCTTGTCGCCACTGGAGCTGGCCTTGTCGGCGGGCGCTACGTTTGTGGCTCAATCCTTTTCCAGTGACATTAAGCAGTTAACGGCATTAATTGAAGAGGGCATCAAGCATGAAGGCTTCTCAATTATTAATGTATTCAGTCCATGTGTGACCTTCAACAAGGTGAATACCTACGAGTGGTTTAAAGAGAATATTGTCAATCTGGACTCTTTCCCGGATTATGATCCGAGCAACCGGATCCAGGCAATGACGAAGCTGATGGAAACGGGTGGATTGCTGACCGGTCTGATCTATCAAGACCAATCACGCAAAAGCTATGAGAATCAGATTCAAGGCTTCAAAGAGACGCCTCTGGCCCAACAGGACCTGGCGTTAACCGAGGAGCAATTTGACCATTTAATGGCAGAATTCAGATAATTGTTTGTACAGGCAGTGCGGCTTCCGTGCTGCCTTTTTATTTTTGGGTAATAGAGAGTATAATGGACGTTGGCATGACAGCATATAGAGAAAAACAAGGAGTGAGACAGATGAGTAAAACTGTTCCGGTGGGGGTTTCCGCCCGCCACATTCATTTGAGTCAGGAGCACATCGAAGCATTATTTGGAGCCGGCTATCAGCTGACAGAATTCAAGCCGCTCTCGCAGCCGGGTCAATTCGCAGCCAATGAAACTGTAGCTGTGATCGGCACCAAGGGTCAATTTGACAAGGTTCGTATTTTGGGTCCTGCCCGCAAGGCATCCCAGCTCGAAATATCCCGTACCGATTCCTTCGCAATCGGTGTTAAGGCACCTGTTCGCGAATCTGGCTATATTGATGGTACGCCGGGGATTACAATCAAAGGTCCGGCCGGTGAGGTAACCCTGGAGCAGGGAGTCATCGTGGCCGCGCGCCACATTCATTTTCACACCTCAGATGCAGAAAAATGGGGGATACAGGATAAAGATCTGCTCAAAGTTCGCTTGGGTGGAGAGCGGGGCCTCGTTCTTGAACATGTAGTGGCCCGCGTATCCCCGGACTTTGCACTTGATATGCATATTGATACCGATGAAGCCAATGCTGCCGGTGCGTCCACTGGAGATACAGCAGAAATCATCGACTAGCGGTTCCCTTCGATGCAGCCGCCTTGACCTAGAGCAAGCCTTCGGGCTTGCTGAGGCCGGGGCGGCTTTTTCATGTTAACGTGTGGAGTAAATAAGCAGCTGATGCTGTGGCGCAGCATGTTTGTCAGGGGCTCAAGAATAAGGACCCGGCAGTAGCCGGATGGGGAAGATCATGATATAATCAGAGACAATGCCTTTATTGGCAGTAATGTCGTTTAAGGGACTTTTACGGATTTAAGGAGTGACCAGCTGAATGTCCAAGGAGAAGAAGGATTACTCCAAGTATTTTGATTTTTCCGATGCGAAAGTGCTCTCCGAGGATGAGCGCGGCAAAAGAATCCGCATTCGCGGCCGGGAGATTAACATACTATCGGAGCCTGATCATAGACAAGAGAAGCAGCGCGGGAAACAAGATGTACAGGTACTGTACAATACAGAGGTGCCTGAAGAGTTTAAACATATCGGCAAAGACAAGTACTATTTGGTATATACGTATGGCTGTCAGATGAACGAACACGATTCGGAGACGATCAAGGGGCTTCTGGAGCAAATGGGCTATATGCCGACAGAGGACCGCAAGCAGGCAGATATTATTCTGCTCAACACCTGTGCGATCCGCGAGAATGCGGAGGATAAGGTGTTCGGTGAGCTGGGGCATATGAAGCATCTGAAGGTGGAGAAGCCGGATCTGCTGCTGGGTGTCTGCGGCTGTATGGCGCAGGAGGAAGGCGTAGTCAAGCGGATTTTGCAAAAGCATGGCTTTGTGGATCTGGTCTTCGGCACACATAATATTCATCGCCTGCCACACCTCATTCAGGAGGCTCTGCTCAGCAAAGAGCTCGTTGTGGAGGTATGGTCCAAGGAAGGCGACATCGTCGAGAATCTGCCCAAGAAAAGAGAAGGTCTGCGCGGCTGGGTTAACATCATGTACGGCTGCGACAAATTCTGTACCTATTGCATCGTGCCTTACACCCGTGGTAAAGAACGGAGCCGCCGGCCGGATGATGTGATTGCCGAGGTGCGTGAGCTGGCCAGACAGGGCTTTAAGGAAATTACGCTGCTGGGCCAGAATGTGAACGCCTACGGGAAGGATTTTACGGATATTCAGTACGGTTTCGGAGACCTGATGGATGAAATCCGCAAAATTGATATACCTCGAGTGCGCTTTACGACCTCTCATCCGCGGGACTTTGACGATCATCTGATTGAGGTGCTGGCGAAGCGGGGCAATCTGGTGGAGCATATTCATCTCCCGGTTCAATCCGGCAGCAGTGAGATCCTGAAGAAGATGAGCCGCAAGTATTCGCGGGAGGTTTATCTGGAGCTGGTCGGTAAGATTAAGCGAGCCATTCCGGACGTTGTTCTGACTACGGATATCATTGTGGGCTTCCCGGGCGAAAGTGATGAGCAGTTCGAAGAGACGCTCTCCCTGGTCCGTGAAGTAGGCTTTGATTTCGCCTATACCTTTATCTATTCTCCGCGGGAAGGAACGCCTGCAGCGGTTATGGAGGATAATGTTCCGATGGCTGTCAAGAAGCAGCGTCTGCAGCTATTGAACGATGCAATTCATGAATACAGCCGCAAGAGCAATGACCGGATGAAGGATGCCATTGTGGAGGTTCTGGTTGAAGGGGTCAGCAAGAACAAGGATCATATGCTGTCCGGGAGAACGCGCAGCAATAAGCTGGTCCATTTTGAAGGCACCGAGGATCTGATTGGCAGTTTGGTGCATGTTCGTATCACTGATCCAATGACCTGGTATATCAAGGGCGAGATGATGGAGCCTGTCATTCCTGCAAGCGATGCGGTTTAGGTTGTGCAAGTGTGGATTGATAATACTATGAATTGGAGCGATGAACGTGACTCAGGAACAGCGTGTAAATAAATACGGAATGGCTTCCTTCGACAGCCGCGACCTGGTAATCCGGGAAGATATTATGAAGAAAACGAAAGAGCTGGCAGAGCTCATTTCGACAAGTGAGGAAGTCAAAATGTTTCAGCAGGCGGAGGAGAAAATCCGCAGTCATGAGCATGTGCAGAAGCTGATTCAAACGATCAAGAAGAAGCAGAAGGAAATCGTGGCGTTTGAAACCTTCCAGAACCAGGACATGGTAACCAAAATCGAACGTGAAATTGATGAGCTTCAGGATGAAATTGACGCTATTCCTGTTGTGTCGGAGTTTCAACAGAGCCAAAGCGATATTAACTATTTGCTGCAGCTCGTGATGTCAGTCATTCATGATACCGTCTCGCAGAAGGTAAATGTCGAGACAGGTAAAGAAGCGCCACCGAGCAGCTGCGGCTAGAAAAGGTGCGGACCTGGGGTCCGCACCTTTTCTCTGTCTTTCCTTAACAACATGAAATGTAATATCTAAGGGTATCGTAAGGAGCAAGGAATTCTCAGGAAGGGCTTGACAGTCCAGATTAGTATGTCATAATGATATTATCAAATTAAAAGTAATGGTGATCACATGACGCAAAATGCAGATCCATCTCAATCTACTACGAAGCGCTACCGGACTCCCGATGGCGTACCGGCCGATATTGTAATGTTTACCCTGACGAAGCGGGAGCGAAAGACCGTCACCAAGACCCTGCCGATTCGTGAGCTCAAGGTGATGCTGATCCGCCGTAAATCCTGGCCTTGTGCCGGTATGTGGGCGCTGCCTGGAGGATTCTGCCGGGAAAGCGAATCTATATATGATGCTGCAACACGAGAGCTTAAGGAAGAAACCGGAGTCGATGGCGGCCATCTGGAATACCTTGGCGTATATAGTGACCCTGGGCGGGATCCACGCGGATGGATTATCAGCCATGCCTTTTACGCCTTAGTCGAGGAATGGATGCTGGAGCACCGGCAGGCTGCGGATGATGCGGAAGAGGTCGGACTTTTCACCGTGAGCCAGGCTCTGGATGAGCTGGAGCTCGCCTTTGACCACCGACGCATCATTCTGGATGCTTACCGCCAAATTCAGCAGCAAATGCTGCAGACGACGATTGCCAAGCAGTTCCTGCCGGAGGAGTTTACGTTAAGCGAGCTGTATCAGGTCATTCAGACGGTCGTGCCGGAATTTAAGGAGCCGAATTTTATCCGTAAGATCACATCCACACGCAGCCGCCAGGGAATTCTGGAGGAGGTGCGGAATGAGGACGGAAAGCCGGTGAGCTCCAATCAGTATTCCCAGCGTCCGGCACAGCTGTACCGATTCACAGACCATACACCACTGCTATCCATGTACACTTAATCTCGGGAAACTGAAACGTGCTGAGGGATCGCTATATCTTGCAGCGAGCCTGCGCAGAAGCAAAGTGCTTTGAAATAAGGTGAATAAGGAGTGTGTATAGACATGAAGGCATTAATCGTAATTGATTTTACCCATGATTTCGTAAACGGCAAGCTCCCGGTAGGAGAAGCAGCTGTCGCGATCCAGCATACCGTGGCTGAGCTAACCCGCCGCTATGTGGAGCAGCAGGATTTTGTCGTCATGGCCGTAGATTTGCATGAAGAGAACGAAGCCTACCACCCTGAAGCCAAGCTGTTTCCGCCGCATAACCTTCGCGGGACTGAAGGCAGAAATCTCTTTGGTGCACTGGAATCGGCATATAAAGAGAATAAGGAACAGATTTACTGGATGGACAAGAGCCGATACAGTGCTTTTTGCGGAACGGATCTGGATGTCAAGCTGAGAGAGCGAGGCATTCGGGAAATCAGCCTGATCGGTGTCTGTACAGACATTTGTGTGCTGCACACGGCTGTGGATGCTTACAATCTGGGCTATAACATCACGGTATATAAGGATGCAGTAGCCAGCTTTAATGCTGCAGGACATGATTGGGCCTTAACACATTTTGAAGGAACTCTGGGCGCGAGGGTAATAAACAGCAACTAAAACCCGGGGACCGGCTCTTGAACGAGGCACCGGGCAGCGGACGAAGGAGGAGCATCACATGAAGGCTGGACTGGCTTTGCATACGGATAAATATCAGATCAATATGATGTACGCACATTGGGTTAACGGCTCTCACGAGACTCGGGCCGTATTCGAGGCTTATTTCCGCAAGCTTCCCTTCGGCAACGGGTATGCTGTGTTTGCCGGCCTGGAGCGAATTGTTAACTATATTAATCAATTGCAATTCAGTGAAGAGGATATCGCTTACTTAGCCAAGCAGGAGGAGCAGTACGAGCCTGCCTTTCTGGAGGAGCTGCGTCATTTCCGGTTTCAAGGAACGATACACGCCATGAAGGAAGGCTCACTGGTCTTCGCCAACGAGCCTTTAATCCGGGTAGAGGGACGCATTATGGAAACGCAGCTGGTGGAGACAGCCATCTTGAACTTTATGAATTTTCAGACGCTGATTGCAACTAAAGCTTCCCGGATCCGCCAGGTTGCGAGCGGGGATACCCTGCTGGAGTTCGGAACCCGCCGTGCGCAGGAAGCAGATGCTGCCGTATGGGGAGCCAGGGCTGCATATATTTCGGGATTTCATGCTACCTCCAATATGCTGGCCGGTGAGCAGTTCGGCATTCCAACGAAGGGCACGCACGCGCATTCCTGGGTGCAGACGTTTCATAATGAGCAGGAGGCATTCGATATTTTTGCCCGGGTTATGCCTGATCAGGTGACGCTGCTGGTTGATACCTACGATACTTTGTCCAGCGGTGTGCCGAACGCAATCCGGACGGCGAAGAAGCTGGAGGCTCAAGGGAAACGAATGAACGCTATCCGCCTGGACAGCGGAGATCTTGCGTATCTATCCATCAAGGCGCGTCAAATGCTGGATGATGCGGGCCTATCTTATGTCAAGATTGTCGCCTCCAATGATCTGGATGAGAATACAATTCTGGATTTGAAGGCACAAGGTGCCAAGATTGATATTTGGGGCGTAGGCACCCAGCTGATAACGGCAGCGGATCAGCCTGCTCTGGGCGGCGTATACAAACTGGTGGAGCGGGAAGTAGATGGAGCCATGAAAGCCACCATTAAAATTTCTGCCAATCCGGAGAAGGTGTCCACCCCTGGCAAAAAGGAAGTGTACCGAATTATCTCCAAAGGAAGCGGGAAAGCCATTGCAGATTACATCTGCTTCCCTGAAGAGAGCATGCCGCCGGAGGGAGGCAAGCTGAAGCTGTTTAATCCGCTACATCCTTACATGCGCAAGAATGTCCGGGACTTTCAGGCGGTGCCGATGCTGACGCCTATATTTGACCAAGGCCAGCTCGTGTATGAGCTGCCGACACTGGAGGAGATCCGTGAGCATCATAATGGACAGCTGCAGCAGTTCTGGCCAGAATATCTCCGCAAGCTGAACCCCGAAATCTATCGTATTAATTTAAGCGAGCAGGTATGGGAGCTGAAGCAGCGCTTGATCGCGGAGTATATGGAGGAGCTGGGACAGGATCAACAGGATGAGGATTAATGGTAGATGAGGAGGGACCTGCTGAGGCAGGTCTTTTTTTTTGCGTAAAGGCTTTTAAAGCAGCGGCATGTAGATCATTATTTCTCGGGAAAGCGCAGAAGACGTCATTTCTCGGGAGCTTTACATGCAATTCGACAAGGGGAGGCTATTTCCAGTTGTTCTCTACATCTTAGACTCAAAAGACACAATAAAGAATTATCATAAATGGCATGCCATAATATTGAAAATTTGGTATTGTAGTATACAGGGTGCAAATAAAACGTAAGTCTAGGAGAGAAAACTTGATATGGTCAACAAAGTGATGAACAGTATAAAATTTGATCTAATGATTTTACTGCGTAGATGGTTTTTCTGGATTTCTTTCATTCTATTAATCATAGGTTTACTGTACATTGTGTGGTTTCGGTTAGTGTCTGGTGACGCAGGGGGAGCATTAACCTCCAGTGCAGCAGTCGTGCAGATTGGTATGTTGTTTATGTTGTATTTTTCGATCATCGGGTTCTACATGGTCCGTCAAGATAACACTAACCAGATGTCTGAACTTGTGAATACGATCTCAATGGGATACTTACATAAATTCATTTCCAAATTTGTCTGTGTTGTTTTCCTGATTGTGGGCTATGCTCTCCTTTCTCTGTCTATCATTTTGTTATTCTTCAATAGGTTTGGAGTTCCATTTGAGATTTATATCAAAACCGTATTATACATCATGCTTTATTATGTGCTGCCGTTTTGGATCTCTGCCTGGCTAGGATGTTTGCTGGGAGGGAGTGGGAAGTTCAAAGCCTCATTGCTGGGATTATTGCTGTTCAATATTTTTGCGGGGCCGATGAATACCTTAATCCTTACGAATTTGATGGCTGTTCTAAATATCAATCTATATCCATTACTATCCATCCTCAATTTAGGCCAGTCCGATATTCATCTGTTATATGATCCCATATACGGATTTCCATTAGAATTAAACCGCTGGCTTATAAAGCTGCAGTGGCTCGCCTTACTTGTAATCATGATGATTCTTAAATTAAAGATGAAACAAGAGATCAAAATGCCGAGTGCAATTGCAGGTGCTATAGTTTGCATGGCCTTGATTATTATCAATCAATATATCATTTTGCAGCCCAGCCAAGTGATTCATACACTAAGCGAGAAGGATTCGAAAGAGCTTTATGACAAAAATTTTTATTCCGAGATGGTTGTTGATCAGAAAGCTAAAGAGCCCATTGAATTCCAAGTTCAATCGTATCAAGTGAAACTGGATGTAAAAAGGTCATTGCAAGTACAAGCAGATTTAGATTTACGGATGGGGAAGAATGTAGATAAGCTTACTTTTAGCCTATACCATAATTTTCATATTGAACATATACAAGACGAGACAGGAAATAATCTTCAATTTCACCGGAATCAAGACAGATTAGAGATTATACTTGCAAAGAATGTTGTGAAGGGGGAGTCGGTTCATCTGCGTATAACATATAGCGGGATAAGCTCTCCTTATTTTTACGCGAATGAACAGGCCGTTTTACTTCCTGCATACTTTAACTGGCTCCCGTCTCCGGGTTATTACCCATCTATGATTAATCAAGACGGCTACCGATTAGTGCAGGTGCCAAGCAGTTTGATTGACACTCCCATAAGCTATGAGCTGCGATACTCAGGTGATAAACATATTTTTACGAATTTGACCCAGAGCAGTCCAGGAATTTGGAAAGGGGAAACGAGCAGCGGCATAACCGTCGTCGCGGGAATGGTCAAATCACAAAGGATGGATCAAATGACGGTATTCGATTCGTTATCCAATTATAAAGCAGAAGAGTCCATAAGAAATTATATTGATGCTATACAGCAGATTCGCCCTAAGATTTTAGATGATTTTGGTATTCAAAAGCCACAATTGACAAAAATATTTTTTCTCCCCCTTCCCATTGAAGCAGCCAAAGTATTTAAATCAACATGGGATCTCGGAGACTATTGGATTGTATCGACTCAGAGCCATCTAAATCATGACATTCTAAACTATGAAGCTTTAAATGTGGCAGGAATCACGAGTAGCCTGCTGCGCTCACCCGAAATCTCTATGAATGCAGCTAATGAGGATTTGATGCTTGTGGCTTATGAACATTGGTATTATCTACAGCACAATATCGATGAGAAAAGCTCACTGGCTCGATTTGTTGACTATGGATATATAGACCCCGAATTTAAATTGTGGATAGAGAAAAATTCAGAGTATCGGGAAGAGATGAGAACATTTTTTAGACAATGGCTCGTCATGATCGAAAAAGGAGCCAACGAAGGACAAATTAAACAATTTATCGCGGATAAAATGGAAGAAGGGCAGGTGTGAGCATGCTGTTATCTATTGAGCATATTTCTAAACAGTATGGAAATAATCAGGCATTATCAGATGTTTCACTTCAAATAAAGCCAGGCATGTTTGGACTTCTGGGGCCGAACGGAGCCGGTAAATCTACACTCATGCGAATTTTAGCTACATTAATTGACTGTAGCGAAGGCACAGTGTCATACAATGAGATCAGATGGAGCAATAAACGCGAGGTTCAAAGATTGATCGGATACTTGCCACAGCATTTTTCATTGTTCAAGAATGTGAAGGTTATGGAACTGCTTCAGCATATTGCAATTCTTAAACAGGTTGAGGATTATAAGCGCAAAATAATAGAAATCAGTGAGCATGTCAATCTTACAGAGCAGCTCCACAAGAAGGTCGGTGCTCTCTCGGGAGGAATGCTCAGGAGATTAGGCATTGCTCAAGCTTTGTTAGGAAATCCCCGAATATTAATTGTCGATGAACCGACAGCAGGATTAGATCCTGAAGAACGAATCCGGTTTAGAAGGTTATTAAGAGGATTGTCTAAAGATAATATAGTGATCATTTCCACCCATATTGTGGAGGATGTTGTCGCAGTATGTGACGAGGTCGCGGTTCTTCATAAAGGTAAGCTTCTCGTAACGGGTGAAATTAATAATGTTGCAGCTATAGCTCAAGGAAAAGTTTGGAAGAAGGAACTGGACAAGGAGACGTATTATCGTGAATCTGAACATATTGAAGTCATCTCAACAGAGTCTGAAGGTGGAAAATTCATCATTAAGTTTCTGTCAGACAAACCTGTGGAAGGGGCTTACCAGGTTAACGCCGGGCTTGAAGAAGGGTATCTTTATCTGATGGGAAAACAAACAAACTCATGAACATGATGAAATTATTTCGTTTTGACGTGATGGCTTTAGGGTTCAACGCTGTTATCCCTGTTTTTTGCCTTTGTGTAACTATGATATATGCTGTGTTAACTCACCATAATGAAGCCTATTATTTACCGGCAATGGAATATATCATTCCTGCAGCGGGAGTCTGGTGGACGATTTGTATTTTTTACAATATCTTAGAAGAGGAGGGGAGTGAAACCTTATTTACCTACCCTGTGTCTAGATTTTATTATGGTGCTTACAGAGCAACTGTCTTTTATATCCTATATATCATAATTGTATTTATTTCGTTTCATTTCATTGTACAGTATGCCGACTACAAACAGCTGCTAGCGTATTTTATCCAAATTGCCGTTCAGACTTTTTTTATGTGCGGATTGGGTTTATTGTCTATGGTCCTTGTGCGTCAAATAGGGTGGGCATTATTCGTCATTATGGGCTATTGCTTCACACAAATCCTGTCTAGAGGAAGCCTGGTGCCTTTATTGAATATTTATTATTTTCGAGGAGAATTGCCAGACGACTATTCATGGGATCGTAAGCTGCTCCTGACCCTCATTGCTGGCATTACATGGTGGGCCGTTGCGCAAGCCATACTGCAAAAGTCTCAACGATATGCTTAAAATTTGAGAACACTCTTAAGTGCACCAGCATCCAGCTTGCACTTGAGGGTGTTTTTTCAGTCGAAGTCATACAGTGATGACATCTAAATTACCATCTTGAGAAGAACTGTACTACAATGGGTATATTAAAAATGAAAGCAAATGGTCAGGAGGAATTAGACATGGGGATACCTGAAGCTTTTCAAGCGTATGTGGTAAATAAGGATGAACAAGGATTTCGGGCTGGCGTGACACAGCTGGGTCCGGAGCAGCTGCCGGAGGGTGATGTATCAATCCAGGTTTCCTACAGCAGCGTCAATTACAAAGACGGCCTTGCTTCTATACCAGATGGAAGAATTGTGCGGCGCTATCCGTTCATTCCAGGCATTGATTTGGCGGGGACGGTGGTGCAGTCCAGTCATCCTGAATATGAAGTAGGCGATCATGTGCTTTGCACAGGCTATGACCTTGGAGTCAGCCATGAAGGAGGCTTCAGCGAATATGCGCGTCTGAACGGCGATTGGCTGGTGAAGCTGCCGGCCGGCTTGTCAGCGAAGGAAGCTATGGGCATCGGTACGGCGGGCTTCACTGCGGCACTGTCGGTTCATGCTCTGATTCATAATGGACTGAAGCCGGAGCATGGTCCGGTCCTAGTGACGGGTGCAACCGGGGGAGTAGGCAGCTTCGCAGTGTCTATCCTATCGCGGCTTGGTTATGAAATTGTGGCATCCACGGGTAAAAAAGAGAAGGAGGAGGCCTGGCTGAAAGCTCTCGGAGCGCATCAGGTCATCTCCAGAGACGAGCTTCCCCCGGAGAAACCAGGACCGATTTCCGCTGAACGATGGGCAGGTGCTATTGATCCGGTTGGCGGCGAGAGGCTGGCAGATATTTTGAAGCAGCTGAAGTATGGAGGCTCTGCAGCATTATCCGGCTTGACGGGAGGAACCGATTTCCCCGGTACGGTATATCCGTTCATCCTTCGAAATATCCGACTGCTCGGCATTGACTCGGTCTATTGCCCGATGTCTGTAAGAAAGGATGTCTGGTCTCTGCTGGCAGGACCATGGAAGCCGGAAAGTGTGCTGGCTGAGGGAATTCGCGAAGTAGGTCTTGCAGAGCTGCCAGCCACCCTGGGGCAGATTTTGCAGGGTCAGGCCGTCGGAAGAACGGTGGTTTCGATGTCATAGAAGGAGGATGCCTAAAATGATGAAATCTTGGGGTAAAGCGGCAGCGGCAGGTTTATTGGCCTTTGGAATTGCAGGCTGCAGCCAGGACGTTGTTGAGCGCGAGGTGGAGCAATATAACGGACAAGCCTTCGAGGAAGGAACGCAGGAAGCAGCGCAAGAAGGACGCGGATTGAATGGGAAGTTCCTGACGATCATGAAGGAGCGCTTTCAGGATGAAGGCATGGAGCTGACGAAAGAATCGTTTACTGAAGCTCAGGATGGAAGCATCCAGTATCAGTATCTGATTAAGGATGCAGAGGATCAGCAGATCAAGCTGTTCGTTTATCCGGATGAAGAGACACGTATGGCTCAGATGAAGGAGCTGTATGGCGGAGCTGTGGAAGAAGACGGTGAAGGCTTGGACGCCGTACTTGTCGAAGAGAAATCCTCAGCCTTCGTCTACTTGTCTTCCGGTGAGAATCAAGGCCAGTATGAGGAACAAATCAAAAGGATTGCGTCCGAGCTGTTGAAATCCAATGAGCTTCACGCAGGGGACCATATGAATGAGTCGGATGATAACAAATAATAACACCACAACAACGCTCCGGTATGCACCGGAGCGTTGTTGTGTTAAGTGAGAAATACAGGAATGCAGATATGCTTGGGTATTCAGCTTATGAGCTTATGATACCGGCTTTTTCAGCTCTCGCACAACGTGTCTGAGCTCGGGCAGCAAAATCTTGTCCATAGCGAGTCTAACGGCATTGACCGAGCCCGGCATGGAGAAGATAGCCGTGTCCCCGATCGACCCACCCACAGCGCGGCTCAAAATCGCTGCGGAACCGATCTCCTGATAGCTGAGGAAACGAAAAACCTCCCCGAATCCGGCGAGCTCCTTACTCAGCATGGAAGCCACGGCTTCATACGTTGTATCTCTTCCGGAGATACCTGTACCGCCAGTAAGCAAGACGGCGTCAATGTCAAGACGGCTGGAAGCGTCATATAGCAGCTCGCGGACTTGTTCATAATCATCCTTTACGATTGTTCGTCCAGCCACGATATAACCTTGAGTCTCCAGGAGCTCACATATCAACCGACCGCTCTGATCTGTTTCTAATGTACGGGTGTCCGAGACGGTAATAACCATACAGCTGACCGAGGCCGGTGCCTCTTTACGATGTTCTTCTACTGAGTTCATGGTATGTACTCCTTTCTTGAATCAAACATTAAAAATATGAATCCTTGGTTGCTCTTCGTCTTTCACTTATAGTACACTCGCTAACAGAACGTGTGGAAAGGAAAGAGAACAATATGCGAAACAAGATGACTCCTGTATACATATTATCAGGTTTTCTAGGGAGCGGTAAAACGACTCTGCTGACTCGGCTGCTGCAGCATTGGAAGCAGGAGGGCCTAAAGCCTGCCGTCGTTATGAATGAGATTGGCGAGGTGAACATCGACAGCCTGGCGGCCGGGGCAGACGTCCCTACCTCTGAGCTGCTCAGCGGGTGTGTGTGCTGTACCATCCGGGCGGATTTTGCCGCGGAGCTCGGCATGCTGCTGCAGCGCGATCGTCCGGATGTCATCGTGGTGGAGGCGACCGGAGCCGCGAATCCGATGGAGATCCTCGACGGTGTCGCCGAGGCTTCCCTCTATTTAAATATTGAGCTTCAGCAGATGATTACGGTTGTAGATACTCCGCATCTTCTTCACCTTCACCGGGAGCAGCGGGCCAAAACCTATCGGCTGATGCAGGAACAAATTCGCTGCGCCAATGTGTTAATCCTGAACAAGGCAGACCGGCTAAGCCAGGACGAATTGTCAGAGGTCACAGAGATTGTGGAGAAGTGGAACCGGTCTGCAGCTGCCTTCGAGGCTGTTCGATGTCATGTCGATCTGGAGCCGATGCTGAGTGCGGTTAGCCGTTCAGAACAAAGTGCTGCTGTACCTGAGGGAGCGGTGGATGATGAAATATTGAATACACCAGGGCGCAGCTTCAAAGCCGGAGCAGCTTCTCATGACACTCATGCTCATGTCATGTCCTATACCCATCATCTTCAAGGTCCGCTGGATAGCCGCAAATTCGAGGCATGGATTCGCGAGCTACCGCGTGATATATACCGGGCCAAGGGCATCCTGACGTTTCAGGATACGGCGAGCCGTTACCTGTTCCAATATGCCTTCCGCGAGACGGATTACACCCGGCTGCCACAGGAGGTGGAGCTGCGAGATGTGCTGGTCTTTATCGGGGAACAGTTTGATCGTACAGCATTGAAGCAGCAGCTGCAAAAACTGTCAGAGCCAACTTGATTCAGCGGCTTGGATTTTCGTTTAATACATTTTCATCAGACATTATCATGGGAGGTAAACATACATGAGTCAAGAATTACAGTATAAAGATTGTATTGAGGCTTGTTTTGAAGCCGTGAATGCCAGCAACGTCTGCTATGTTTCCTGCCTGAAGGAATATGATATTGCCATGCTGCGTGAATGTATTGAACTGACTCGGGAGTGTTCAGATATTTGTTCGTTTGCCGCGGATGCCATGAGCCGGATGAGCCCGTTTGCCTCGAACATTTGCAGCCTGACGATCCAGATTTGTGAAGCCTGCGCTGCAGAGTGTGAGAAGCATCCGCATCAGCATTGCCAGGACTGTGCAGCCGCTTGCCGTCGCTGCGTGGAGGTATGCCGCGAGATGTGCTGTGTCGCCTAATTCACAAATTAACTTCATCATCTAAAGCTTCACAACCTGAACTTGTCATGGCCAATGGACGGGTTTAGGTTTTTTTGTGATTGAAGGAGGGGGAATCTTCCTATACCATAGAAGGTGAACACGATAAACACGAAATAGCAGCGATGTATAGGAGGACTCTATGAATCAGACACGTTTGCTGGACAGCGAACACTCCAAAGAGCTGTTAACCTATTTCGGTTTGGCGGTCTATTATTCCCAGGCTCTGGAGCAGCAGCTGGCGAATTTGCTCATGCTCATCAAGCTGTCCAAGGGTCAGGTGCCTTCGGAAGAAGATTTTACGCAGCTGTATCAGCGTAAGCTAAGTAGCTCGCTAGGTCAGCTCGTTCAGGAAATACAGCACTATTTTCCCTTTTCCGAGGAAGAGACGGTTCAGCTGAAAGAAGTATGGAAACAGCGCAATTATATTGTCCATGATTATTTTAAAGAACGAATTCATGATACGTTTAGTCCGGCGGGCCGTTCCCGGATGATTCGAGAGCTGAATGCCTTCAAGGATCAGGCGCAGGCTCTGGAGCAGAAGCTTCAAGGCTATTCGGGAGAAATGTATATCAAGCTCGGTTTGGACGGGGATCGGCAGGATGAGTCAAGTCCGTCTTAGCTGCAGCCGGGAAACAAAAACGCGATAAACTGAAACATCTGGCTGCCGAATGGCGTCTGTAAGGTATAGGAGGTGCATATTATGAAAAAATCAACCAAGATGATCTCAGCGTTACTTATGTCATCCGCTCTGGTGGGCAGTATGTCAGCTTCTGCGTTTGCTTTTTCCGATGTGGAGGATAGCAGCCAGCTCGCCATTGTGAAGGATCTGCAGCGCGCCGGAGTGATTAATGGGATTTCAGAGGACCGATTTGCTCCGAACCAGTCTCTTACGGCCGCACAAGCGGTGCAAATGATCGTGAATGCGACAGAGCTTCAGGTATTTCCGAATTTCAGCGGTCAATCGTTCAGCTCAGTGCCGGACGGTGCCTGGTTCAGTGAAGCAGTGAACATTGCAGCGATGCACGGGCTGCCGGTCACGAACGAGATGGCGTGGAATAAGCCAATCAACCGGGAGACCTTTGCCGGATTGCTTCATGCCGCTGTACAGTCTACCGGTGATTATCCGATTATCGCGATCCATATAGAGGTTGCCGATGAGGAAAAGATCTCCGAAGAATTCCGGGGCGCGGTGCAATTTCTGCTCATTACGAACATGGCTGATCTGAATGACAAGGATGAGTTTCAGCCGAAGGAAACCTTAACGCGTATGGAAGCCGCCCAAATGGTCCATGCCGCAAGGGACTTTCTGAATGGCTTTCCGAATGAGAAGCCGCCTGTTGAAATTCCGCCTGGTGAGGGAGGAGATCAGGTCTCCAGCGATGTAATCAAGGTGGACGAGAATGTGAACAAGGTAGTCATTACGAAAAGCGATATGCCGCATCCTGGTTACGGCCTTATGGTATCCTCTATAGAGTTCGTAAGTGATTGGGAAGCGGTGGTGTATTACTCGGTCACTCCGCCGGATCCAGACAAAATGTATCCTCAGGTGATTTCAGAGGCGACGGCGGAAGCCTACGTTCCTGCACCGTATAAGGTTACCGTGAAAGAAGCACCGTCTTCACCGTAGATAACCACATCTAAATTGGAAAAGGGCTGTCCCAATAGGTGAACTGCACCCCGTCAAGTAGACAGTACAAATAAATAAAATTAATTAGGCGGCCTTAGATCTGAATTCCATTGGACTAAGGCCGTTTAATTTAGCTTGTAATCGTTCATAGTTATAAAAATGAATATATGCCTGGATGTCCTTCTCAAGGTCCTCAAAAGTATGGTATG